>NZ_VIVR01000001.1:7266153-7568909 GCF_007828955.1 Kitasatospora atroaurantiaca | reverse complement strand
GGTGAGCAGGTACTGGACCAGGCACCCGACCGCGAGCACCAGGGCGCCTCCCACCGCGTCCAGCAGCCAGTGGTTGGCGCTGGTGAGGACGACGAAGAGGGTGACCACCGGATACAGCACCGCCGGGATCCGGGCCCATGGACTGCGTGTGGTCGTGACGACGACCAGCGTGCACCACACGGCCCAGGCGATGTGCAGTGAGGGCATCGCGGCGTACTGGTTGGTCAGCGAGGTCAACGCCCCGAGCGGGGCGGAGTCGGGGCTGCTCACCGGGCTGTCCCGGAACCCGAGGCCCGGGGTGAGCCTGGGCGGGGCGAGCGGCAGGCCCCAGAAGCCGAGCAGGGCCAGGCCGGTGGTGGCGAACAGGACGGTCCGGCCCGTGCGGTAGCGCGAGGGATGGCGCACGTAGAGCCAGATCAGGACGCTCAGCACGCTGGTGAAGTGCATGAGCTTGTAAAAGTCCAGCATCACGTCCAGGAGCCAGTCGTACTGCAGGGCCCAGGCGTTGAGCGTCTGTTCGATGTCGAGGTGCACGGCCTGCTCCCACCGGTAGATCTCCCGTGCGTGCTCGACCGACAGGGCCACCCGGTCCGGCGCGGCATTGCGGATCGTGGTGTAGATGCCATAACCCACCTGGATCAGCAGCAGCTCCAGCAGCAGGTTGGGCCGGGAGACCGGGCGCAGCACCGCCGGCAGCAGCGGCAGGTAGGAACGACCCAGGGGGTGTTGCGGGGTCGGCCCGGGCGTACGGCGCACCCGCCACAGGGGGTCGGCCCGGCGGCGGAACGGCAGCACGGCGGCGGCCGCCGCGGCGGTCAGCGTCGGGGCGTTGAGCAGCAGGTAGCCGGTGACCGGCTCGATCCGCGGGTCCAGCGCCTGGCTGGGCAGCAGTGCGGCGGTGGCCGCGACGATCGGCCAGAGCGCCCGGTCCTCCGGCCGTCGCCCCACCCGGCCGGTCGCCGCGAGCAGCAGCCAGCCGAGCTCGGCGGGCTGGACGACGGGGGCCGCGACCACGGCCGCGCAGCCGACCAGCCCGGCGGCCAGCAGCCGCTGGCCGTCCGCTGCGAAGGCCGCACCGCGTCGCAGGGCGAGGACGCCGACCACGATCGCCGCCGCGAGCCAGGCACTCAGCAGCGGCAGTTCGTGCAGCCCCAGGCGCAGCAGGGCCCCGAGCACCGACTGGTCCCCGAGGTCGGCGACGGGCACGACCGCCGGGTCGGCGAGATGCTGCCAGTACCGGATGGTCCCGGCGGGCCGGGCGGCCCAGGCGATCGCGTCCAGCCCGAGCGTGACCGCGACGGCGGTCAGGGCTCGCCGCCGTGAGTGCGTGCACCACAGCAGCACCGCGAAGAGGACCAGCGCGGGCTGGACCGTCATCGCGACGCCCAGCGGAACGCCGCCGGGTATCCGTCTTCGGCCCCGGCCGCCGGCGAGCAGGTCCGTCAGCACGAGTGCCAGACAGCACAGGCCGAGCACCGCGTCGACCGCGGAGCCTCGTAACTCGGCGCTGATCAGTACGGCGCTCGCGGCCGGCGCGGCGGCCGGGACCAGTACGGGCGCGTCGGACGGTCTGTTCCGGGCGACCAGGACGCTGATCCCCGCGACGGCGGCGAGCGCCGCCAGCGTCAGCACGAGCCTGCCGCCCGTCGCGGCGCCGGCGCCGAGCAGGTCCAGTGCCATCCCCGGTACCGGGGTCCCCCGGCCTGCGGTGAGGGTGTCGAGCCGCTGCCGGTCGGCCGGCCTGCCGAGCGTGAACCAGGTGACCGCCGCCGAGGCCGTGAGCGCCAGCAGAAGGCAGACCGGCGTCACAGCGCCCAGAGCCGCGGAGCCGACCGCACCACGCCGCACCGGGGCCGGCCGGGTCGGAGGCATCGCCGCTCCTTTCGCCCTACCTCGGCACGCTCCGAACCGCGGCGAGGGGACGGGGCCTCACCTCGAGCCCTCCGCCGGATTCCGCGATTCCGGGACCGGGGGCCGAAACCCCTCATCTGCCGACCTTCCGGCGACGGCGCGCTCCCCGCACCTTCTGCTTGCCATCCGAGTGGCCGCCGGGCGGGCGACCCGGATGGCCGCCGAGGCCTACCGGGACTGGTCCGGTGTGCGGGTCGGGAGAGGCCGGCCGAGGCTGCCCGGCGGCACCGGGGGGTTCGCGGGGGCGGGCCCCAGCGTCGTCGTGCCCGGGGCCGCCCGGTGGCCGAGTCCGGTGCGGTACACGTCCAGGGCCAGTTCGACCCGGCCGGTACGACGCAGCAGATCGCCCAGCAGCCGGCACAGGTCGGCGAGGTCTCCGGCCGCTCCCGCGCGTTCGAGCAGGGACAGGGCGCTGACGTAGTGCTCCTCGGCGAGCTCCGGCTCGCCCCCGTCCTCGGCAATGAGCCCGAGCAGCCGGTGCGCTCCGGCGGCGTGGACGGCGCCGCGGTCCGGGCCGATGCGGTTCAGAAGACTGCTGAGCAGTTCGCCGGCCTCCCGGTCGCGGCCACGGCGGCGCAGCACGTCCGCGAGCTCGACCTCGACCTGGTGGGTGAAGAGCACGGCGTGCTGAGAGGCCAGCATGTCGCGGGCGGTGCACAGTTCGCGTTCCGCCCGTTCCAGGTCACCGGCCTGCGCGTGGACGTAGCCGCGCATCCAGTGGCACTTGGCGAGGTCCGAACTGAGCCGCAGCCGCTGGTACAGCTCCTGGGCCTTGGCCAGGGAGACGTCCGCCTCGGCGGTGCGGCCCTCGGCGATCAGGGTCCGCGCGACGCTTCGGTGCAGCCCGGCGACGAGCGCGGGGTCGGTGGCGCCGGGGGCGAGCGCGAGGGCGAGTTCGGCCGCCTGGGCGGCGCGGGCGTGTGCGCCCATGTCCATGTAGGGGCCGATGGCGGCGGAGTAGAGCAGCAGCAACGCGTCCGGATCGTGCAGACCGCCCGCGTTGAGCTGGTCGATCGCGGTCTCCAACAGGTAACAGGCGTAGCGTAGTTCGCCCGCGAGCAGGTGGGCGACGGCCCGGCCTCGGATGGCGGCGGCGCGGCGCGGCAGCGGCTCCTCGGCCAACAGCCGCTCGGCCGCCTCGAAGTGCTCGCGGGCCTCGTCGAGCTGCCCGCTCTCCAGCGCGCACTCGCCGAGGCCGAGCAGGGCCGCCGGCTGTACGGTCTCGACGCCGTGCCGGGTGGCGCTTGCCAGGCAGGCGGCGAACTGCTCGGCCGCGACGGCGGTGTCGCCCGCCGCGAGGGCGCTGTGGGCCTCGGTCAGGGCGAGCCGTAGCTCGGTGTCCAGGTGGGCGGGGCGGCCGGTGGCGAGCTCGTCGTAGGTCACGCCGAGACGTTCGGCGAGATGTCGCAGCGCGGCCTCGGAGGGGCGGACCCGGCCGGCCTCCAGCGTGGAGACGTAGGCGGCGGTGTAGGCGGGCTCGGCGAGCTTGCGCTGCGTCAAGCCCCTTTCCCGCCGGAGTCTCTGGACACGCTGCCCGATGTCGTCCGGGCCCTTCCCCTCGGTCATGGCTTGCTTCCTTCCGCGCGAGCTCGCCATTCTTCCCGCCCCATTGCCGGAGGCGTAGAGGTGCCCTACATTAACTCAGCACTTAAGTCTGATTAACCGTCAACTTAATCTCGACCCATCATCCCTCACCCGGAGGTTGTACCGTGCGCAGCGGAAGACTCACCACCCTGGCCCTGGCCGCCGCCACCGCCCTGGCGGCGCTCGGCACCGGCACCGCGCCCGTCGCCGTGGCCGCCACCGCTCCCGCCGACCCGGCCGGTCCGGGCCCGGGCTCGGCCGGTCACCAGGTCGAGGTCTTCGGCGAGGACGGCAGCATCAGCCGCGCCCGAGTCCCGGCGGCCTCACCGTTCGCCTCCGCCGGGCGCGCGCCCCGGGCCGCCGGTGCCGACGGCGCCGTCACCTCGATCGTGCGGAGCGGCGGCACCGACGCCAAACTCGACGTGGTCGTCATCGGTGACGGCTACACCGCGGACGAGCAGGGGAAGTTCCACGCCGACGCCGCCGCGAAGTGGCAGGAGATCACCGCCGTCGAGCCCTATGCGACCTACCGCGGCCTGTTCAACGTCTGGGCCGTGGAGGCCGTCTCCGCCCAGTCGGGCGTCTCCGGGGACCCGGCGCAGTCCACCGTCCGCGACACCGCCCTCGGCTCGTACTTCTGGTGCGACGGCGTCGAGCGCCTGCTGTGCGTCGACACCGCGGCGGTGGAGCGGTACGCAGCCAAGGCCCCTCAGGCGGATCTCGTCATCGTCGTCGCCAACAGCGCCAAGTACGGCGGCGCCGGCTACAACGACATCGTCTCCCCGCTGGGTTACTCCGGCATAGCCACCGTCGCCGGTGGCAACGCCCTGTCCGGCCAGATAGCCGTCCACGAGACGGGGCACTCGCTCGGCAAGCTCGCGGACGAGTACTCCTACGACGGCTACGGCACCTACGACGGGGACGAGCCGGCGGAAGCCAACACGACGAAGCTGACCGCCGATCAGATGCGCCGCACGCACGCCAAGTGGTACCGCTGGCTCGGTCGCACCTCCCCCGACGGCGGTACCGTCGGCGCCTACGAAGGCGGCGGCTACTACCCGCTCGGGATCTACCGGCCGACCGACAACTCGATCATGCGATCGCTGGGCCATGAGTTCAACCTCCCCGGCCGCGAGGCGATGATCGCGGGCTTCTACCGCTACGCCTCGGTGCTGGCCAGCGCCACGCCCACCACCACCCTCCTCAGGCAGGGCGACCGGCTCACCGTGGACCTGCCCGCTCCCGGCACCCGGCTGCGCTGGTACGTCGACGGCAGGGAGGCCCGGGAACTCGCGGGCCGCACCACGATCAGCATCTCCTCCCTCGGCCTCACCGGCCCGAAGGGCCTGCGCCACCGCCTCACCGCCCTGGCCACCGACCCGACCCCCGCCGTCATCGACCCGGCCCTGCGCAGCTCCCTCACCGACCGGCTGTCCTGGCAGGTCGCCCGCTGAGGGCGGCAATCGATCAGGATCGTGCATCCCGGGGCATCCCCAGGGGCCCGGGGAACTGCGCGACATCGGAAGGCAACGGCGTGTGCCCTCCCACCTCGCGCAGTTCTCCCCCAGCCTTCGGCCGGGGGTACCCCCACGCGCCCCCGGACAGTGCAACCAGCTGCGCCGCCTACCGGCGGAGCGGCCCGAGAAGGTGGTGCAGGGTGCGGTTGTTCCGCAGCAGCCAGGCCAGATAGGTGGGGTTGACGCGCGCCAGGTCGAGGTAGGCCGAGCGGAGGTCGGTGTAGAGCGCGTCCAGAGCGGCCGCGCTCAGTGCTCTCGGTCTCCAGGCGAGCAGCAGGCGGACCGCGAGGGGGTCGCCGTGGACGGGGCGGACGACGGTGCCGGCGGCGGCGACCGAGGTGGGCTGGCACGGGCGGACGGCCTCTCCGGAGGCCACCAGCTCGGCGGCGGTCGCGTTGTCGCGGACCTGCACCACGCGCGGGTTCAGCCCGGCCTCGGTGAAGACGCGGCGCATCGCCGCGTACTCGTGGTCCGCCGTCGGGTCCACCATCCAGGTGTCGTCGGCGAGATCCGCGAGGCGGACCACCGACAGCGCGGCGGCCGGATGTCCGACGGACAGCGCGACGAACTGCGGCTCGCGTGCCAGCAGGACGCGGTGCTCCGCGTCGGCCGGTACGCGGAGCGGGAAGCCCTCGCTCTCGTGGACGAAAGCGATGTCGAGCTGGTTCGCCGCGACCATGCGCAGGAGGGCGTTGGCCGAGATGTCGATGTGGATCGTGGTGTCCGTGTCGGGCAGCCGCTCGTGGACCCGGCGCAGCCAGGCGGCGACGGCCCGGCTGCCGACGCTTCCGATGCGTAAACGTCTCTTCTCGGCGCCGCCCGCCTCATGGCGGGCCGCGGTCACCAGCGCAGCCATCTCGGTGATGATGGGCCGGGCCCGGGACAGCACCGAATGACCGAGCGCGGTGGGCCGGCTGCCGGTCCGCTCGCGGGTGAACAGCTCGCCGCCGATGGACCTTTCGATACGGTGCAGCTGGGTGGTGAGGGACGGCTGGGTCATGCCGAGCTGCAGCGCCGCCTTTCGCATGCTGCCGTTGTCGGCGATCGCGCACAGCACACGGAGATGTCTCACGTCGAGCTCCACGGACGGAGCATAACGGCGCCACGAGGACATTAGCCAGGGACATGTCATATACCAAGACGCCTTGCCCACGGGGGTATTGAGCGCAGCTATCACCGGTTGACATCATCCGCTCGCCCGCCGGAGTGGATGAAGCTCTGTGCATCAACGATTCATCCGGTGTCCCACGGCCGTCGAATCCCCCGGGCCGTGGGGCTCGCGAATTGGAGTCCCCCACATGAAACGCTCCATGACTGCGCTGTCGATGACGGTCGGGCTCGCCCTGGCGACCGGACTCGCCGCCGCGCCCGCGTCCGCCGCCACGCCCGCCACTGCTCCCCACCAGCAGTACGCCGCGTCGTCGTACGTCGGAACGGCCGCCGAGCAGGCGGACAACCAGGCCTTCTACCAGGCCGTGATGAAGTCCGCGCTCGCCAAGCAGGCCGCGACCCCCTTCCTCAGGACGGTCGTCGTCACCTACGACGCCAGCCGCGCACCCTCGTTCGCCAACCAGATAGCCCGTAGCGCACAGATCTGGAACGGCTCCGAGCGCAACGTCCAGCTCCGGGCCGGCAGCAACGCCGACTTCCGGTACTACGAGGGCAACGACTCGCGCGGCTCGTACGCGAGCACCGACGGCCACGGTCAGGGGTACATCTTCCTCGACTACGCGCAGAACCAGCAGTACAACTCCGTCCGCGTCACCGCCCACGAGACCGGCCACGTGCTCGGCCTGCCGGACCACTACTCGGGCCCCTGCAGTGAGTTGATGTCCGGCGGCGGGCCCGGCACGTCCTGCACCAACCCCTACCCGAACGCGAACGAGAAGCGCCGGGTGGACTCGCTGTGGGCCAACGGCCTCAGCGCTTTCGAGAAGAGTGCGTTCGTGAAGGGTGCAACCGTCACGACGGCCCGCTGAGCGAGCGGCTCGCAGGACAGTGGCAGCTGCCCGGTCTCAACCGGGCAGCTGCCACTGCTGGTTGGCGCTCGCCGTACATGTCCAGACCAGCAGCCGGGTGCCGTTGGCACTGCTGCCGCCCTCGGCGTCCAGGCAGAGTCCGGACTTGGTGTTCTGCAGGGTGCGGTCGGCACGTGCGATCCAGGACTGGGCGGGCGTGCCGTTGCAGTCCCAGAGCTGGACGACGGTGCCCGCCGTGACGGCGCCCCTGCGCACGTCCATGCACTTGCCGAGGGCCCGCAGGGTGCCGTCACCGGCGAGCGTCCAGGTCTGGGCGGCCGTGCCGTTGCACTGGAAGAGCTGGAGTCCGGTGCCACTGGTGGAGTTGCTGTTGGGAATGTCGACGCAGCTACCGCCGACGCCGGTGACCGGCCCCGGCCGGGCGGGCACCGGCAGGGCGTCGTGCACCAGCGCCGCCTGGGCCACGGGGTCGCCCCAGGGCTGGACGGGATAGGCCTCGCGCTGCCGGTTCCAGGCGTCCTCGGTGGCGAACCAGTCGATCGCCGCGGCCGCCTTCCCGGACGCCAGCTCGGCGTCGAGCGCGTCGAGGTACGTGGTCCACCGCACGGCGTAGAACTCCGAGACCAGCCCCGACCACTCCCGGTTGGCGTAGTCGTGCAGCCCACCGGACTCGCTGCCTGAGCGGGTGCCCCAGGTGGTGAGGATGGAACGGGCGTCGTACTCCACGGCGGCCTGCTCCGCGTCCGTGCTGCCCCACGACTTGGCCGCCTCCAACCACGGGCCGAGCAGGAAACGGGAGTCGGTGGCGAGCAGCCGGTCCAGCAGGATGAGGTCGTTCTTCCACTCGGTGGCGTGCCCGCGGAAGGCGGTGAGGTCCTTGGCGTCATACGCCGCTCTGAGCAGCGGGAGCAGGCTGCGGCTGCGGTTGGCGAGCGCCTGCCTGGCCACGTCCACCAGGTCGAAGCGGTAGGCGTCGGTACTGCGCAACTCCGGTGCCACCTGGAGCAGTTCGGCGAGCGCCTGCTGGACGGTGGCGGGGTCGTAGCGCATCGAGTCCGGGCCCCAGGACGCCGCCGTGGCCACGGTGAGGCTCGGGCGAGCGGTGAAGAGGCTGTCCTGCGGCTCGCTCCAGCTGCCGGACGGCGTGCTGTAGGGGCCGCGTCGCAGCAGCTCCCAGGCCTTGGCGGCGTGCGGGTCGGCACCGCCGTACCGGCGGGCGGAGTAGTCGGCGAACCAGGCGTGCTGATCCACCGGGACCGTACGCCAGGCGAGTTCGGCGAACAGCTCGTAGCCGGCCGGGTTGCCGCCGGTGCCCTCGGGGAGGTAGGCGATGCCCTGCAGAGCGCTGTTCGGCTTGGTGCGCCACTGGTCGAAGCGGCCGGCCCAGACGGTCGTGTTGGCACCGATGCTGGTGTGGCCGCCGAAGTTCGGGATGGTGCCGAAGGCGTAGGGCGTGCCGTGCCAGGCCTTCTCGCGGTCGAGGTCGTCGTAGCGGTCGGACAGGCCGTCCACGACGAACAGCCTGCTCCTGTCGACGGCGTCGATGACCTGGGTGGACGGATTGTTCTGCCAGCCGAGGAGCACCCAGGTGGCGCCGGGGTGGGCGGTCTGAAGAGCGTTCATCACGGCCCTGGCCGCGTCCGGGACGGGTACGTCACCGGCGGTGCCGCCCTCGTGCAGCAGGTCCATCTTGTACATCGTCGAGTCGCCGAACAGCTCGCGCTGGTGGCGGTAGAAGGCCTCGGCCACCGTCGGGTACATCGCGTTGCGCGGGTCCAGCCAGTCGGGCCGGGCGAAGCCGACCCAGCCGCCCTGCGGGACGACCCGGCCGGTCGGGTTCCTGGCGACGAACTCCGGTGGGACGGTGCCGAAGTAGCCGGGGAGGACCGGGGTCATGCCGAGCGAACGCAGCCGGTCGGCGATCCTGCGACCCAGGGCGGCGCGGCCGTCGATGAGCCGCTCGGTGACCGGGCCGCCGAAGCCGGACATGTTCTGCATCAGCCACCAGGACTGGTGGGCGGGGCCGGGGATCCAGGACCGGAGTTCGGCCGTGGAGTAGCCGAACTCCTGGAAGGCGGCGTAGTAGGCGGCGTCGGCACCCATCTGGAGGAAGACCTCGTTGACGCCGTGGAGTGCGAGCAGATCGATCTGCTTCTCGTACGAGGCCCAGTCGCGGTACGCGCCCGAGTAGCCGTCGTCGGTGTCGTTGAGCGCGAAGCGGTGCGGGACGGTGGCCGACTGCCGGACGGTCCCGGATGGGGCCGGGAGGGTGGCCGGGAGCCGCGCGGTGCTGGCGCCCGGCCAGCCGATGTCCACCTTGGCGGTGTACTTCAGGTACCAGTTGACGCCGCTGAGCAGGACGGCGGGGCTGGTCCCCTGGACGTGGACGTCTCCGGCGCTGCCGGACACGGCGAAGAAGTCACCGGCGGCCGGCCTGGCCACCGGCTCCAGGGTGAACTGGGCGGCGTGGTCCGGCAGCAGCCGGGCGAGCGCGGCCTCGGCGGGCCCCGCGGCGAACGCGGACACCGTGACCACCCGAGTAGGAGCGGCAAAGGCGGTGCCCAGGACGGCGAGAGCGGTGGCCACGCCGACTGCGGCCCAGGTTCGGAGGCTTCGCACGAGGGCCACCTTGCCGCAGAAACCCACCGCCCGGCCGCCGCCTCGCCGTTCGGCACGCGCCAGGTCGCTCAGGCGGGTGAAGATGATTCCTGCAGCTCTCCGGCTTGCTGCATAGATAATCTATAGCGAGCCTCCCCCGCCAGACTGGATCGCCCATGCTCGAGCTCCGCCATCTCCAGGTCCTGCGCGCCATCGCCCGTGAAGGCTCGCTCGCCGCCGCCGCGCGGGCGCTTCGCTACACACAGCCCACCATCACCCACCACCTCGCCACGCTCGAGTCCCACTTCGGCGCTCCGCTGTTCCACCGCGGCCCGCGCGGAGCGAGCCTCACCGAGGTCGGGGAGTCGCTCCTCCCCCATGCCGAGGCGGTGCTGGAACGCGTCCGCCTCGCCGAACAGGAGGTCCGCGGCCTGGTGAAACGCGGCACCGCCTCCCTGCGCGTCGGCACCTTCCCCACCGCCGGCGCCCTGCTGCTCCCACCTGCCGTCAGAAGGCTGCACCAGCGCGGAGTCCACATCTCCCTCCGGGAGGGCGAGCTCCCCACCCTGCTGGCCGGACTCCGCTCCCGGGAGCTGCACCTCGCCCTGGTCTTCTCCCAGCCCGGCGACCGCCTCGACCTGGAGGAGGAGTTCGCCGTCCATCCGCTCCTCGAGGATCCGCTGTTTCTCGTCCTCCCCGCCGACCATCCGCAGGCGGCGCTCGAACGCGTCCCCCTGACCGCTCTCCGCGACGACGGCTGGATCATGGGAACCACCGACTGGGACCCGTGCGACCGCCTGCTCAACTGGGCCTGTGCACAGGAGGGCTTCGCACCGGTCCACGTCATGCGCACCGACGACTACGGCGTGCTGCAGGGCTTTGTCGCCGCAGGCATCGGGGTGGCACTCGTCCCGCGTCTCGGGCTCGGCAACCCCCGGGAGGACATCGCGATCCGCCCGGTCGACGGCCCCGCGCTGGCACGCCAGATCGGCGTCGCGATGCTCCGGACCACCACCGTCGGCAGCGCCGAGGAGCTGCTCGCCGAACTACGGGTGGAGGCCGACCAGCTCCGGGCCGCGCAGGAGAGGAACTGACCGACCGGCTGCCGGCGAGCGCGGCGTCGGTTCGGACGGCCGGACGGTACCCAAAGGTCATGGACCACTTGGGGTGAACACTGTTTCAGAGCTCTTCGGGATCGCCCCGAAGTGAATCAGGTCGGCGCTTCGCCTTCTGAGAGCGACTCGCATTCTCAGGTAGTCGGCCAGCCAGGCCGGTACGTCATCGCCCATTCCCATCGCCGCTCCGCGGGCCGGCATGCCGGACGGGTCCCGCTGCTCCTGCCGGATGTTCGCCGCCGTCCGGCCGGTCCGCTGCTCCGGCCTGAACCCCCAGATGCTCAGGAATCCTTCGCTCTCGTCCAGATGGGGGCGGAACCAGATGTACGGCGCATCGGAGAGGAACGCCGCGAGCATGGAGAAGGTCGAGATCGAACAGACCAGCAGATCCGCCGCCGCCATGACCGAGAGGTCCTCGAGCGTACGACGCGGGCGGGCGATACTCCGGCTCCACTCGGGAAGCAGCCGAGCAGCCTTTGACGGGTCGTCGCTCATGATCTCGACATGCAGCATTTCGCCGAACTGCTCGCGCAACGCACTCAGGACGGACCGGTACCACTCGGCGGGCAGGGACTCATTGGTGTCCCCGGGACCGGGGCCGGTCGCGGTGGTGTCCTCGAAATCTCCCAGCCGCACGTGAACGGCGACATGGATGCGGTCGCTGCCCGGCTGGTGGTCCTCGAGGCTCACGTGCGGCAGGCGCCCCAGCAGGGTGTTGCGGAAGTAGTTCCGGGACCGCGCGATGCCGAGCAGACCACCGGACATACCGCGGTGCACCAGCAGGAGCGATCTGCGCTGCGACCAGCCGAACTCGGCGTCCAGCACCCGGATCGCGGCGCCGTAGTCGGTCTCTCCGGTGGACCGGATCATCTCGTCGGTCACGGTCACGGTCGGCATCACCGCGCGGAGGGCCCGATGTCCGAACCAGTCCAGCCTCGACGTGCCGAAGTCCTTCCAGTAGCCGCGGCGGTTGAGCCCCCACGGAGGTGGCAGGAGCCCGAACCCCAGTTCACGGCTGGCGAGGTAGGCCTTGGCCCAGGGGAAGATCTCGTTGCCGAGCCCCTCTCCTCGGTACCTGCCCACAGTTCGGGCCATGCAGATGCGGCCCAGGTCGGCAGGCCGGCTGTTGGATCCCATACGAGTCTCTCTCCACGATTCGGTCCTGGGTGTCAGCATGCGGGACCGGTATCGCCCGAGCCGCTCCGCAACGCGGCGGGGAGAGCCGGGATTACCGCCTTGGAGTACGGAGCCGGGCGATCCGCCGACATACCTGACGCACCGTCAGCGCACTGCGCTGCGCCACATGAGTGACGGCATCCCTGGCGGGGCGTCATCTCTTCCTGTCGCACCATCGGCCGTCCGACGCCCCAGCCGATCCCCGAAGAGGCCCTGCTGACCGGCCCGTTGGAGCGCACCCACGACGGTCTTACCATCACCGAGGTCGCCGGCCTCGTGCAAATCCGGGCGCTGCGCCGCCGGTACGGGCTGCGGTGGATCTCCGCCACGCCGATCAACCTCTACGGCCCCGGGCGACATCCCGACGACACGCCGCGCAAGCTGCTCGATGCCTCCCGGCTGCTCGCCCTGGGCCGGCGTGCCCGGATCGGACTGCCGGACGGCTCGCGCACCACCTGCGACTGGTACCTGCGCGGCCAGGCCGGCTGAAGGCATCACCGCCCCGGTCACCCCGTACGGACCAGCGCGGGTCGCCTCGACTGCCCGAACCGGGCGAGTGTGGGGGCAGGAGGCGTGGGAACGGTCTGCGCTGCTGACTCAGGGCGGACCCGTGGACAGTGCGCACTCACCAGCGGCCGGGGCCGGGAGCGGTCGACGGTGCCACGTGGTGATCGCCGTGGTCCTCATGGCGGCGGGTGCGGTCGGCCTGTCGGCGTGCAGCAGCGGGTCGACCCCTGCTGCCGGGGCGTCGTCGTTCTCACCCGTCACCGGTTCGTTCTCCGGATCACCCCCGTCCGCGCTGGCCTCGCTGGCGTCGGCGGCACAGGCCTCGGTATCGGCTGCCGCCGCTTCGGCGTCGGCCGCCGCGGCCTCCTTCGAAGCATCGGTCTCGGCGGAGGGCTCCAGAGCCGCAGCTGCGGCGAGAGCCGCGCTGGCATCGGTCTCGGGGAGCGGCAACGCCCTGTCCGACGTGACGCTGACCGGGATTCCCAAGACCGCGTCCGGCGGCCTCAACGCGGCGAAGGTGACCATCACCAACAGCACGGCGAGCAAGGCGTCCTACGCCGTGAAAGTCGAGTTCGTCGACGCGTCCGGGACGACGGTGGACACCACCGTCGTAGGAGCGGAGAACCTCGAACCGGGCCGGCAGGCATCCCCGATCGCCTTCAGCACCAAGGACACCGACGCGACCTTGACCCCCCGAGCCGTCCAGGCACAGCGCTACTGACTCTCGTGGCCGGTCCGCTTCGATCACCCGAGCGATCCGGGCGGCGGGCGGTCTGCTGGTGGCTCACGAGCAGGTCCCCGCCTCGGTGGTCGAGCAGGACCTTCTGGCCATCGCCTCGGACGGAGCAGTCTCATGATCGGCCGACGTCTTGCCCGTGGCGGGCGCCCGGGCCTGATCGGCGCCGCCGCACGCACCGCCGTGGTGGCCGGAACGGCGACCGCCGTCAGCGGGCGCGTCGCCGCGCGCCAGCAGGAACGCGCCGCGACCCAGGAGGCGGCCGATCGGGCCGGTACCGCTCCCCCGGCGCCGGTGGCCGAGGCGCAGCCGCCCGCTGCGGAAGCTCCGCCGCTGGACGACCAGGCGATCTCGGCGCTGGCGCGGCTGGGGGACCTGCGCGAGCAGGGCGTGCTGTCCGACAGCGAGTTCGCCGCCGCGAAGCAGCGCATCCTCGGCACCTGAGCCGGACCCCGACGTCCAACCGGTTTGCCCGACTTGCACCATTCGCGACCGGGGCCTGACGATGAGTGAGCCGCGACGCCCGTCGCGTGCTGATGTGGGAGAGGTTGGGCAGCCGGGCGATGAGGAAGTGCATTCTGATCACCGGCGCGGGTTCCGGCTTCGGCCGCGACGCGGCGCTGGCGCTCGCGGCCAACGGTCACGACGTGATCGCCGCCGTGCATCACCCCGCCCAGGTCGCCGAGGTCCAGGATGCGGCGGCGGCGCGGGGCCATCCCGTACGGGTCGAGAAGCTCGATCTGCTGTCCGAGGACGATCGGCAGGCGGCGTTCGACTGGGACATCGATGTCCTGGTGAACAACGCGGCGATCGGCGAGGGCGGTCCGATCGCCGAGATTCCACTCGAACTGGTCCGCCGGGTCTTCGACGTCAACGTGTTCGCGACCCTCGCGCTGACCCAGGGCATCGTCCGGCGGATGGTGCAGCGGGGGCGAGGCCGGATCATCTTCGTCTCCTCGATCGCCGGCCTGACCGCGGGCGCCTACCTGGGAGCGTATGCCGCGTCCAAGCACGCACTCGAAGCCATCGCCGAATCGATGGCCAACGAGCTTGCGCCGTACGGGATCCAGGTCGCCACGTTGAATCCCGGCCCCTACGGGACGGGATTCAACGACCAGATGGTGCGGAGCCGGGACCGCTGGTACGACCCGGCACGCAACTTCACCCGGCCCGAGCACATGGCTGCGCTCGACGAGAGGTTCGAGAAGCAGTTCGACCCCGCCCGGCTCGTCCGGGCCATGGTCGAGCTGGCGCAGTCCGAGGCCGGCCTGTACCGCAACGTGCATCCGCAGGAGTCCGAGCGGCTCGTGCGCGAGCGCCAGCGGGACGCGTGGACACGCACGCAGTCGACGCCCGCCGGCGACCAGGGCATGTGATCCGACGGAGGTGCGCCGACGCGTCCTGACGGCCGGTCAGTCCGCGGTGGCGATCAGCGGCCGGAGCAGGATGTCGGGCTTGGCGCGCTGGAAGGCGCTCAGGTGCCACTTGTCGGCGAACAGGGCCAGCAGCGCGTTGTCCGAGCGGCGGGTGAGCACCTCGGAGTCGGTCAGGCGGGCCTTGGCCAGCTCCGCGGCTCCCTCGGGGTCGGTGACCCTGGCCAGCTTGTAGGAGAGGCGGTCGAGCGTGATGGGGGAGGAGAACTCGTGCTCCATCCGGTGCAGCACCACGTCGAACTGCATCGGGCCGACGGCGGCCATCACGGGCGCCTGGTCGCCACGGCGGTCCGAGACCAGCACCTGGACCACGCCCTCCTCGTCCAGCTGCGAGATGCCCTTGCGGAACTGCTTGGAGCGGCTGATGTCCTTCGGGCGCGCCACCGCGAAGTACTCGGGGGCGAAGGCCGGCAGCGGGGGGAACTCCGCCTTCTTGCCGGTGTAGAGCGTGTCCCCGACCCGCAGTGCGCTCGCGTTGATCAGGCCGACCACGTCGCCCGGGTAGGCGGTGTCGACGACGGTGCGCTCGGCGCCGAAGACGGTCTGCGCGTACTTGGTGGCGAAGGAGCGGCCGCTGGCCGCGCGGGTCACGTTCATGCCGCGCTCGAAGACGCCGGAGACGACCCGGACGAAGGCCATCCGGTCGCGGTGGGCCGGGTCCATGTTCGCCTGGATCTTGAACACCAGGCCGGAGAACTCCTCGCCGACCTCGCGGCTGCCGCCCTTGGCCAGCGGGCGGGCGGCGGGGGAAGGAGCGAGGTCGACCACGGCGTCCAGCAGCAGCTTCACGCCGATGTTGCTCAGCGCCGAGCCGAAGAAGACCGGGCTGATCTTGCCCGCCTCGAAAGCCTCCTGGTCCCAGCCGGGCCCGGAGGAGAGCACCAGCTCCAGCTCCTCCAGCGCGGTCTCCCAGTCCTCGCCCTCCTGTTCGGCGGCCTGCTGGGCGGTCAGCTGCTCCTCGATGGCGGCGTGGGTGCCGCCGGGCACCTTGGTGAAGCGCAGCATCTGCTCGGTGTCCTCGGCCCGGACGAGCCCGCGCAGGTTGCCGGCGACGCCGACGGGCCAGACCACCGGCACCGGGGTGATCCCCAGGTGGGTCTCGATGTCCTCAAGGAGGGTCAGCGCGTCGCGGCCGCGGCGGTCCCACTTGTTGATGAAGGTGATCACCGGGACGCCGCGGTGCCGGCAGACCGAGAACAGCTTGCGGGTCTGCTCCTCGAGGCCCTTGGCCGCGTCGATCAGCATGATCGCGCAGTCGACGGCCGCCAGCACCCGGTAGGTGTCCTCGGAGAAGTCGGCGTGGCCGGGCGTGTCGACCAGGTTCATCACGTGGCCGCGGTAGCCGAACTGCAGGGCCGCCGAGGTCACCGAGATGCCGCGCTCACGCTCCAGCTCCATCCAGTCGCTGGTGACGCCCTTGCGGGCGCCCGAGCCGTGCACGGCGCCCGCCGAGGTGATCGCCCTGGCGTGCAGGGCCAGGGCCTCGGTGGTGGTGGACTTGCCCGCGTCGGGGTGGCTGATGACCGCGAAGGTACGGCGGCGGCCGGCCTCGTTCAGGACCTGGACGACGGGGATCGACTGCTCGTTGCTCACGTGATTCCTCGGGTACGGGTAGGCATCAGGCCGGTGACGCCTCTCCGTACCTGCTGAGCCGGGCATCTGGTCCGCAGGCCCAAGGAGCGATTCTAGTCGGCCGGACGGCCTAACCACGCACGGACCTGAGAGGGCGGCCGATCTCGTTCGCCGGGCCCTCCCGGCGGTGGCCGTGAAGATAGGGTGGGCCGACACCCGTAGCGAGAGGCACTCGTCCATGGCCAAGTCCCCTGCCGAGCCACGCAGGTCCCTGCTCCAGCTGAGCGGAGTAAGTCGCACCTACGGTGAACGGCAGGTTCTCCACCCCGTCGATCTGGAGCTCGCGGCCGGTGAGTGCGTGGCGCTGCTCGGCCACAACGGCTCCGGCAAGTCGACGCTGCTGAGGATCGCGGCCGGACGCGAGCTGCCGACCAGTGGCACCGTCCGCTTCGACGGGCTTCCCATGAACGAGAACGATCCCCGGATCCGGGCCCGGGTGGCCGTGGTCGGCGACACCGTCGCCTGCTACCCCGACCTCTCGGTCCGCGAGCACCTGCTGCTGGTGGCGGTCGCGCACGGGGTCGCGGACGCAAAGGCCTGGATCGAGCACGTCCTGGCCGACCGGAACCTGGCGGAGCAGGCCGACGCCTTCCCCTCGGCGCTGTCCTCCGGCCAGATGCAGTCGCTGCTGCTGGCCTGCGCGATGGTCCGGCCCCGCGACCTGCTGCTGCTCGACGAGCCGGAGCAGCGCCTGGACCCGGACGCCCGCCGGCGGCTCGCCGAGCTCCTCAAGGCCGAGCTCGCGGACGGCGTCTCGGTCCTTCTCGTCACCCACCACACCGATCTGGCGCTGGAGGTGGCCGACCGGGTCGTGGTTCTGGAGGACGGCAAGGTCCTCGCCAAGGGTGCCCCGCGCAGCGTCCTCGCCGACAGCGTCCGGGCAGGTGCCCGGTGACGGACTCCGCCACCCGGCGTCCCGCCGAGCCCGCGATCGACCCCGATGGCTTCGAGTCGGCCGACGAATCCGGCCCCGACGGCTTTGATCATGACGACCCCCAGCCGGAGTGGTCCCCGGAGGACGACTGGACCGACGAGGCGCTGAGCCTGCTGCGGACGATGCGCGCGCCCCACCGCCGCAAGCGCGCCGGGCAGATCGGCTTCGCCGTCTACTGCACGCTGCTCATCCTCGTCGTGTGGGGCGTGACCCCGAGCTTCGGGCTTCTCCTCCAGTCCTCGATGGGCGCCGACTACACCGGCAGCGGCCCCGCGCTGCTCGCCGCACTTCCGAGCGGCATCGCCGCCGCCGCGCTGGCCACGATCCTGTTCGCCGCCCGCGACGGGCTCTGGCGCGGTCCGGTGGTGCCACCGCGAGCCACGGCCGACTGGCTGCTGCCGCACCCGGTCGAGCCGAGGCGGGTCCTGCGGCCCTGGTTCTGGTTGTCCTGCGCGCTGGCGGCCGCGCCCGGGATCGTCGTGGCGGCCGGTGCGATGGTCACCCTTGCGCTGACCGCCAGGACCGGCCTTCCCGCCGCCTTCGGCTGGTGTGTCCTCGGCGGGGTCTGTCTGCCGCTGCTGGCAGCCTGCGCGGGCCTGGCGGTGGAGCTGAACGACCGGGTCGCCGCCCAGGTCCGCAGGTTCACCCCCGTACTGACCGTGGCTGTGCTCCTGCTCGTGGCCCAGAGCGTCCTCGCCGCCCAGGGGCACCGGATCCCCTGGCTGGAGCGCGCCGAGCTGTGGTCCGGGCCCTGGGGTTGGGCCGGGCTCGCGGCGCTCGCCCCGACGCCTGCGGCGCAGCCCGGGGCCTGGCCGGCCGCCGTGCTGCTCCTGCTGGTCACCGCGGCCTGCGTCGTGCTCGCCGACCGCGCCTGCGGCAGGATCCCGCCGTCCCGGCTGCGCGAGCGCGCCCGCACGGCGGCCGGGGTGCTGGCCGCACTCCGGACCGTCGAACTGCGGGCTGCCAAACTCGCGGTGACCAGCGCGTCGCCAGGGGCGGGACCGCGCCGCGTGCGACTGCCCGCACCGCGTGCCGGCTGGCTCGTCGTGCCGTGGCGCGATGCCCTCGCGCTGCTGCGCTCCCCCGCCCGGCTGGGACGCTCGGTCCTGCTCGCGATACCGGCGACGCTCTGCGCGGTACTCGCCCACTCGGCCACCGGCGCGGCCTCCTGGGCAGGCACCGCCGTCGCGCTGGTCTTCGGCTACCTCTCGGTGGCTCAGCTGCTGGAACCGGCCCGGGTCGAGACCGACGACATCCGGCGCGCATCGTGGTCGCCCTATCCGTTCTCCGAACTGATGCTGCGTCACACGATCCTGCCCGCCGCCCTCGGGGTCGGCGCGGGGCTGGTGGGGGCGGCGGGCGCCGCCCTGGCCGGCTTCGGCGGGGCACAGGTCTGGCTCGCGGCCGCCGCCGTCCCCGCCATGGTCGCCGCGGGGCTGGTCAACACCTGCCGCGGCGTCATCCGCAAGGACCTGATGTACCGTCCCTCGCAGACGCCGGGTGGCGGGGCCGGACCGTTCCTGTTCGCCGTCTGGTACGCGGCCGGCCCGCTCGCGGCCGTCGCCGTCCTCATCGTTCCGTTCACCAAGGCACTCACCGGCGGCACGGCCTCGGCCACGCTCACCGCCGTGGCGTGGAGCGTGGCGCTGACCGCCGTACTGCTGTGGTGGGCCCGCGAACGGGCCGCCGACATGACCACCGGCAGCCGGTCCGGCCGCGCGAACTGAGCGGCGCGCGGCCGGACCGGACTACCGGGCCGGTGCCACCTCCACCGGGATGCCGTTGAGCACCGCGGTGCCCGAGAGCGGGTCGATGGCGTCGGGATCGGTCAGCAGGTTGACGTTGACCCCCGGAGCGGCGGCGGCGACGCGCATGCGGGTGCCGGGCCGGTCGTGCCCCCAGCCGTGCGGGAGGCTGACCACCCCGGGCATCAGGTCCTCGGTGATCTCCACCGACACAGCGACCTCGCCCGTACGGCTGCGCACCTTCGCGGTGTCCCCGTCGCCCAGGCCGAGGGCGGTCGCGTCGGACGGGTGGAGGTGCAGGGTGCAGCGGTTGGTGCCCCTGGCCAGGGCGGGCAGGTTGTGCAGCCAGCTGTTGTTGGACCGCAGATGACGGCGGCCGACCAGGACCAGGCCGTCCTGACGGGAGCTCAGTCCGGCGCGGAGGCGGTCCAGGTCCGCCGCGAGAGGAGCGGGGCAGAGCTCGATCAAGCCTGAGGGGGTGCGCAGGACCTCGGGCAGGCGCGGCTGGAGCGGGCCGAGGTCGACACCGTGGGGTTCGGCGATGAGCCGGGCGAGGGTCAGGCCGTCCGCCCGGGCCCCGAAGCCGTCCCCGTACGCGCCCAGGCGCAGCATCATGTCGATCCGGCGCTCGCTCCCGGTCCGCCCGTCGAGGGTCTTGGCGAGCTCGGCCGGGTCCCTGCCGTACACGGGTGAGGAGGGGTCCGCGGTGGCCTTGGCCAGGGTGCCCGCGATCACCAGGTCGTCGACGGCTGCGGCCGCCGCGGCGTCCTGGCCGGAGACGATCATCACCAGGCCGGCGAGGATCTCGCACTCGTCACGTTCGCCCTCGGCGAGCGGGATCGGCGCCGGCGAGTAGCGGGCGGTGTTGCGCACGGCCAGGTCGGCGAACGCCAGGTCGTAGTGCGCGGAGCGGCCGGGCGGCGGGGGCGGCAGGATGACGTGCGCGTGGCGGGTGGTCTCGTTGAGGTACGGGTCGACGCTGACCATGAAGTCGAGCCCGGCCAGGGCCTCCTCCAGCCGGTCGCCGCCGGGCGTGGACAGGACGGGGTTCCCGGCGACGGTGATCAGGGCCCGCACCTGGCCGTCGCCCGGCGTGGTGATCTCCTCGGCGAGCGCGGTGGCGGGCAGCTCGCCCTTGACCTCGGGAAAGCCGCGCACCCGGCTGCGCCAGCGGCCGAGGGCGAAGCCGCGTCCGGTTCCGGACCCGCGGCGGCGGTGCGGGGCGAGCGGGAACATCGCGCCACCCGGCCGGTCGAGGTTGCCGGTGAGGACGTTGACGACGTCGACGAGCCAGCTGGCCAGGGTGCCGAACTCGACGGTGCTGGTGCCGATCCGGGCGTAGACGGCCGCGGTGGGTGCGGCGGCCAGCTCACGGGCGAGGGTCCTGATCTCCTCGGCCGGGAGGCCGCACACGCCGGACACGGTCTCCGGGGAGAGGTCCGCCGTCAGCTCCCGTACCTCGTCCACTCCGGTGACGTGCCCGGTGGGCGTCGCGAGATCCTCGGCGAAGAGCGTGTGCACGATGCCGGCGAGCAGGTAGGCGTCGGTGCCCGGACGGACCGGCAGGTGCCGGTCCGCGAGCGCGGCGGTACGGGTGCGCCTCGGGTCGACGACCACCAGGCGGCCGCCGCGCCGCCGCAGCGCCTTCAATTTGCCCGGGAAGTCGGGTGCGGTGCACAGGCTGCCGTTGGACTCCAGCGGGTTGGCACCGAGCATCAGCAGGTAGTCGGTGCGGTCCAGGTCGGGCACCGGGATCGCCAGCGGATCGCCGAACAGCAGCCCGGAGGAGACGTGTTTCGGCATCTGGTCGACGGTGCTGGCCGAGTACACCTGGGTGCTGCCGACCGCCTTGGCCAGCGCTCCCGCGTAGAGGCCGCCCGCGATGGTGTGCACGTTGGGGTTGCCGAGGTAGGTGGCGACGGCCTGCCGGCCGTACCGCTCGAAGACGCCGGCCAGGCCGTTCCGGACGGCGGCGAAGGCCTCGTCCCAGCCGACCTCCCGCCACTGCGTCCCGCTGCGCACCATCGGGCGCCGGAGGCGGTCGGGGTCGGTGTCGAGCTGTCCGATCGCGGCGCCCTTGGGGCAGATGAACCCCGCGCTGAAGACATCCGCCCGGTCGCCGCGGGCCGCGGTGATACCGCCCCCGTCCAGGGTGAGTTCGAGGCCGCACGTCGCCTCGCAGAGGGGGCAGATGCGATACGCCTTGTCGACCATGTCGGGCTCCCGTCGCCACCGTTTAGCGGAACGATAACGGACCAGGTCCCCCTGTGTCCCCCTCTGCAGACCGTGATTCTCCAGGGCATGCGTGCATCCGCGACCCTTTGATTGCCTGCGGCTATGGCCGAGGTCACACCACCCACGTCTTAGCAGGTGAGCGCATCGGAGCTAATTTAGCGTTCTGTTAGATCGGTTTCGGTCGAGAGAGATGAGGCGGACCGTGCGCCGTACGGTGTTCAACGAGGACCACGAAGCCTTCCGGGAGACCATCCGGGACTTCATCGCCAAGGAGGTCGTGCCCGTCTACGAGCAGTGGGAGCAGGCCGGCCACGCACCGCGCGACTTCTACTACAAGCTCGGCGAGCTGGGCATCTTCGGGATCGAGGTGCCCGAGGAGTACGGCGGCGCCGGCCAGGGCGGGTTCAAGTACCAGGCCGTGATCGCCGAGGAGCTCATGCGGGCCGGCGTCTCCTTCGGCGGCTCCGGGGTGCACACCGGACTCTGCCTGCCGTACCTCATGGAGTACGCGACCGAGGAGCAGAAGAAGCGGTGGCTCCCCGGCTTCGTCTCCGGCGAGATCATGACGGCGATCGCGATGACCGAGCCGGGCACCGGCTCGGACCTGGCCGGCATGACCACCAGTGCCCGGCTCTCGGACGACGGCACCCACTGGATCCTCAACGGCGCCAAGACCTTCATCACCGGCGGCGTGCTCGCCGACCTGGTCCTGGTGGTCTGCCGCACCTCGCCGGCCACCCCCGAGGACCGCCGCCGCGGCCTGTCCATCCTCTGCGTGGACACCAAGAGCCCGGGCTACACCGTCGGCCGCAAGCTGGAGAAGATCGGCCTGCGCAGCTCCGACACCGCCGAGCTCTCCTTCACCGATGTCCGCGTCCCGGTGGAGGACATGCTCGGCGAGGAGGGCAAGGCCTTCTCCTACCTCACCCACAACCTGGTGCAGGAGCGGCTGGGTATCGCCGTCGGCGCCACCGCGGCGGCCCGTGCCGCCGTGGACTTCGCCGTGGCGTACGTCAAGGACCGCAAGGTCTTCGGCAAGGCCGTCGCCGACTTCCAGAACACCAAGTTCGTGCTCGCCGAGTGCGCCGCCGAGGTCGAGGCCTGCCAGGCGTTCACGGACCGCGCCCTCGACCTCTTCGAGGAGGGCCACCTGACCGTCGCCGACGCCGCGGCGGCCAAGCTCTTCACCACCGAGACGGCCGGCCGGGTGATCGACAAGTGCCTGCAGCTGCACGGCGGTTACGGCTACATCCTGGAGTACCCGATCGCCCGCCTCTACACCGACAACCGGGTGTTCCGGATCTACGGCGGCACCAGCGAGGTCATGAAGACCGTCATCGCCAAGTCCCTCGGGCTGTGAGGCCATGAAGATCTTCGCCTCGCCCGCGCAGCTGGCCGCCGCCGTCGGCACCGAGATCGGCGTCGGTGACTGGACCGCCGTGGAGCAGCACCGGATCGACCTGTTCGCCGAAGCCACCGGCGACCACCAGTGGATCCACACCGACCCCGAGCGCGCGGCCGCCGGCCCCTTCGGTGCCACGATCGCCCACGGCTTCCTCACCCTGTCCCTGCTGCCGGTCCTCGCCCAGCAGGTGTACCGGATCGACGATGTCCGGATGGGCGTCAACTACGGTCTGAACAAGGTCCGTTTCCCCTCCCCGGTCAGGGCCGGGTCCAGGGTCCGCGCACGGATCGCGCTCACCGCCGCCGACGAGATCCCCGGCGGTCTGCAGCTCACCACGCTGGTCACCGTCGAGATCGAGGGCTCGGAGAAGCCCGCCTGCGTCGCCGAGTCGGTCTCCCGCATCTACGTCTGACGTGATCGGCCCTATCAACTGACGAGGAGTCACCATGCGTACGAACACCGAGGAGGTGGCCGTCGTCACCGGCGGCGCCCGCGGTATCGGTGCGGCCACCGCGCTGCGCCTGGCCAGGGACGGGTTCGCCGTGGCCGTCTGCGACCTGGAGGAGGCCGCCTGTGCCGATACCGTCGCGGCGATCGAGAAGGCGGGCGGCCGCGCGCTGGCCGTCGGTGTGGACGTCGCCGACAGCGATCTCGTGGATGCCGCGGTCGCCCGGATCGCGGCCGAGCTCGGCGCCCCGGTCGTGCTGGTCAACAACGCCGGCATCACCCGCGACAACCTGCTGTTCAAGCTCACCGAGAACGACTGGGACTCGGTGATCGCCGTCCACCTGCGGGGCGCCTTCCTGATGTCCCGCGCGGTCCAGAAGTACATGACCGAGGCCCGCTGGGGACGGATCGTCAACCTCTCCTCGACCTCCGCGCTGGGCAACCGGGGCCAGGCCAACTACTCGGCGGCCAAGGCGGGCCTGCAGGGCTTCACCAAGACCCTGGCCATCGAGCTCGGCCAGTTCGGGGTGACCGTCAACGCGATCGCCCCCGGCTTCATCGCCACCGAGATGACGGCCACCACCGCGGCCCGGATGGGCATGGACTTCGAGGACCTCAAGGCGGGCGCGGCCCGGCAGATCCCGGTCCGCCGGGTCGGTGTCCCCGAGGACATCGCGGGCGCCGTCTCGTACCTGGTGAGCGAGGACGCGGGCTTCGTGTCCGGCCAGGTGCTGTACGTCGCCGGCGGCCCCCAGGGCTGATCCGGCCGCCTCCCGGTGTGGCGGCACGTCAGGGCGTGGCGGTCGGCCCTGACGTGTCGCGCCGGCCGCGGGTCACCATGGCGTCCAGACAGCGGGCCACCCTGCCGTCCAGTTCCTCGACCGGCACGTCGATCTCCCGGGCCAGGTGCTCGCGGAAGAGAACGTAGCCGTAGACGGCCGAGGCCACCACGGCCTGCACCCCGTCGGCGTCGTCCACGGGCAGTTCGCCGCGCGCGGCCTCGGCCGACAGCAGCCGGTGCTCCTGTGCACGCTGCGGCAGCGGGCGGGGCCGCTCGTCACCGTCGAGCACCAGCAGGGCCATCAGTCTGACCGGTTCAGGCCTGCGCAGCGCCGTCCAGAAGAAGCGGGACAGCCGCTTGCGCAGCGGCAGGGCCTCGGCTGCCGCCGCGGCGGCGTCCTGCACGCTCTCCTGGCCCTGGGCCCACAGCGCGGACCGCAGGAGATCCCGCCGCGACCCGAAGTACTGGTACACCAGCCCGCGGTTCACGCCCGCTGCGTCCGCCACCTCGCGCAGGTTCAGCCCGGTCAGCACGCCCTCGCGCTGGAGCAGTTCCAGCGCGGCGGTGCGCAGTGCCTCCTCCGTCGCCGCCCGGTCGTGGGACGAGCGGGCACGCTGCGGTGTCCGTGGGGTGCTCACCGGATGGCCCTCCGCGTCTGTGTTCTGTGCCGACGTGCACGCGAAGACTCTACGGCCTCCCTGAGCGCGACCAGGCCCCCAACCTGCGCGATCGCCAGTCCGGCAGCCTCCGCGAGCGCCGATCTGACGTGTCGGCACCGGGGAACCGGGCGTGCCCGGTCATGCCGGAATGGGTTGGAAGCAGCGCACGGTCTGCTGGCATGCTGGCTGCGTGGAGAGACCGGAGATCTGGATCACCTTTGCCCCTGAGCTGCACATTTTCGTCGCCGCCAGGCAGCGGGCAGGGCGATCGGCGGTACGAACGGACGGCGCCTCGACGCTCGGACACCTCGTGGAGTCCCTGGGGGTTCCGCTCACCGAGGTCGGCAGGCTCCTCGTCGGCGGACGGCAGGTGCGCCCCTCGCACGTCCCCACGGACGGGGAGGAGATCTCGGTGCACGGCGTGGCGAAGCCGCAGCAACTCGCCGGACCGGCCCGCTTCCTGCTCGATGTTCACCTCGGCACCCTGGCGCGGCGGCTTCGGCTGCTTGGCGTCGACGCCGCCTACGAGAGCCCGGACATCGGCGACGCGGCGCTGGCCGCGCGCTCGTCCGTCGAGCAGCGGGTGATGCTCTCGCGCGACCGTGGGCTGCTGCGGCGCCGGGAGATCTGGGCGGGCGCCTACATCTACAGCCACCGCCCCGCCGACCAGCTGAAGGACGTCCTGTCCCGGTTCGCACCCCCGCTCGCCCCCTGGACCAGGTGCACGGCGTGCAACGGAACGCTCCGCGACACCGCGAAGGACGCGGTGCACGGGCGGCTGCACGACGGGACGGAGCGCTCGTACGACGCCTTCGCGCAGTGCACCGACTGCGAACAGGTCTACTGGCGAGGCGCTCACCACGCCCATCTGAACGCGATCGTGGAGGAGGCCGTGCGCGAGTTCGGCGGCGAGCCGCCGGCCCGGCCCGGCCCCGACCTGCCGGTCAGCGGGCAAGCGGCGGTGTGACCGTCACTACTGGCCCTGCTCGACCGGTCCGACGGTGAGCGAGTGGATGGTCGGGCCTGCGCAGTGCTCGGTCTTCCACGGGAGGAAGAGCGCGGCCGTCTGGTTCGGCGGATAGATCCGCAGGCCCTCGGCGGGCGAGAGCTGACACTGCGCCGGGTCGTAGCCGCCGATGCCGTTGCTGTCGTGCAGTTTCGCGCTCGCCTTGCCGCCCGGCTGGAGGGTGACCGTGGTGACCGTGCCGTTCTCGCGCACGGCGGCGTTGCCGGACTGAACGCCGTTTGCCGCGACGTAGGAGACGCCCGGGTAGCCGGTGAGTGTGCAGCTGATGGCGGAGGTATTGGTGAAGACCAGGGTGGCGTAGCGCTGGCCTGCTGCCACGTCCGGATTGGTCTGGGTGACCGAGAGCCGACTGGTGGCACAGGCCTGCGGCGATGTCCCGGCCGGAGGAGCGGTGGGGCGCGCGCTGGGCGAGGCGGGGCCGGCGGGGGCCGAGCCGGGTGAACTCGCGCTGCTGGATGCCGAAGGCGGGGCCGGTGACGTCGGGGCCGCAGGTGAGGGCCCGGACGAGGACGAGCACGCGGTCATGGTCAGTGCGGCGGTGGTGAGGACGGCGGCCGGAAGAGCGACCGGCCGATTCCGCACTATCGCCCGGAGGACAGTCATCACGGCCATGGTCCGCTCCCTGCACGCCTCTTGGGACCTCGGTGTCCCCCCACCAGCGTGCGCGCCCGGAGGACGAATGTCGCCCCTCGTTCCAGGATTGGCAGCAGCGCCGAGCAGACCGGGCCCGCTATGCGGAGCGGGTCACTGCCGGCCGATCTCGCGGCCCAGCTCCAGTGCGAGGACCTGGTCCACCCGCAGGTAGGTCTCGAAACGGGCGCCGGGCGGCAACTCGGTGCGCTTCTCCAGGTCGTGGAGCGCCTGCAGCGCGGGCATGGCGTCCAGGTCGTCGGCGAGCCCGTCGAACGCGACCCTTACGGCATCGGCGACCAGCGGTTGGGAGGGGAAGCGGGCCAGGTCCGCGACGACGGCCCGCCACCGGGTGAGCGTGGCCTGGGCATCGGCAAGGCTCTCGGCGGAGAGCCGGGCGGGCGCCTCGTGGGCGTGGCCGAGCAGGGCCAGGCGCACGGCCAGCGGCTCCAGCCCGTCCAACGGGATGCTGCCGAGCGGACCGGCCGCCGTCGACGGGTCCGCGCGGCCGGCGGGGACCACGGCGCCGATGGTCACCAGCGGAGTGCCCTCCTGGTCGTCCCCTGCTCCCGGTCGGGCTGCGATCTCGAGGTCGGCCGGGCCGCCGGTGGTGCTGGTGATGTCGGCGGGTCGGCGGATGCCCAGCAGGTCGGCGTCCCGCAGCAGCGCCGTGACCCGGTCGTCGCCGGCCTCGGGCAGACTGAGCCGGGTCTCCACCTGCGGGCCGGTCGCCTCGACGATGCGCGCCAGCAGGTCGGCCGTGAGCAGCGCGCGCAGGTCTTCCAGGAAGAAGGGCTGCCCCGGCTGCCCGGCGCGGACGGTCACCCGCAGCAGACCGGCGCGACCGGGGTGGATCTCGGTGCTGCGGCCGGTGCGGGCGTCGGTGATACGCAAAGGGGCCTCCCAGCCAGGCATTGAGTTCGGCGAGCTCCCACCGCAGATCCTGCCGGATCTCTCGCAGCTACACGGCTGGCGCGCCGGGACGCCCTTCAGCTGGGCGCGGACGGGGCGCTGATCAGGCCAGCGACTTGAAGAGGTGCACGTCCGCGTGCCCGCCGGGGATGCCCTGGGTCCGGCCGGTCTCGGCATAGCCGTGGCGCTGGTAGAAGCCCGGGGCCTGGAACGTGAAGGAGGAGACGGCGACGCGATCGCAACCGCGCCGCCGTGCCTCCGCCTCGGCGGCCTGCAGGATCCTGCTCCCCCACCCGTCCTTGCGACTCTCATCGCGAACCCACAGCAGCTCGATGCCGCACAGACCGCCCCACGTCCACGCGGTCAGCCCGCCGACCAGCTCACCCGCTTCATCGGTGACCTTGACCGAGAACGTGCCGCGGTCGGCCGCACCTGTGGCGGCGGTGTTGAAGGCGACCAGTTCCTCGGTCAGCCGGTCGCTGAGTTCGGTGTCGCGTTCGCCGATGGCCAGCATCGGTCCTGAGCTGTCGTCAGTCCTCACGACGGGGAGTATGTCAGCCTGCCCGGCCTCACTGTCATGGCATCAGTCCACGAACCGAGCCTCGGGGTAGCGGTCCGAGGGAGCGTCGAGCAGGTGGTCGTCCCGGTGGCGCACCGTCCTGGGGATGATTTCGGCCGCAGGGCGGGCCTTCACCGGAGGCGGCGCAGGCCGTCGCGCAGGCGGCGGGCGTCACGCAGGCGCTGCTCGTAGGTCGCCCCGAGAACGAGCAGGAGCAGCCCGGCAACGGCGAGCGGGAGCCAGCGGGGAAGCAGCCCGAGTACCTGGGCGACGGTGGGGGCGAGCTCGTGAAAGGCGGTCAGGACGAGAGCAGTGCCACCGAGGAGCAGCAGCGACCGGAGCCGGAACCGGACGCCGAGCACCGTCACGGTGAGGGCGGCGGTTCCGAGCAGCAGCGGGCGCAGCCAGTACCCGTCGGTCCAGAGCACCAGCACGCTCGGCGTCATGGCGATGGACAGGCCGGGCCCGTACGTCGCCCAGGACGAAGCCGCCGGCTCTCGACGGTGGCGGAGATGACCCACCACCAGCGCGGCGCACGCCAGGGTCAGGGTGTACGCCTCGGGCGTGTCGACGTCCCAGAGTGCCAGCCGGACCCATGAGGAGCCGATGAGGAGGCCGGTGGCCGTCACAGCGGCCGCCGCTCGCCGGTCGGGGCGAAGGGCGATGGCAAGTGCCGCGACTCCGGCGACGGCGAGGGCGAAGGCGAGGCGGCCGGGGTACGGGGCCGTCAGGAGCAGCGCCACGGCGGCCAGGGCGTAGCCGGTGAACTCGAGAGACAGCGAGACGGAGTGCTGGACAGCCTCGGCGCTGACCGGACGCCCAGGACCGAAGGCGGCCACCGGCGCGGAGGCGGCGGCGACAGCGAGGACCACGAGCATGGTGGCCGGGAGCGAGAGGCCCAGCGTGGTACCGACGGCCGCAGCCTCGGCGCCGAGCGCGAGAACGGTGCCGGCGGCGGCGGTCGGCGCAACACGCGGGAGCTCGAGGGTGGCGACCGTGCGCCAGGTGACGACGGCACCGAGGGCGGCGCAGACGCCCAGGGCGGTGATGCTCGCAGCGCGGTCGGCCGACGCCCACAGCAGTGCGAGCCCGGGCGCGACGACGAGCGCGGCAGCCGCCGCCGGACGGGGCGGACCGATGGCGACCGCCGCGGCGGCGAAGGCGGCGAGCAGCAGGGCGGACGCGACCGCGACGCCGTACGGGAGCCCCAGGGAGGCCGGCAGCAGGGCGAGCGTGGTGACGGCAGCCGTGGCGGTCGCCGCTTCGAGGACGGCGACGGGCTCGGTGGTGACCCGCAGGGCCATGACGGCCGCCAGCGCGATGGCGAGCAGTCCGAGGCCGGTCAGCGCGGCGCCCGGGACGTGCCAGGCCCACGCGTGAGCGGGAGTACCGGCCCAGGTTTCCGGGGCGTGGGCCGGCGGTTCGAGGACGGCACGCGCGAGATCGGGGACGGCGGCGAGGAAGCTGGTCAGCAGCGCGAGCGCCGCCACGTGGAACAGTCCGGTGGGAGCGGCGGGCTGCCCACCGCGACGGCGCAGGAGCACCGCAGCGACGACCAGCAGCACGGCGGCCGGAACGCCGAAGGCGACCGGCGTCCAGACCGGGCTGAGCAGTTGACGGAGAGTCCCGCCGGCCGCCATCAGCAGAGCCGCGCCCGCACCGGCCGCCGCCAGGCGGCGTGCGACGTACGGGAGCGCCGGGTAGCGCACGGAGGCAAGCAGCCCGAGCAGCGCCAGAGTCCCGAGCGGACCGAAGGCCCAGGCTGCCTCACCCGGCTGATCGGCCGTCATCGACCCGAGGACGGCAAGCCCACCGCCCACCAGCGCCCAGGCAAGGGCGAACCCGGCCGCCGCCCGCCGCAGGAACCGGTGCGGGCCCCCGTGGTCGGCATCGGCGCCGTCGCCAACGAGCGTCTCGACGCGCCACAGCAGCGCGCAGTCGAGCGCCGCCGCGCCCACCAGGGCGGCGGCGTACGCCTGGACGTGGCTGACCCCGGCGGCCAGCAGCGCCAGCGGCACCGGCAGCCGCATCAGCAGGAACCCCGCCCCGAGCGGGAACCGCAGACGCTGCCCCCACCCGTACGCCGACGCGCCGCCCGCGACCAGGGCGGTGACCACGGCCCAGTAGCCGGACGTGTTCACCGCGTCGAGGCCGGCCGGTCCGGCGGCCCGGGTGGCGTAGCAGTCCAGGAGCACCAGTCCCAGGCCGACGGCGGCCGCGGCCTCGGCCGTGGCGGTCAGCCGCCGACGGCGCAGTGGACGAGGGAGCACCAGGGCGCAGGCGGTCAGTGCGAGGAGCACGGCCGCGCGCCCGCCGATGCCGAGGTATCCCCAGCTGACGACGGTGAACACCAGCGCGGCCACGCTGACGAGCAGCCCACCGAGGACCAGCAGGACCGCCTGCGCGGACCGTCCGGAGACCTCGGGCGGAGCGCTGAGCCCGGGGGCCGGACCCGTGACGGGCGGAGCTCCCCATACTGGCGGGGCGTCGGGCAGGAGCTCGGCGGGCGCGCAGCCCGGCGAGCAGGCCGTCGTGCTGCCGGATCAGCGCCGACCGGTGCTCGTCGAGCGCTCGCAGGGCCATCATCACCTGCCAGAGCGCGGCCGCGTCGGCGCCCGACAGCGGCAGGCGGCACTGCGGGCACCGCAGGTTCGGGCCGGGGCCGAGCGAGGTACCGCAGTCGGGGCAGGGCGACGAAGGGCTGGTCATGCCTCAGAGTGTGGCGGTGACGGTGATCGCCGTACATGAGTACGGGTACTCATGTACGGCAGTCCCCGGCCCCGGGTTCGCCGGACGGGCGGTCAGCCGCCCGCGGGGCCGGTCCAGTCCGCCGCCACATGGCCGAGGCGTACGCGCTGCGGGTGGTCACCGACCTGGACGGAGGCGGTCTTACGGCCGGTCGCGAAGTCGATCGCGGTGACCTGGTCGGCGCCGCTCTCGGAGATGACGCAGGACTTGCCGTCACCGCTCACGGTCGCCCAGTACGGCTTCGAGGCGGGCACCAGCGGCCCCTCCTGGAGTGTGGCCCGGTCGACGACCGTCGCGTAGTCGTCCATCGTGCCCGCGACGCACAGCTTGTCGCCGGCGGGGCTCATCGACAGGCCGTGGTGGCGTGAGTCGTTGACCCAGGTGGTCCGGTCCTCGCTGGTCGCGGGGTTCTTCGGCAGCGTCTTCACGCGGGTGATCCGGTCGGAGGCGACGTCGTACTCGACGAAGCCGTTGAAGAACGAGACCTGGAAGTAGAGCTTCGACTCGTCGGGCGTGAACGCGGCCGGCCGGATCGCGTTCGACAGGTCGGACCGGCCGGCCGCGTCGAGCCGCGACCGCATGTCGATGACCTTGACCGGGGCGAAGGTGTCGGCGTCGACGACGGTGATGTGGCGGTCGCCCTTCGTCCAGTCCAGCCACGGGGCGTCGAGGGCGGTGTTGACCTCGCCGATCGACATGTTCCAGATGCGCCTGCCGCCGTCGGTGAAGAGGTTCTCGTGGGGCTTGTCGCCGGTGCCGAACGACCCGAGCTGCCTTCCGGTCCGGATGTCGAGCACATGCACCGTGTTCGAGGTGGAGGCCGAGACCGCGACGCGCGTGCCGTCGGGCGACACCGCCATGTGGTCGGAGCGGTAACCCGACACGGGGAAGCGCCAGTTGATCCGGCCCGTGGCGAGGTCGATCGACACGACATCGGCGAAGCTCGGGCGCGAGACGACCACGGCCGACCCGTCCGGGGTCGAGTACATGTCGTCGGCGAACTGGTCGTGCCCCTCGCCCGGGCCCAGCCTGATCCCCAGGAAGTAGGCGAGCTTCACGGGGTTGAGGTAGATCTCGGTGAGCCGCTGGTCCTTGTCCGGGATGACGTTGACCCGGCCGATCCTGGCGAGGTCGCCGGTGGACCTGATGACGTCAGCGGTGCCGTCCCAGTTGTTGCCCACGAACATCACCTCCCGCAGGCCCGGGGCGCCGTCCGGCGCGGCGGTCGCCGTGGCGGAACCCGTGACAGCCATGCTGAGCGCGGCCGCGAGGCCGCCGAGGGCTCGCATGCGCCGCGAACGCCCGGAGCGCTCTGTTCGCCCTGAACGCCCTGTACGCCCTGTACGCCCTGTACGCCCTGTACGCCCTGTACGCCTGGAATCGGAGAGAGACATCGCCGCTCCTTCGCGGTGCACGCGGAGTCTGAAAAGACGGATTGTCAGATTGCGTTACTCGACGGTAAGGACGGCGCGACCACCCTGACAAGACCTGGGTAAGCGACAATTGGGCCGGGCGGGAACAGGCGTCGACCGAGGGCGGGAGCGGGTGCGGCAGACCACGGGTACGTACGGCGGCAGGTCGGCCCAGGAGCGGCGGGCCGAGCGGCGCGAGCGGTTCCTGCAGGCAGGGCTCGAACAGTTCGGCGACAAGCCCGGTTTCCGGGCCGCCTCCGTGACGGCGCTCTGCGAGGCGGCCGGACTGTCGACCCGTCAGTTCTACGAGGAGTTCCGCAATCTGGAGGAGGTGCTCGCCCAGCTCCACCTGCTGGTCAACGACTGGACCGAGGAGGCCGTCCTCCGGGCGCTCGCCGACACCGGCGGCCTCGCCTTCGAGCAGCGGATCGCGGCGGTCCTGCGCGCCTATGTCACCGAGGCGACGGCCGACCCGCGTCGGCTACGGATCGCGTTCGTCGAAATCATCGGCGTCAGCGCGGAGTTGGAGCGCCAGCGGCTGGTCCGCAGGTCCCGCTGGGTGGCGCTGATCGTTGCGGAGGCCGAGGCCGCCGTCGGGCGCGGTGAGGCCGCGCCCCGCGACTTCCGCATCGCGGCGACGGCGTTCATCGGTGCGGTCAACGGCCTTCTGCACGACTGGACGGCCGGCCAGTTCGAGGCCACGCTCGAGCAGGTCGTCGAGGAGCTGGTGGCCCTCCTGCTCGGAGCCGTCCGCCCCCCTTCCGCCCGCCCGTAGCCCGGGCAACCGATCAGGTTCCGCCCGCCCATAGCCCGGGCAACCGATCAGGTTCCGCCCGCCCATAGCCCGGGCAACCGATCAGGACCGGGAATCCCCGGTGCTCAGCCGCCCGAGCTCAGCCGGCGCCGCCGCGCAACACGGGCGCAAGGACGGCCGGGCGGAACAGCGAGGTCGGCGGGGCGACCAGTGACATCACCTCCTGGAAGGCGGCGCACACCCGCGGGTCAGTGGTCGCGCGGGCCAGGACCCGGTCCAGAAAGCGGTGTTGGACGCGGACGAGCGCACCCGATGGGCCGCCGGTGGTGGTCGCGAAGCGCACGTCCTCACTCGAGGACATCACCCAGGGATCCTTCGTCACGGCCGCGACCCCCTTGCGGGCGGCCCGCGCCGCCGCGTGGCCGATGCCGCCGTGGCGCGTGGTCGCTGCCCGCAGTGCCCTGGCTCCGAAGGCGGCGACGGTGATTCCCTGGCCGTAGACGGGGTTGAAGGTGCATGCCGCGTCGCCGAGCGCGACCAGCCCCTCCGGTGCGCGGCGCTCGTAGTGCCGCCACACGCCGGGGCCGGGGCGGAACCCGCGGACCTCGCCCGCCGGTTGAGCGGAGGCCAGCACCTCGCGCATACCGGGGTCGCGCAGCAGATCCAGCTGCTTGTTGAAGCCGGCCTCACCCGGCTCCGGTTCGGCGCCGCGCATGCCGCCGACACTGACGATCCAGCGGTCGTCCTCCACGGGCAGCAGCACCCCGAGGCGCGGCGCGTCGGGCGCCTTGGTCTGCAGATAGAGCGCGGTGTAGCCGAGGTCGAGGCCGGGCGGGCGGTGGAACAGCCGGCTGGCGTACGCGATACCGGCGTCGACGCGTTCCTCGGGCACCGGCGCGCAGCCGAGCTCCGCGAGCCAGGAGGGCAGCGCGGAGGAACGTCCGGAAGCATCCACGATCAACTCGGCCTGCAGGTCCCGTACTTCGCCCGAGCCGTCTCCCCGTTCCCGGACCTGGACACCCGTCAACGTCTGTGCCGAACCGAGCAGCCCGACGACCTCGGTACCTTCCAGGAACTCGATCGAGGACTCGCCGCGGACCCGGTCGAGCACCACCCGGTCCAGTACCGGCCGGGTGCAGGAGAGGAAGGCGAGGTCGCTCTCGAACTCGGCCATCCACCCGGCCGAGCTGAGCCAGCGCAGGTCACCTGCCAGCCTGACGCGGACCGCACCCGCGGCCAGCAGCTCCTCCCGCGCCCCGGGCATCAACTCCTCCAGGACCCGATGCCCCGCCTCCAGCAGCAGATGCGCGTGCCGCCCCTGGGGCAGCCCGGCCCGGAACCCCGGCTGTTCCGGGTAACGGTCGCGCTCCACGACCACGATCCGCTCGGCGAATCCCCGCAACGCCCAGGCCGCCAGCGTCCCGGCGAGCCCGCCACCGATCACTACCGCCGTGCCCCGCCCCTGACCCGTCTCCCGCATAGTCATGGCACGCAGGGTAACTGATTGGTGGTCGAACTGTAACCTCTCGACCAGGGGCCGTCATCGGTCCTCCGGACTCAGGGTGGGTACCGGTGTCTGGTTGAAGGCGTAGTACACGGCCAGCACGAAGTGGACGGCCAGGGCGAGCACGGCGGAGGCGAACGCCAGGGCGACGGTGGCGGGGTAGACGACCAGGCCGAGACTGAAGCGGGCACGGGTGGCCCGGGCGGCCCGGATGTCGACGCGGTCGTCGAAGCAGTGGCCGGTACGGGTGACGTAGTACCAGAACAGGGCCATGGTGGCGGCATGGCCGACCATGACCGCCCCGTACACGGCGACGGCGACGTTCGAGGCCTGAGGTTCCCGGAGGTTCTGCGCGACCAGCGCGGTGGGGAAGGGAAGCGCGGCCACCACGAGGAGCAGCACAAGGTTGAGGAAGATCAGGGTGCGGTCGACCCGGGCGATGTAGCTGAAAATGGTGTGGTGGTTCACCCACATGACGCCGATCACCATGAAGCTGACCACATAGGCGCTGTACGAGGGCCACTCGTCGCCGAGAGCGTGCCAGAGGTCGAGCCCGGTCCGGGCCGTGGGCACCCTGATCTCGAGGATCAGGAGAGTGATCGCAATGGCGAACACCCCGTCGCTGAAGGCCTCGACCCGGGCCGAGTCGGTCATCCTGGCCATCGCCCGATCTGTCGCCACCCCGCGAGGATGCCAGACGGCCGGACCGCGACCGTGGAGCCACGCGACGAGCCCGATGCTCTCGCGCCCGAGCACCCGCCCGCCGAACGGCTGCCGCTCCGGCCCGTCGGCGGCGCGCCCGGTTGACCCGTCGATCCGCAGGTGCTGACCTGGCCGGACGCCGCGCCGGGACGCACCGGGCAGGCCGTCCAGGAAGGGGCCGCTGTGACCGACGTGGATCAGCCCGCCGGACCCTCGCCCCGTCAGGGGTGAAGAAGATGCCCCGCGACGGCGAGACCCGCTACGCGATCGTCCGCAGGTGCGAGGAGTGGCGTGCAATGCTCCTCGGAACCTGCACCCGATGGGCTGACGAGGGCTCACACCGGTGCTCCCGGTGGAGGCGCGAAGGCAGCGAGCGCTGCAGGCGGTGGGCGCGCGAGGGCTCCCAGCGGCCCGGCGAGGTGGCACCACCGTCGTGGTTCTGGATCGCCATGCCGTTCGGCATCGCCTGGTACCAGGTCACCGGCGGAATCGGTCAAGCCTGGTACTGGTCGGCCCGCTGGGCATGCCGCGGCTTCGCCCGAGCGCTGTCCTGGGTGCTCGCCGCAGCCTCCTCTGTTCTGCGGTGAGCACATCCGACGCCGCCACTCCCGCTGAGCCGAGAGGCGAACCGAGCACCCGGCGCGGCGTGGACCCACTGGTACCGGGTCGTCTGCGAGCCTGAGGAGCGACCCGTACGGAAGGACAGGACACCTGCCACGGCCAAGCTGACCCTCACCACGGTCCTCGGCAGCGATGTGCCGGGCGAGGTCAGCAGGCTCAAGGAGCAGGTGTCCGACGGCGAGCTCCAGATCCACGGCAGCGGTGCACTCGCCCGGTCGCTGATGGCCCATGACCTGATCGACGAGTACCACCTGCTGGTCTACCCCGTCGTCCTGGGCAAGGGGAAGCGGCTCTTCCCGGACGGGGGGCTGCCCACCTCGTTCCGGCTCGACGAGTCCCGCACCACCGGCGCCGGCGTCGCCATTCACACGTACCGGCCGACGGGACGGGCGACCTTCGGTTCGTTCTGACCGGGGGCCCACGATCGCGGCCGGCGAGTCCGGTCGGAGTGCTGAGGGGCTACCGCTGTGCAAGGCTGGAAACGGAGGCTGCCGGTCAGCCCGTTCAGGTCGGCCGCGCGGCTTCGCTACCAAAGGAGGCCGATGTGGCCAGCAGCGCCAACGGGCCGCAAGCAGGCGGCGACATCACCCTGACTCCGAAGCATGTCGTCCAATCCGGTTGGACCATCCTTGCTGCGGTTCTGATGATCTTCGGTGGGGCAATGGCGATCTTCGAGGGGATCTCCGCCATCGCCAAGGACGACCTGTTCGTCACCGCGCACAACTACACGTTCAAGTTCAGCCTGACCAGCTGGGGCTGGATCCACCTCATCCTGGGCATCGTCATCGTGCTCGCCGGCTGCGCACTGTTCACCGGTGCCGTGTGGGCGCGCGCCATCGGCGTCATCATCGCGGGGCTGGTCGCGATCGCCAACTTCATGTGGCTGCCCTACTACCCCTTCTGGGCGATCGTGCTGATCGCGATGAACATCTTCATCATCTGGGCACTGTGCACCGGTCCGGCCAGGGAGGGTCCAACGGTCGCCTGAGGAGTCGGAGGCTGACCTGTCGTCACCGCTTCGCTCCACAGGCCCGCCGGCCTACCGCACGCTCTGCGGGTGGCCGGCGGGCAGGGCGGTCGGCGCCGGGGAGAGCCTGAGCGAGATGACGTAGGAGACCACCACCGCGACAATGACGAGCGGCATCACGGTGAGGCCCTCCGATCCCAGGAGCAGCGTGGCCAGCAGCACCGAGGTCATCGGGAGCTTCAGCATCGCCACGCCCATCGCCCCGACGCCCATGGCGAATCCGGACGTCACGTCAAGCCCCGGCAGATGAGCGAAGGCCAGCCCGCCCGCCGCTCCCACGAACATCGCCGGAAAGACCGGGCCTCCCCGGAAGCCGCTCATCGAAGCGCAGTACGCCAGCGCCTTGCAGGCCACGAGCACCAGGAGGGTGCCCAGCGAGTATGCGGCGTGATCCGCGAGCAGCGGGCCGAGCGCGCTCTGCCCCGAGTACAGCACTTGGGAGGCCTCGTTCCCGGTCCACTCGGCGTACACCAGCGCGATCGTTCCGATGATGGCGCCCATCAGTACGGTGGCCACCACCCGCCGCCGCTCGACCCTCGGCTGCAGGAAGAGAGCGAGCCGGTGGATCCCCGCGCCGACGAAAGCCGCCGCCACCCCGACGACGAGTGCCCAGCCGAAGCCGGAGAAGTCGGGTCGGTCGGCGTGGGGCACCTGTGGGAGTGCCAGGGAGTACGTGCCCAGACCGGTCCACGATCCCAGCCCCGTGAAGATGAGCGACCCGATTCCGGCCGCGAGCAGCCCCGGCACGAGGATGATCCCGAGCATCGCCCCGCCGAGGCCGGACACCTCCATCAGGAGGAAGGCGCCGAGCAGCGGCGACCCGAGCAGCGTGCTGACGGCGGCGAAGCTCCCCGAGACTCCCACCACGGCGGTCGCCTCCGCGGGAAAGCCCCTCTTGACCAGGCGTACGGCGCCGACGGCCAGCCCGCTGCCCAACGCGATGAGCGGCGCCTCGGGTCCGAGGACGACACCGAGTGCGAGGGAGGCCACCGCCGCGAAGGCGATGCCGGGCAGCTCGATCGGAGGGGTCGGCCCCGTGGCCTTGAGCCCCTCGGCCGGCTTGTGGCCGCCCTCGCCCGGCAGGTACCGGATGGTCAGTGCGACCAGCAGACCGGCCAGGATGAGAAGCGGCACCGGCCACCAGGACGGCGTTCCGTGGAAGCCCAGCGCCTTGGGCAGGTCCGTATACGTCAGCGACTGGAGTTCGGAGACGAGGGCGAGGAAGCCGAACGCCGCAGCCGAGATCGGGACGCCGAGCACCGCGGCCACCAGGAGCAGGACGGGGTACCCGCGGGTGCGGACGAGCGCGAAAGGGTCTTTCGGGGCTGCCGCAGGGTCTCCGACAGGCTCGGCCGACATGATCACCGTCTCCTCAGCACTGGACGCGGGCACCCGAGGGCATTCAGGCCCGTGATATCACGCGGTGGCGCCGCTACCCGGGCGCGCCGGACCCGACCGGGGGACGGCGGTCCCGTTGTCATTCCGATGGCCCAGCGCCGTCAGGAGGAGGTGGTTCCCGTCTGCACGGCCGGCAGCCGACCGTCACGGACCGCCTCCACCAGCGCCTGGTGGTCGCGCTCGTTCTGGTCGGCGTAGCTCTCGGCGAAGGTCGCCAGCGCACGGTCGAACGCGTCGCTCCGCCCCAGGTAGCCGGCGATGGCGATCCGGTCACCGGACCTCGCGTGGGCGCGGGCCAGGGTGGTACCGCAGAGCTCGCCGAACGCCCGCATGCCGGTCGGCACCATCAGCTCCGGGTCGGCGATTCCCTTCCAGTCGCGCAACTGGCGTACGTAGAAGTCGCGGCGTCGCCCGTCGATCCCGTCCACCCGCTCCCAGCCGAGGAAGATGTCGCTCGCCGCCTGCATCAGCCTCTGACCCGAGACCACCCGCTCGCCCTGGTTGTCGTAGTCGCTCGCACCGACGTGGGGGGCGAGCACCGAAGTATCGGCCTCCTTGGCCTGGAGGAAGAGCGGGTCGTCGTCGTCCCTGCCGAGCAGCAGGACGATCCAGCAGCGGGTGCCGACGCTGCCGACACCGACCACCTTGCGGGCCACGTCCACCAGACGGAAGTCCGCGAGCAGGGACCGGCGGTCGGACGGGAGGCTGCGGCCGGAACGCTCGATCAGCCGGCGGAACTCCCCCTCCAGGACACCGCGTTCGACGTCCGGGAGCAGATCGGCGAGCGGCACGAGAAGGGGTGGGTCAGCGGCGATCCGGGCGTGCCCGTCCACCGTCTCGGTGAGGCTGTCGAACGCCTGCAGACTGTCCCGGGTCCGGGCCTTCGCCACCGCCCGGGCCAGGCCCTTGCGGCCGCGCTTGGCCAAGTGCTCGGACGCCAGACTCTGGAGACGATCCGCATCGATGCTGGCGTACCAGAGGTCGAGATTGCGCATGCCCGCGAACCGCATCATCGACTCGCGGTAGGACCGCACGGTCGCCAGCACGATGTCAGCGCGCTCCGCGTCCGCGAAGTCGTTCGCCCGGCCCGCGATGACGAGGCTGGCCGCCAGTCGCTTGACGTCCCATTCCCAGGGACCGGGCAGCGTCTCGTCGAAGTCGTTGATGTCGAACAGCAGTTTTCGTTCCGGCGAGGCGAGCAGACGGAAGTTCAACATGTGCGCATCACCGCACAGTTGGGCCCTGATCCCGGAGTTCGGGGTACCGGCCAGGTCTGCGGCCATGATGGCGGCGGCACCGCGGTAGAAGCGGAACGGCGACTCGATCATCCTGCCGTACCGGATCGGGACGAGCTCGGTCACCCTGGTCGCCGACTGGGCTTCGAGGATGCCCAACGGGTCCGGTCGGTCGGCCGCCGGCACGAACTCGGCGTGGCTCGAACGGGGCGCGTCACGGCGGGCCGCCTTGCCCCGGGCCGCTCGTTCCGCAGGCGTCTCGGGCGGTAGGGCGTTCTTCCTCGCAGCAGAGTGCTCGGTCATCCTCCGATCATCACGGTTCGCCCCGGGTCTGGCATCACCGGCTAGGACGGACGCGGCGCGCGGCGCACTGATTGCCGGTGCCGCACCACTCTTTCGCGCATCCCCGGTGGTGGGCCGACGCCCGGACGTATCTCCTGGGAGGGCGAAACAGCCACGTGCCGTCCGCGGCGCGGGCAGAAGGCCCCAACCCAGGGAGAGTGCGATGGCCTCGAGTGACTCCGGATCGGAGCCGACGGAACCGGAACGCGCGCAGCCCGGCGAGGGCCCACCGCCGCAGGACCGGACACCGCAGGGGGACCGGCCGGGTGACAAGCCCGCCGCGTCCCCGTCCGACGGCCCGGAGAAGCACTCGGCCGGCGAGCCCGGTGAGGCCGGCGAGGCCAAGGAGCCCAGCGAGGTCGAGGAGCTACGGCACCGGATCGCCGAGTTGGAGAGCACCACGCCGAAGCCCGTCCGCAAGCACCGCCTGCGGACCTCGGGCGCCGTGGTGCTGATCATCCTGGCCTCCGTCCTGTCCCTGCTGTCGGTCATCTCGGTCTGGACGAGCGCGATCGTCGGCGACACGGACCGGTATGTCGCCACGGTCGCCCCGCTGGCCTCCAACCCGGATGTGCAGGACGCGGTCACCGCCCGGGTCACCACGGCGGTCCTGGACCAGATCGACGTGAAAGGCCTGGTGAAGCAGCTCTCCGACGCCGCTGCGGAGCAGGGCGTCCCACCCCGGGCCGCCGATCTGATCAACAACCTGAGCGGGCCGATCACCAGCGGCCTCACCGAGCTCGTCAGCACGACCGTCCACCGGGTCGTCTCCAGCAGTGCGTTCGAAACGGTGTGGATCAATGCGAACCGGGCCGGGCACAGCGCCCTGGACAAGGCGCTGTCCGGCAAGGGCGGCGGCGCGGTCTCGCTGAACGACAGTCAGGTCACGATCGACGTCGGGCCGATCGTCGCCAAGGTCAAGGACGAACTGGTGAACGCCGGCTTCGGCGCCGCCGCGAAGATTCCGACCGTCCACACGGACTTCGTCGTGTTCGCCTCGGACGACATCGGCAAGATCAAGGGGTACGTCCGCCTGCTGGAGATCCTCGGCAACTGGCTGCCGGTGGTCACCGTGCTGATCGCCGCAGCAGGCGTGTTCCTGGCCGTGAACCGGCGCAGGGCTCTGATCGGTGCGGCCCTGGGCGTGGCCGCCGCCATGCTGCTGATCGGGGTCCTCCTCACGGTGTTCCGGTCCTACTACCTCGACCACCTGCCCGCCGGGGCGAACCAGGCGGCGGCCGCGGCCGTGTACGACACGCTGATCCGGTTCATGCGCGCGAGTGTGCGCGCCGTGGGGGCGCTGGCCGTGATCACGGCGCTCGGAGCGTTCCTGATCGGTCCGTCGCGCGTCGCGGTCGCCGTCCGGACCGCCTGTCGCAGGGCCATCGGGGCCATTCGTGACGTGTTGTTTTCCTTCGGGCTCCGGCTGGGAGCGGTCGGCCGGTTCGTCCACCGCTTCAAGCAGTGGATCGGGGCCGCGACCCTCCTGGTGGCGGCGGTCGTGCTCTTCACCTGGAGTTACCCGACAGCGGCAGTGGTGGCGTGGATCACCGTCGCCGTGGTGGCCGCGTTCGCCCTCCGGGAGTTCCTCGACGTCGGCCCGGAGGCGGACTCCGCCCGAACGCCGCCACCCGGCTCCGAGGACGCTCCCCCACTGGCGGGCTGACGCTAGCGCTGGTCCGCCCGGCCACGCCGGGCGCCGACCCTGCGCCAGATCGCCCGCTGGCAGCGAAGCGCGCCGGTACCCACCACGATCAGCACGACGATGTTGAGCAGCAGCTGGACGAGCGACCCCCAGGCCTCGCTCCAGCTGCCGAACGCGACGGAGACACTGAAGTCCGCCGCGGCGGGGATCGTCGTGACCGAGATGAACACGCCGAGCAGCGCGCTCGTCCTCGCCTCGGTGAGAGAGACGATGCCGACGATCCCCGCCAGGGCCGCCACGGCGACCGACAGGAAGTTGGGCGTGTTGATCAGGTTGGAGACGGGCCGCAAGCCCAGGTCGAACGCCTTCGACTGCAGGCCGAAGCCTCGGATGAGCAGGCTGAAGAGGAACGTGACGACGATGGCCAGCAGGAAGCCGACGAACAGCGCGGACAGACCCTGCCGGATTCTCGGCCGGTCGTCCCGGTCGATACCCAGCGCGATGCTGACGATCGCCCCGTACTCGGGACCGACGACCATGGCCGCGACGATCAGGATCTGGGAGTTGGTGACGATCCCGACCGAACCGATGAGTCCCGCGACGACCAGGTAGAGGTAGAAGCTCGGCGCGTACGTCCCCTCGGCCCGGATCCGTGCCTCGACCTGCTCCCAGACGGGCGCGCCGGTGCGTGGCCCGAGTCTCCGCGACCCGGCGGCGGTGGCCCGCCCGGCGAAGGCGATGTCCACCGGTTCGATGACGATGGAGCCCCGGCGGTCCAGGTGCACCGCGCGGAGGCCGAGCAGGATCTCGTTCGCCGCTCCGGTCAGCACGTCGCAGGCGATGGCGTCGCCGTCCGGGTTGCGCGCGGCGCCGGGTTGCACGATCAGGTTGAGGACGCACGGGTCGCCGGCGAGAAGGCCGACGACCTCGTGGGTGAGATCCGGCGGGCTCACCGCGCGGACATGGATCATGTCCATCCTGAACCTCCACGAGTGCCACCGAGCCATGGGCCGGGCCGGGCGCTCTCTCCAGTAACACCGCACGCACGGCCTTCAGCAATCCAGGCTCTTTCACGGCGGCGCGGCCACAGCGGGCGCGCATGCGACACCTGTCAGATGGTCGGATAGTGGGTCGGGTAGGGATCTGTCTGAGATTGGATGCTCATGGACCGCTACCCCCCGATCGCCGAACACGGCCTGGTGGGCGACCTGCAGACCGCCGCACTGGTCTCGTCGCAGGGCGTGGTCGACTGGTTCGCCGCTCCTCGGTTCGACTCCCCCAGCATCTTCGCCGCACTGCTCGACCACGACCGCGGCGGCTACCTCCGGCTGGCACCCGACGGTCCGGACAACACCTGCAAACAGCTGTACTACCCGGACACCGCCGTCCTGGTCACGCGGTTCATGTCGCCGGACGGGGTCGGCGAGGTGCTCGACTGGATGACACCGGAACGCACCGGCACCGCGACCGACCGGCACACCCTGGTACGGACCGTGCGCTCGGTACGCGGCACCGTCCGGTTCGTCCTGGAGTGCAGGCCCCGGTTCGACTACGGCCGGGCCGCGCACGAACTCGACCTTCGGCCCGAGGGGGCCACGTTCCGGGCCCCGGGGATCACGGCGCACCTGCAGACCAGCTTCCCGCTGGGAGCGGGACGGCCAGGACGCCGTGGGCACCGTGACGCTCAACGTGGGTGAGGCGGCCGCAGCGGTGTTCACCGTCTGCGACCCCGGCGGCCCACCGCCGCCGCCCCCCACGGTCGAGGGGATCACCGAACAGCTCTGGGAGCTCGTCGAGTTCTGGCAGAAGTGGGTGCGCAGGTCCCACTACCGGGGCCGCTGGCCCGCGATGGTCAACCGCTCCGCCATCACCCTCAAACTCCTGACCTACGCTCCCACCGGCGCGCCGGTCGCCGCGGCGACGATGGGCCTGCCCGAGCAGGTCGGCGGAGAGCGCAACTGGGACTACCGCTACACCTGGGTCAGGGACGGCTCCCTCTCGGTCCGGGCCCTGCTGGACCTCGGCTTCGCCGAGGAGGCGACCGCGTTCACCCGCTGGCTCCGCAACCGGCTCCTGGCCGAGCAGGAGCGCGGCGGGAAGGAAGCCCTCCAGATCATGTACCGGGTCGACGGGGAACCGCTCCTGACGGAGGAGATCCTCGAACACTTCGAGGGATATCGCGGCTCGTACCCCGTGCGGGTGGGCAACGCCGCCGCCGACCAGCTCCAGCTCGACATCTACGGCGAGGCCCTCTACGCCCTCTCCGAGGGGAGCGAGGTCGCCAGGCAGGCGGACTACCAGGGCTGGAAGGCCGCCGCGCGGGCTCTCGACTGGCTCGCCGACGCGTGGGACAGGCCCGACGAAGGCATCTGGGAGACCCGTGGGGGACGCCAGGACTTCACGTACAGTCGCGTGATGTGCTGGACCGCGTTCGACCGCGGCCTCCGCATGGCGTCCGAGTTCCGCCGGCCCGCCGACGCGGCCCGGTGGACGCAGGCCCGCGACGCCATCCTGGAGCAGGTGATGGAGCGCGGCTGGAGCGACTCCGAGAAGGCGTTCGTCCAGTACTACGGGGGCGGCGTACTGGACGCCTCGCTGCTCCTGATGCCCCGGGTCGGCTTCGTGGCCCCCAGGGATCCGACCTGGCTCTCCACCCTGGACGCGATGGACCGCACCCTCGTCTCCGACAGCCTCGTCTACCGGTACGACCCGGCCGCCTCCCCCGACGGCCTTCGTGGCTCCGAGGGCACCTTCAGCCTCTGCACCTTCCTGTACGTGGACGCCCTGGCCCGGGCCGGGCGCTTTCGCCAGGCCCGCTACGCCTTCGAGAAGATGCACACCTACGCCAACCACGTCGGCCTCTTCGCCGAGGAGGTGGGCCCCAGCGGCGAGCAACTGGGCAACTTCCCGCAGGCGTTCACCCATCTGTCGCTCATCATGGCCGCCACCACCCTGGACAAGGTGCTGGACGAGCAGGCGCGCGGGTGACTCCCCTCCGCAAGGGCCGCTCCTGATGCGCACGCACACCGAGCCCGGCCGCGAGCCGCGCATGAGTCAGGAGGAATTCCGCTCCCTGTACCGGCGGCTTCGCGAGCAGGCCGGCGACGTCTCGCACAGCCGGGGCACCCTGGACACCATCACGCCGGCGACGGTACGCGCGGCTGCGGGCGAAGTCCGCTCGGGTCGTACCGTGACGCTGGCCGCGCCGGTGGAGACCCGGCCCGGCCCGGACAATCCGGAGCCCGCCGGGCACCGGATCACCAGCCCGCCGGAGGCTCAGGGCGGCACCTCCGGGCTGCACTTCGCGACGGACCGCTTCAGCATGAACATCCACGGCGACGCCGACAGCCACTTGGACGCGCTGTGTCACATCGCCTACGACGGCACCCTGCACGGCGGCATCCCCGCCGCAACCGTCACGGCGGCCGGAGCCACCGCGCTGTCCGTCGAGGTGGCCCACGACGGGATCGTCGGGCGCGGCGTCCTGCTCGACATCCCGCGGCTGCGCGGAGTGCCGTGGCTCGAACCGGGTGACCACGTGACCGCCGCCGAGACCGCCCAGCACGTCCGAGTCGGCCAGGGCGACCTGCTGTTCGTCCGGGTCGGCCACCGCCGGCGGCGCAGCGAATCCGGGCCGTGGGACGCCGCACACGCCCGCGCCGGGCTCCATCCCTCTGCAATGGAGTTCCTCGCGGAGCGTCGGGTCGCTGTGCTCGGCGGTGACGGCAACAACGACACGGCATCCGCTGCAACCGGGTCGACGGCTTCCCCTGCCTGGTACGCGGCAAGGCCGACGCGCAGGTGATCTGCGTCGACCCCGCGCTGGAGCACCCCAACGTGCAGATGGTCACCGGCGCCAACGTCCGCAGGCTCGAGACCGACCCGAGCGGACGCACCGTCAGCAGGGTGGTCGCCGAGCTGGAGGACGGCTCGACCGCCGGCTTCAGCTCGGACATCGTGGTGGTGGCCTGCGGGGCGGTGAACTCCGCGGCGTTGCTGCTCCGGTCGGCGAACGAGCGGCACCCGCGCGGCCTGGCCAACAGCTCCGACGTGGTCGGCCGCCACTACATGCGGCACAACAACCTTGCCCTGATGGCGGTTTCGAAGGAGCCGAACGACACCCAGTTCCAGAAGACCCTCGCGCTGTACGACTGGTACCTGGGCGCGGACGACTGGGACCACCCCCTCGGCGGCATCCAGATGCTCGGCAAGTCGGACGCCGACCAGATCCAGGGCGAGGCGCCGCGCTGGGCCGGCATGGCCTCGCCGGACATGCCCTTCGAGGTGCTCGCCACCACGCGGTCGACTTCTGGCTGTGCGGCGAGGACCTCCCGCAGCCGGAGAACCGCGTCACCCTGGACGGCGAGGGAGAGATCCACCTGGCCCTGGACGAGAAGAACAACATCGAGGGGCTGAAGCGCCTGCAGCACAGGCTTCAGGGCATGTTGGGGCGCCTGGGCATGCATCCGCACCACCTGCTCCCGCACAGCCTCTACCTGCACAAGGGGATGCCGATCGGTGCCACCGCGCACCAGGCGGGCACCGTCCGCTTCGGCGCCGACCCGCAGAGTTCGGCCCTCGACGTGAACTGCAAGGCCCACGACCTGGACAACCTGTACGTCGTGGACACGAGTTTCTTCCCGAGCATCGGCGTGGTGAACCCGTCGCTGACCGCCATCGCCGACGCCCTTCGGGTCGGCGACCACATCACGGACCGTCTGGCCTGAGGCAGGGTCTCAGGCCGGCCGTCACTCCTCGATGTCCTTGTCGGTCAAGGGTTCCAGCACACCGTGCGTGTCGAGGCGGTACAGCATGACGAGCGCGGGGCCGATCAGCACCAGTGCGACGAGCGAGACGATCATCAGCCACTGGAGCGTGGCGTCCGCCCCCGCCGCCTCCTGCACCGTGAGGGAGGTGGGCACCAGGTAGGGGCGCATGGCGAGCCCCCAGGCGGCGACCACCAGAGCCACACTCGCGACGGAGGTGTACCGCGCCCACCCGGCGGCCGGCCCTGCGACCAGCCCGCCGGTGGCGGCGGCGGCCACCGCCGCGACGATCACCAGGACGAGCCCGATCCCGTGGGTGAGGCCCTGGTAGACGTGCGAGGTGTGCTGGTGGGTCACGGCCAGGCCGATCAGCGCCAGCGCGCCGAGGACCGCCAGGCTGACCCAGACGCGCAGGCGGAAGTAGCCGACCAGGTCAGGGGCGTCGAAGCGGCTCGCGTCCACGGTGAGGAACGTCGCGCCGAGGAAGGCCGTGGCCGCCACGGTGAGCAGTCCGGCGAGGACCGAGGTCGTGCTGGCCCACACGTCGGCCGAGGCTGTGGTGCCGGGCGCGACCCGCCCGGAGGCCACGGCGCCCACGGCAGCGCCCAGGAAGAACGGCGTGAGCAGGGACGAGACGGCGAACACGGCGCCGTAGATCCTGCGTTCGGACAGTCGCCGGGTGGGCTTGCGCAGGGCGAACCCGGCTCCGCGCAGGACCAGGCCGACGGCCGCCAGTGCCAGCGGGAGCCACAGCGCGGTGAAGACCGTCTGGAAGAACACCGGGAATCCGGTCCACATGATGACCAGGACGAAGATCAACCAGACATTGTTGACCTCCCAGACCGGTGCCATGGCGTGGTCGATCAGCCATCGCGGCCGCTTCCCACGATCGGCACCACCTGCCAGCAGGTCCCAGAACCCGGCGCCGTAGTCGACGCCGCCCCCGCAGGCGTACGCGACGACGGCCAGCAGCAGGACCCACGCCACGATGTCGGCGGTCACTCGGGGCCCCCGGGTGCTCGTCCGGTTCCGGGTTCGGCGGGCGGCGCCGGCTTCGGGCCGGCGGTGGTGAGCTCCGGGCGCGGACCGTACGGCGTGTCGGTCTCCGGAGCGCCGCCGAGCGGGTGGGCGAAGCCGACGTCGGCGAGCCGCCATCGGCGGCGCATGGCCAGCACCACACCGAGGAACGCGCCGAAGACGAGCACGTAGACCACCACCACGATGCCGAACATGGTCCACAGCGAGGTGGCATGAGTCGGTGTCACCGCGTCCGACACCCGCATGTTCTGGTAGACGATCCAGGGCTGCCGGCCCACCTCGGTGGTGATCCAGCCGCACTCCACGGTCAGCAGGCTGGCCGCACCGGCGACGGCGGCGCACCGGAAGAACCAGCGCGACCGGGGAAGGTCACGGCGGCGCAGCCAGCACCAGCCGTACCAGAGCGCGAGCAGGATCAGCAGGCCGGCGATGGTCACCATGATGTCGAAGGCCCAGTGCGCGATCGTGGCCTGCGTCGTGGTGGGGCGGTCGGAGGCCGCTACCGAGGTGAGTCCCGTGACCTGGGTGCTGGGGCTGAACCCGGCCAGGATGGAGTCCAGTTGGGGGATCTTGAGGCCCCCCTTGATGCTTCCGTCCTCCTGCAGACGACCGAACATGTACTCGGGCACATGGGTGTCGGTGTTCCAGACGATCTCCATGGCGGCGAACTTGACGGGCTGCTTGTGGAACACCGCTCGCGCGGTGGCATCGCCCACCATGAACTGCACCGGCGTGAGGATCGCGGCGACCGTGAACGGTACGCAGAACCCGAGGCGGTGGTAGCGGTCCCGGCGGCCGCGCAGCCAGCCCACCGCGTAGACGCCGGCCACGACATAACCCGCCGTCAGGAACATCGCCACGACGAAATGCCAGTACTCCGGGCCGAACATGGGCGTGAACACCGCCGACCGGACGTCGACGTTCACGGGATTGCCCGTCGAGTCGAGGGCGAAGCCCTGTGGGGTGTTCATCCACGAGTTCGCGGCGATGATGCCGAACGCGCCCAGCAGCGCCGTCAGCGGCAGCGGTACGCCGAGCCAGAAGTGCGTCCAGGGCTTGAGCCTTCGCCAGCCGTAGAGGTAGATCGCGATGAGGATCGCCTCCAGGAAGAACGCCCACGCCTCCACGCCGAACCCGAGACCGAAGACATCCCCCCAACGGCCCATCATGCCCGGCCACAGCAGCCCGAACTCGAACGACAGGACCGTGCCGGTGATGATGCCCACGGCGAACTGGACGGCCATCACGGCGGACCAGCGCCGGGCGAGCAGGAGGGCGGCCGGGTCGGCCTTCCGCAGCCCCCGGTAGTGCATCAGCAGCGTGATGAAGGGCAGCGCCACCCCGAACGGCACCAGCATGATGTGGGAGGCCAAGGTGAAGGCCATCAGTTCCCGGGCCGGCAGCAGCTGGGCCGGAGCGTTCGCCAGGACGTCAGTTGCGGTCATCATTCGGCCGGCACGTCCCGGCGGGGCGTCATGTGGTCGTACACCGCGGGATCAGCCTCCGGTGGCGAAGCCGGGGAACAGGGTCATCCCGCCGTCGACGTACAGCGTGGTGCCGACGACGTAGTCCATCAGGTCGGAGGCCAGGACGGTCACCGCGTCGGCGATGTCCGCCGGGTCACCGACCCGGCGGTAGGGGATCAGCCGAAGGAGGTCGGCCTCGGCCTCGGGCGTCTCCCAGGCGCTGCGGTTGATGGGGGTGCGGATGGCCCCGGGCGCGACGGCGTTCACCCTGATCCCCTTCGGGGCGAGTTCCTGCGCCAGGGTCTGCATCAGCAACAGGACTCCGCCCTTGGAAGCGGCGTAGTTCGCGTGGCCCGACCAGGGGATGATCTGGTGGACCGAGCTCATGCAGATGATCTTCCCCGCGGAGCGGGACACCTCCGGAACGACACCCCGGCGGACGAACTCCTTGGTGGCCTCCCGAGCGCACAGGAACTGGCCGGTGAGGTTGACCTCCAGGACCTTGTTCCACTGCTCCAGCGTCATGTCCGCAATGGCTGCGTCCCGCTGCAGGCCCGCATTGGCGACCAGGACGTCGATCGTGCCGAACTCCTCGACCATGTGCTGGAACATCCCGACGACCTGGTCCTCCTGGGAGACGTCCGCCTCGTGGGCGTACGCCCGCACGCCGAAGGACTCGATCTCCTTGACCACCTCCTCGGCCGCCTCGCGGCCGAAGACGTAGTTCACGACGACATCGGCTCCGGCCCGCCCCAGTCCGATCGCCGTCGCCTTGCCGATGCCGGAGTTCGCCCCGGTCACCAAGGCCTTCTGGCCTCGGAGAATGGCCGGCAACACCGGTCGCCGGCCCTCGTCCACAGGTGAGGTCACTGCTGTCTCCTGTCGTCGTCCGCAAGCCGGCACCGAGGCACCACCATTCCGGGCGGCGTCCCGCGCCAGGGCAACGGCTCGCCTCGCTCGCCCGATGGGCCCAGTGCCGCCACTCCGATGGCGCAACGCACGCGGGACGCGCCGCCCGCGCACTCCTCAGGCGCCGGGCGGGACCACGACGTTCTCCAGCGGCTCGCCCGCCAGAAAGCGGTCCAGCTGGGTGCGGATCAGACGCAGGGCCCGTGGCAGGAAGGCCGAGCTGTTGCCGCCCGTATGGGGACTGATCAGGGTGTTGGGCGCCTGCCAGAGGGGGTGCCCGGCAGGCAGCGGTTCCGGGTCCGTGACGTCCAGGGCTGCGGCCAGCCGTCCTCGCTGCAGCTCCACCAGCAGCGCATCCGTGTCGACGACGGGGCCTCGTGCGACGTTGACCAGCAGAGCGCCGTCCTTCATCGAGGCCAGGAAACCCGCGTCCACGAGCCCGCGCGTCTCGTCGGTGAGCGGAAGGGTCAGCACCACGACGTCGGACCGGGGCAGCAGGGCCGGAAGCTCCGCCAGGGAGTGCACCGGCCCGCGGAACGCCGCCCGGGCGGTGCGGGCCACCCTCAGGACCTCGCACTCGAACGGTGCGAGACGGTCCTCGACGGCCGCGCCGATCGAGCCGTAGCCGATGATCAGGACCGTACGATCCGCGAGCGAGGCGAAGCTCCCGGGCGACCAGACCTGGGCGTCCTGCGCGCGGACGAAGACGGGGACACCGCGCAACGCCGAGAGGACGAGCGTCACCGCCAGCTCGGCCGTGCTCGCGTCGTGGACACCCCTGGCGTTGCAGAGCGTCACCCCCGGCGGCAGGACGGGCAGGATCTCCTCGACGCCCGCCGACAGGCTCTGCACGACCCGCAGCCGAGGCATCCGGCGGAGCAACGGCAAGGCAGCGGACGTGTACGTGTAGGGAATGACGAAGAACTCCACCTCGCCGAGCACCCGCTCCGGCGGCGCTTCGCCCCAGCCGTCCCAGAGCGCCGCGGGCAACTCCGGCAGGCCGCCCAGCTGCGAGGTCGGATAGGGAAGCAGGATCCTGACCGTAGGCCCGCCGGGGGCTGCGCTCGTGGGAGTCATGGACGGATCTCAGCAGCGACGGCCCGCCCCGGCAAACCGGCGAAGGCGGATCATCGCCCTTCCAGGGGCCATCCGGGTAGGTCTTGCCGGCCCTGCGGCGTCGCGGGCGCCCCACCCGCCTGCCCGCCCCGCAGGATCTCGGCGGGGGTGGCGAGATCGCCCGAGGCCCCGGAAGGAGCACGGTGGAGACGTCCGGAACGGCGCCGACGATCGTGGTGGTCATGGGTGTCGCCGCATCCGGCAAGAGCACCGTGGGGCGTCTGCTCGCCCGCCGACGAGGCGTGCCCTTCGTGGAGGGCGACGACTTCCACTCGCCGGAGAACATCGCCAAGATGGCTGCGGGCCGAGCGCTCGACGACGAGGACCGCGAGCCATGGCTCCGCTCGGTGTCCGGCTGGATCCGGGAGACCACCCACGCCCGACAGGGAGCCGTCCTCTCCTGCTCGGCCCTCAAGCACGAGTACCGGGTCCTCCTTCGTGCGGCCGGCCCGGGCGTCTGGTTCCTTCACCTGGCCCTGGACCGGAAGATCGCCCGCGCCCGGATCTCACAGCGGGCCGGACATTTCATGCCACCGGGGCTCCTGGACTCCCAGTACGACGCCCTGGAACCACTGCGCACGGACGAGCCAGGACTGACCGTCGACGCGACCGCCGACACCGAGGGCAACCTCGACCTGATCCAGGACGCCGTCGCGCGATTCGAGGCCAAGGAGCAGGCATGACCGGGCGCCGTCCGCCCCTCGACCGAGATGCGCTCGGGTCCGCCCACTGCTGGAATGACGAGTGGAACGACGAAGGCGGCGGTGACCGGCCGGATCCCCGGTCGTGGGCCGGCCGGCCGACCGGACGAGGAGCTGACGTGAGCAACGAGCCTTATGAACCTGGACCGATCGACTACCTGGTGGTCGAGTTCCCGGGAAGCCGGATGACCGGCGAAGGACTGCCCCTCCTGGTCGACCTCGTCGATCGGGGCATCATCCGGATCCTGGACCTGATCTTCGTCAAGAAGGAAGAGAACGGAACGGTCGAAGGAGTACAGCTCGTCGACCTGACCGGCGACAGCGACTACGACCTCACCGTCTTCGAGGGCGTCTCCTCGGGCCTGCTCGGCCAGGACGAGATCGACGACGTGAGCGCCATTCTCGAGCCGGGCAGCTCCGCGGGCATTCTGGTCTACGAGAACGTGTGGGCCGGACCGTTCGCGGCAGCGCTGCGCCGCGGCGGCGGCCGGCTCGTCGCCAACGGGCGCATCCCGGTCCAGGAGATCCTGGCCTCGCTCGACGCTGCCGAGTCCAAGGCCTGACCCTTTCCCGGCCATTCCCGCCCGGCCCTTCGAAATCGGCCGGCCAGCAGAGGAGAAACATCATGCCAGGCCTTCTTCGCGGTGTCGCTCGTACCGCCGTGGTCGCCGGGACCGCCACCGCGGTCTCCAATCGCGTCTCCCGACGGCAGGCCGGCCGCTGGGCCCAGCAGGACGCCGCCGCTCAGCCCGTCTACGCCGAACCGGCTCCGGCTGCACCAGCTCCGGCCGCACCTGCTCCGGCCGCACCGGCGGACGACATGAGCAGCAAGATCGCCCAGCTCAAGGAGCTCGGCGAGCTCAAGAGCCAGGGCCTGCTCACCGAGAGCGAGTTCGAGGCGCAGAAGGCCAGGATCCTCGGCTCCTGACCACATCGGGCTCTCCGGATACACCGCCTGACGTACAGTCAGTCCGTCCACGCTCCGTGGGACTGAGCTCAGCGGTCGAACAGGAGAAGCCCCCGTGGCCACGGAATCCCACCTCGCCTCCGCCCCTCCGTCCGCTCCGGGCGCCGGTCGACCGGTCCCCGAGCTGGATGCCGCCGTCGTGGAACGGTGGCGCTCGGGCGGGGGCGAACTGATCGACCTGCTGGCCCAGGCGCGCGACCGGCTCGGCGGCATCGCCGCCTTCCGCCTCGGGCCGCGCCCCACGGTCCTGGTGACGGAACCGCGAGCCGTCCAGCACGTCCTCGCCCAGCACCCGGATCGATACGTCAAACGCTCCCACCGCGCCCGCCTGCTGGTCGGCGACGGAGTCCTCGCCGCCACCGGCGAGGCCTGGAAGAAGCAACGGCGCCTGCTCCAGTCCCAGTTCACCGGCACCGGGATGCGCCGGTACGGGCAGCGGATCATCGACGCCGCCCGCGTCACCGCCGACCGCTGGGCCGGGTACGCCCGCACGGGGCAGACCATCGACGTCGGCGAGGAGATGCGGCGCTTCGCCCTGGACACCATCTGGCGCTCCCTCACCGGACACCCCCTCGACGAGACCACCGAGCTCGAACTGTCCGCCGTCGGAACGGTGGTGGCCGCACTGCCGTCCCTGCCCGCAGACACCGTCGACGCCCCGGAGGCCGTCGCCGCTGACCTCGCCAGGATCGACACCGTCGCCCGGCACGCCATCGAAGCCGCCCGCCGGGGCGCGACCGGCCCCGACGGCCCGGGCCTGCTGCACGTCCTGCTCGACGCCGCCGCCGACCGCCCCGAGTACACCGACCGGCTCATCCGCGACGAACTCGTCACCCTCCTGGTCGCCGGCCACGAAACCACCGCCACCACCCTGACCTGGCTCTACCTGCTCCTCGACCGCCACCCCGAGGCCCGCGAGCAGGCCCTGAACGCCGGCGGCGAAGGATCACCGGAACGCAAGGAAGCCGTCCAGGCCCTCGTCAGCGAAACGCTACGGCTGTACCCGTCGGCCTGGCTGCTCCCCCGCCACGCCACCGAGGACGACACCCTGGCGGGCCGTCGCGTCGAAGCGGGTACCGACGTCCTGGTCTGCCCGTACCTCACCCACCGCGACCCCGCCCTGTGGCCGGACCCCGACCGCTTCGACCCCCGGCGCTTCACCACCCCCGGCGGCCGCCCCACCCACCTCGGCGCGTACTTCCCCTTCGGCATCGGCGCCCGCGCCTGCCTCGGCCTTCAGTTCGCCCTCCGCGAGGCGACCGTCCTGCTCGAGCACCTCCTGCCCGCCCACACGCTCACCTTCCACGCCATCCCCACCAAGGCCGCCTACAGCATCACCGTCCGCCCTGACGGCCCCACACCCGCCGTCCTCCGGGCAACGGGGTAGCCACACGGGGCTCATTCGGCCTGACCGAGTGCCTGGGTCACCAGTGCCCTGGCCTCGTCCTGGACCTGGGCAAGGTGGTCGGGGCCGTGGAAACTCTCGGCGTAGATCTTGTACACGTCCTCGGTGCCGGAGGGACGGGCCGCGAACCAGGCGTTCTCCGTGCAGACCTTCAGGCCGCCGATGGCCGCCCCGTTGCCCGGTGCCTCGGTGAGGATCGCCGTGATCGGCTCGCCGGCCAGCCGGTCCGCGGTGACCTGGTCGGCGGAGAGCTTCGCCAGCAGGGCCTTCCGGGTCCGGTCGGCCGGCGCGTCCACCCGGGCGTAGGCGGGAGCACCGAAGCGGTCGGTGAGCGCACGGTAGTACTCGCTCGGGGTGCTCCCGGTCACGGCGGTGATCTCCGAGGCGAGGAGCGCCAGCAGGATGCCGTCCTTGTCGGTGGTCCACACCGAGCCGTCGCGGCGCAGGAAGGAGGCCCCGGCGGACTCCTCGCCGCCGAAGGCGATCGAAGCGCCGACCAGGCCGTCGACGAACCACTTGAAGCCGACCGGCACCTCGACCAGCTCGCGCTTGAGGTCGGCCGCCACCCGGTCGATCATCGAGGAGGAGACCAGGGTCTTGCCGACGGCGGCGTCGGCCGGCCACTCGGAGCGGTGCCGGTAGAGATAGTCGACGGCCACCGCCAGATAGTGGTTGGGGTTCATCAGGCCGCCGTCGGGGGTGACGATGCCGTGGCGGTCGGCGTCCGCGTCGTTCCCGGTGGCGATGGCGTACTCGTCCCGACGGCCGATCAGCGAGGCCATGGCGTACGGGGAGGAGCAGTCCATGCGGATCTTGCCGTCCCAGTCCAGCGTCATGAAGCGCCAGGTGGGATCGGTGAGCGGATTGACCACCGTCAGGTCCAGCCGGTGGGTCTCGGCGATCCGGCCCCAGTACGCGACCGACGCGCCGCCCAGCGGGTCCGCCCCGATCCGCAGGCCGGCCGCGCGCACGGCGTCCAGGTCGAGGACGGAGGGCAGGTCCTCGGTGTAGCGGCCGAGATAGTCGTACCGGCCTGTGGTCGCGGCCACCAGCGCCCGGGCGTACGGCACCCGGTGCACACCGGTGAGGCCGGCCCGGATGAGGGCGTTGGCGCGGTTCTGGATCCACCCGGTGGCCTCGGATCCGGCCGGGCCGCCGTTCGGCGGGTTGTACTTGAAGCCGCCGTCTGCGGGCGGGTTGTGGGAAGGGGTCACCACGATGCCGTCGGCCCGGTCGAGCGGGCTGCTGCTGCGGTTGTGGGCCAGGATCGCGTGCGAGACGGCGGGTGTGGGGGTGTAGCCGTCGGCGCTGTCGAGCAGCACGGTGACGCCGTTGGCGGCGAGCACCTCGAGCGCGGTCGTCCTCGCCGGCTCGGACAGGGCATGGGTGTCCGCGCCCAGAAACAGCGGGCCGGTGATGCCCTGGGCGGCACGGTACTCACAGATCGCCTGGGTGGTCGCGGCGATGTGATCGTCGTTGAACGCCGTGTCCAGGGACGAGCCGCGGTGGCCCGAGGTGCCGAAGGCGACCTGCTGGTCAGGCACCTCCGGGTCGGGGTGGAGGGAGTAATAGGCGGTCACCAGCCTGGCCACGTCGACCAGATCGTCGGGAGCAGCCTGCTGTCCGGCCCGCGCGTGCACCATCACGTCTCCTCAGCTCATCGCAGTACGTCCGGCCCGGCGGTGATCGCCGACTGGCCGCCGGGGGTCTCGGCAGTGCCTGGCTACGGCACACTCCCCCATCCCCGGCGGATCAATCGTCACCTTTCTGCCAGGCGTACGCCCGATTGACGCGCGGGTGGCAGCGCACCCGCCGAAGGCATGGCCGCTTCCGGCGAACCGTCGGCCGGTGAGACGGAGGACCCAACAACTAATTCCGCCCGAACAGTTGACCTCATTGATGCGGTCATGGCAGTTTCGTGCGGCCTGGGCGTTCGCAACCGGTCGTACGCCCGGCAATCCCCCACAAGGAGAGTCATGTTCAAGAGACTTGCCGCCGGACTCGGCACGGCCGCGATCGTCGCCGGCGTGTTAACCGCCGCCACGCCCGCACAGGCCGTCCAGGCAGGCGATCTGACGGCCACCATCGCACTGAGCAACTGCTCCGCATCGCTCGTGCGCTACCCCTCGTCGGTCGACACCGACCGGGCCCTGATGCTCACCAACGGGCACTGCCTGCCGACCATGCCGACCGCCGGCCAGGTGATCCAGAACGCCAGCAGCAGCCGAACCGGCACGCTGCTCAACGGGGCCGGCACCTCGCTGGGCACCGTCCAGGCGGACAAGGTGCTCTACGCGACCATGACGGGCACCGACGTCGCCCTCTACCAGCTGACCGACACCTACGCGTCCATCAGCACCAAGTACGGCACGACGGCGCTGACGATCAGCGACACGCACCCGGCCAACGGCTCCTCGATGTTCATACCGTCCTCGTACTGGAAGCAGGTGTGGAACTGCTCCGTCAACGGGTTCGTCGACACCCTGCGCGAGGACCAGTGGACCTGGCACGACTCGATCCGCTACAGCTCCGGCTGCAACACCACCCACGGCACCTCCGGTTCGCCGATCGTCGACGCCACCACCAAGAGGGTCGTCGGCATCAACAACACCGGTAACGACGATGGCGCGATGTGCACGCTCAACAACCCGTGCGAGGTCGCGGCCGACGGCACCACCACGGCCACCAAGGGCCAGAGTTACGGCGAAGAGACCTACTGGTTCACCACCTGCCTCGGCGCCGGCCGCGCCATCGACCTCAGCGTCAGCGGCTGCCTTCTGACGAAGCCGGCGGGCACCGCCGTCTCGGTGACCAACCCGGGCAACCAGTCCACCACGGTGAACTCCTCCGCCAACCTGCAGATCCAGGCGAGCGGCGGCACCGCCCCGCTGACCTTCACCGCCACCGGCCTGCCGACCGGCCTGTCGATCAGCTCCAGCGGCCTGATCACCGGCACCGCGACCGCCGCGGGCACGTACAACGTGACCGTGACCGCCAAGGACGCGGCCAACAAGACCGGCTCCACCGGCTTCACCTGGACGGTCAGCACCGGTGGCGGCACCTGCACCCCGGCCCAACTTCTCGGCAACGCCGGCTTCGAGACCGGCACCGCCGCCCCGTGGACGACGACCAGCGGCGTCGTCGACAACAGCAGCAGCCAGGCCGCGCACGGCGGCTCCTGGAAGGCCTGGCTGAACGGCTACGGCTCCACCCACACGGACAGCGCCTCGCAGTCGGTGACCATCCCGGCGGGCTGCAAGGCCACCCTCAGCTTCTGGCTCCACATCGACACCGCTGAGACCGGCTCCACCGTCTACGACAAGCTGACCGTCACGGCCAACGGCACCACGCTGGCCTCGTACTCCAACGTCAACGCGGCCACCGGCTACGCGCAGAAGACCTTCGACCTCTCCTCCTACGCGGGCCAGACGGTCACCCTGAAGTTCAACGGCACCGAGGACTCCTCGCTGCAGACGAGCTTCGTGATCGACGACACCTCGATCCAGACCAGCTGACCCCAACCAGCTGATCGCTTCCGGGCGGACGGCTTCGGCCCCTCTCCCGACTCCGGGCGAGGGGCCGAAGTCTTCTGCGGGCCAGGAGGATCAATGCGGCGCTGCACCAGGTTGGCCAGAACTGGTGCCTCGCACCATGGTTGACGCGGGTAGCCTCCCTGCACGGGCGCCGTCGGCGCGTCCGTTCGGCCCATCACCAGCATGTGACATCGGCGACGCTGAACGGAAGCGCAGCGAGTGAGGTGACCTCATGGACGAGGCGGCGCAGAATCAGGCGGCCGCCGCCGCGCCGGGCGTGGTTCGTAACGAGATCTCCGTCGGGACAGCGGTGTCGATGTCGGTCGTGCAGGCCGGACTTGTCATGGGAGGGATTCACTACCATTTCGAATTCCCCAGCAACCTCTCGACTCCGCCACAGCTGCCACCGCCACCCGAATCCTTCGCCCTGCCGGACGGACTCCTCACCGAGGCGCAGGCCGAAGAAGCCTACGAGGCCGCCTGCCGACTGGAGATGGAGTGGAGCGACGGCGACGGGACCGAGAACCTGCCCAGGATCGAACAACTCCACCGTCTGGCCGCAGGTGCCGGGAACGCCGACGCGATGGCCCGGTTGGGCCTCATAGCCGAAGGCCGCATGCGCGCCAGACTGCGAGGGGAGATGCCGGAGGAGCCGTCTGCCGCAGAGCTCGAAACGGCCATGCACTGGTACATGAGGTCCGCGCAGCTCGGCAGCACTTTTGGCGCGCTCTTCCTGGGAACTCTCTTCGAGGAGCGGCTCGGCAACCCGACCGAAGCGCTGAAATGGTACAAGAAGGCGGCCGACGCCGGTCACCAGACAGCTCGTTCGCGGTATGACGGCCTACAGAAGAGACTTTCCCTCGGGCTCGGCGCGCTGGCCGGCAGGAAGCAGTTCGACGACGGGAAGCATCGAGCCACGGCTCGACGAGAGCCGATGGGAGAGAAGCCTGTGAACGCCCAGTCAGCCTTCGAGCACTGGATCGAGCAGGAATGGCAAGGCAACGAGGCCAGTGCTTTCGCGGCCTGCCTGTTCGAACTCGCCGATGCGTGTGGTGGCCCCCATGGCGAATGGGGAACGCTGACCGAGAACGAGCAGGCGGTCATCCTCGGGCACTTCAGCACACTGCAACCCACACGGGTCGCCCTTCCGGCCGTCGCCTTCGAGTACCAGGAAAGCATCGGCGACGGGAATCTGCGAGCATTCGCAGCGCGGTTGAGCGCCGATCCGCGTACGGCCGCGTCCGCCCAGGAACTGGCTCCGGTGTGGTGCCAGAAGATGCGGGAGAACAGGGTCGGTTCGCAGGAGCTCACCTACACCATCGAACTGGACTTCCAGGACTACGACTGGATGAAGTCCTTGCTCGACAGCCTCGCCGAGCAGATGCAGGAGAACCCGCCCGCGGGGAGCCGGCTTCCCGAGTACCTGCTCGACCTCAAGATGATCTCACGTGAACTGGCCAAGGGGCGCAACCGCGCCGTTCCGGCGGTGAGCGGGGACAACCGGTGGGAGTTCTTCGTCATTCTCACCCCGGAGTACATGGAGGTACTGAAGGCACATTCCGCCCAGTACTCCGAGGATCGAGGCGCTCCGGCGGATTTCCAGGCCTTCTGGAAGCGCGTCGACGACGCCCTGAACTCGGCTCCTTCCACGCCGTTCCCCTAGCCTCGCGTTTCTGCTTCACCTGATCATCTGTCGGACAGTCAGCTCTGTGAAAGCGAGGCCGGCCAGGTCGTCACGGGTTCGAGCCGCAGCCGCCGGGTCGGCCAGGGTGGTGGCTCCGTCCGGCCGAACCAGACCCGGACGTCCTCCCCGGTGCGGACGGGCAGGAGGGGGTAGTCGTTCTCGGCGTGCTCGGTGCGGTGCAGCGCCTGGCCCGGGCCCAGGTGCCGGGCGGCGTACGCGTCGAAGGCGGCCGCGTCGGACGGATGGCAGACGGTCGCGACCACCTCACGGGTGCCCGGCTCCGGTGTGAAGCCCGGGCCGCGCAGCAGCAGGACGTCGTCGCTGTCGATCACCGTGGCGTTGGCCGCGTCGCGGTGCTCCCGCCAGACCGGGCCGGTGTAGAAGGCCTCCAGCGAGCGCCGACGGCGCGTCATGTCGGGGAACGCGCGCAGCCAGACGAAGCGGTCCGGGTCGGCCAGGTCGCGGAATCGGCCGCCGACGGTGATGCCGACCGACTGCTGGCCGATCACGAACTCGCGCTCGAACAGCTCGATCAGCGTCTCCCGGGCTCCGGGGTGCAGGGTGTACTGCCGGAGTTCGACGATGCTCATGCGCCGGCGCGCCCGGTGCGGGTGAGGTCCATGGTCCAGTTGAGCTCCCAGGTGCGGCCGTTGTCGGCGGAGAACTCCTGCTCCCAGCGGGCGGTGTCCGGGCCGAGGCGGTGCCAGGTGAAGTGCACCCGGATCGCGCGGCCGTCGTAGGTGTCCTCACCGTGGAAGTCACCGCGGTCGCCGGTGAAGCCGCCAACCACCGGCGGATCCAGTCGGCCCGTCCGGCTGTCGGACCAATGGATCGACCAGCGCCCCGTCTCGCGGTCGAACAGCCGCAGGGTCACGCCCTGGCGGCCGAGCGTGGGGAAGGTGATCTCGTCGATGTTTCCGGCACCCCCGAACAGCGGCCGGACCACCGCGTGACCGGGGAACTCCACCCAGGTCGCGGGGCCTGAGCCGAGCGGTGCGGTGAGACGGCGGTTGGCCACGTCCCAGGAGCCGTGCAGGAAGTCGAAGTCGTCCATGCGCCGCAGGCTATGGGCACTCTCCTGACATCCACTGTCAGTGGATACTGAGCGGCATGCGCGCGAGCCGACTGGTCACCCTGCTTCTGCTGCTCCAGAACCGGGGCCGGATGACGGCCCAGCAGCTGGCCGAGGAACTGGAGGTCTCCGTCCGTACGGTCTACCGGGACGTCGAGGCGCTCGGCGCCGCCGGTATCCCGCTGTACGGCGCCGCTGGACACGCGGGCGGCTACCGGCTGGTCGACGGCTACCGGACCCGGCTCACCGGACTGACCGCGGACGAGGCTCAGGCCCACGGAGAGTTCCTGCGGCTGGGCACCGACATCGAGGTGATGGCACCGGCCGAACTCCGCAACCGCATCGCCGGGACCGTACGGACCCTGGCCACCCGCTACGAGGGTTGACCCCCTGGGCACAGGGTTCTCCCGACCGGGGCACCGGCCGGCCGCACCCTCGCAACCCACCCGAGACCCGCACACCCGTGTAGGACCCGATGCGCTTCCTCACCGACGGCTCACGCGTCGTCGGGCTGGTCGGTCCGGGTGGGCAAGATGCGCCCGAGCTGCCCGAGACCGTGAGCCGGATCGGCACCAGGGGCTTCGGCGAGGAGCTCCGTGGGGTCTCCGCCGGAGGCGTCCCGGCGTGTGCGGGACTCGCTGCGCTGCTGGGCCATTGCTCCGGCGCGTATCTGGCCTCCGGCTCCTTGACCCCGGGGGGTGCTGCCGCCGGCTCCCTGACCCAACTGGACCGGACCGAGCATTCCGGGGGTCTGCATGACCGGCTGGCGGGCACCACCGCTCTGTTCCGCTCCCACACGACCGCCGTCGGCCTCGAGGTTCTTCCGGGAGACCGCTCGACCGTTCTCCTGAGTCGTGGAGACGCGGCCGAGTCCGCCGGGCAGGCCGAGTTGCTGCCGGGGCACGGCGGCTGAAAGATCGGATCCTCCCTCACCCAGGGCCTGTGCGGGCACGCCCGCCTGCGGGCCACGCATGCCGCCGAGGACGTTGAGCCCACCGTGGAGGCCACCGTGGCCGTCCGCTCCGCCTGCCCCGCCTGCGCCGATCTGGCCGAGCTTGGGACGCAAGCCTTCGAACGCCGCGAGGCCGGCATCGTGGCTGCCGCCGGAGGCCGGGCCACCCGCTCCGCCGGCCAGCCGGAGCCCGCCGGGACCGGTCGGGGTCTGCCAGGCCATACCGCCGTTCATCTCGCGGGTGTGGGTGTCCTCGTTCTCCGTCAGGTTGCGGGCCACCAGATCCATCCGGTTGGCGGTGTCCCGGAACGAGCCGAGCACCCGCTTGAGCACCTCCTCACCGACGCTCTTGGCGATCTGCTCGGCCGCGGCGACCGCCAGCTTGCCGAACATGTCGCCGGGATTCCCCACGTCCAGGCCGTCGACGATCCGCCGGAACGAGTTGCCCTGTGTGTCCATGTCGTCGGCATGGTGCCGCAGTTCGAGCGCACACGCGCCCAGCTGGGCCAGGTCCACGCCGAATCCCTGGCCGTTCGACCCCGCCACGGCGCTGCCGGTCACCTTCCTGACGGCGGTCTCCGCCAGGTCGCTCACCGGCTCGGCCAGTGCCTTGCCGAGCTTGGCCACCGCCTGCTCCAGGATCCGGGAGACGATCTCCTTGGCGATCCTGATGACGGCCGCGGTGCTCCAAGGACCGGTCGACGAGGCTGCCGCCAACTCTGCCTGAGTGGTGACCAGCTGGGCCAAGGTCTCGCCCTTGCACACCTCGATGACCAGCGCAGCCGCGTTGAGTGCTTTGGCGGTGGTCCCACAGGCCTCCACCACCATGCCGGAGTACTTCGAGATGCTTCCCCACAGCTCGGCGAGCTTGTCCGCGGAGGCACCGTGGTAGACCTCGCCCAGCCTGGTGAGAGCCTTGTCGGCGGCCATCTGGGTCGAGTCGATGGTCGAGGCCAGCTTCGTGAGCTGATCCGCGAGTTTGACCAGCTCGTCCTCGTTCGCCTGTGGCCACTTCAGTCCCAGCAGTTCAAGAACGAACTGAAGTTCCGACGGTAACTCCACTGCCATGCTGCTGCCCCCCAGCTGCTCCCTGATGTGCGACTGATCGCACACGGCGACGATACACATTGAACCCAGTTGTCACTACCGGGTGATGACGACGTGGTCCACTGGTGAATCATCACAGCTGCCACTGACATTCGGGAAGCGACATTGTTCAGGATGTCGAGGTCACCGAGGGAGGAGCCTCACGGTCTTGCCTTCGCGAGCCCGCGCTGCGGCTCTTCGTGGGACGAGGGGGCCGAGAGCCGGTCGCCGGCGGGCCCTTGATTACTCGGTCGGCGGGCTCGCGCCGGGCCAGGTCCCGGCGTTCGGTCCGGGGATCTCCTGCTCGGTCCAGATGGTCTTGCCCTGGTCGGTGTGGCGGCTTCCCCACCTGTTGGTGAGCTGGGCGACCAGGTAGAGGCCGCGGCCGCCCTCGTCGGTGAGACGGGCCCGGCGCATCCTGGGCTGGGTGCTGCTCGGGTCCGAGACCTCGCAGATCAGCCGCTCCACCCGGATCAATCGGACCCCGACCCGGCCGCCGCCGTAGCGGATGGCATTGGTGACCAGCTCACTCACCACCAGTTCGGTGGTGAAGACCAGGCTGTCGAGGCCCCACCGCTCCAGTTGCTCCGCCACCGCCTCGCGGATCCGGGACACCGCTGCCGGTTCGGGGTCGAGGTCCCAGGCAGCGGTGTCGTCCGTGGGTAGGACCCGGGTCCGGGCGAGCAGGAGGGTCACATCGTCCGGCAGGCGGTGGACCGGCAGGCTCTGGGTGATCTCCCGTCCGGCCTCGGCGAGCCGGCGGGTCGTCACCCGGGCGCGGTCGAGCCTGGTCCGCAGCGCGGCCATGCCCTCGTCCAGGTCGCCCTCGCCGCCGCCGATGAGACCGTCGGTGTACAGGACCAGCACGCTGCCGGCGGCCGGTTCGATCTCCGTAACCTCGAACGGGAAGCCGCCGACGCCCAGCGGCGGCCCGGGGCTGAGCTCTACGTACCCGACGGCGCCGTCCGGGTGGACCATCGCGGGCGGCGGATGACCGGCACTCGCCATCACACAGCGGCGCGAGACCGGGTCGTAGACGGCGTACAGGCAGGTCGCGCCGGCCGGGGCCGGTTCGCGGTGGACGCCGTCCCCGCCCTGGTCGGCCTCCACCACCAGCTGGGCGACCAGGTCGTCGAGGTGGACCAGCAGTTCGTCGGGCGCCAGGTCGAGGTCGGCAAGAGTGCGGACGGCCGTGCGCAGCCGTCCCATCGTCGCGGCCGCCTCCAGGCCGTGGCCCACGACGTCACCGACCACCAGGGCGATCCGGGCCGAGGACAGCGGGATCACGTCGAACCAGTCGCCGCCGACTCCGCCGTCACCGGTGCCGGTGGGGAGGTAGACGCTGGCCGTGACCGCGGCCGGTGTGTCGGTCGCGGCGGGTGGCAGCAGGCTGCGCTGGAGGCTGACGGCGGCGCGGTGCTCACGGGTGTAGCGGCGGGCGTTGTCGAGCGCGAGGGCCGCCCGGGAGGCGATCTCCTGGAGCAGCTGCAGATCGGCGCCCTCGTAGCCTTCCGAGCCCTGCTCGTGGTGGACGCGGATCCGGCCCAGCATGATCCCCCGGGCCCGCAGGGCCACCGTCATGGCGGGTCGGCCGGCGTCCTCCTCCAGCGTCGGCTCCGAGGACTCCGCCCGGTCCACAACGACGGGGACACCGGTCGGCAGGAGTCCGGCGGCGGCGCCCGCCACGGCCGTGCGGCGCAGGGTGAGCGGTCCGGCTCGGGCGTGCTCGGGTTCGTCGCCGTTGAGGACGGCCTCCGCGACCTCGACGACGACGGCGTCCGCCAGGCCCGGGACGAGGACCGCCGCGAGGTCCGCGCAGGTGCCGGTGACGGACAGCGAGCCGCCGACCGCCGCGGTCGCACCGTGCAACAGCTCGAGCCGCCGACGGGACCGGCCGAGCTCGGTGATGTCGGTGAACAGGGCGGTCACCCCCACCGGCTTGTCGCCGTCCGCCTGGAGGCGGAACGCGGATATCCCCATCACGCGCCCACCCTTCGGGTCGACGACGGTCCGCACCAGTGCCTCGGGCAGCGCCAGCGGCCGGCCGGTCTGCAGTACCTCCCGCAGCAGGCTCTCGATCGCCTCGGCGTCCTCGGCCCGCAGGAAGTCCGCGAGACGCCGGCCCCTCAGATCGCCTGGAACACCTGTGTACGGGAGCAGGTGGGTGTTGGTCCGCGTGAGCCGCAGCTCCTCGTCGAACACCGCCAGACCGATCCGGTCCTGCAGGAAGAGCTCCCGGGTGAAGGCGTCGTCCTCGCGCCAGCGGGCCACCTCCGCGGCCGGCGCGCCGATCACCAGGTAACGCCCGGGGCCGTCCTCGATCAGGGGCAGCACCCGGAAAGCGACGTCCGTCGCGTGGCCGCGCCCGTCCAACAGCGCCGCCGTGCCGGCCCGGCCGGCCGCGAGGGCGGCCCAGTGGCTCGGGTCGGCCAGCAGTTCGCTCATCCGTCGGCCGCACACTTCACCGGCCGGCCGGCCGAGCAGCTCCTCCGCCGCCTCGGTCCAGCTCACGACGACGCCCTCGGTGTCCACGACGGCCGCTGCCATGCTCCCGATGAACGGGTGGCGGTAGTTGTCCATGGTGTGCGCACCTCACGCGGTCGGCGGGCGAGCCGGTCCACTCTCCTCATCCTGCATCGGATGCCGGTACGGCGCGTTCCCGTCGGCCGCCGGCGGGGCGGTCAGATCCGGGGTCGGAAGGCGAGCAGCGCGATGTCGTCCCGGCGGTCCCCCACCCTGCGCAGCTCGTCGCAGAGCTCCTCGACCGGCAGGTGGCGGGCGGCTGTCGCCGTGGCCGCCAGACGGTCGAGGCCTTCGGTCAGGCCTGCCTCGGGGGTCTCGACCAGGCCGTCGGTGTACAGCAGCAGGGTGTCTCCGGCGCCGAAGGTCCGCCGGTGGACGCTGCGGCCGGTGTCCGGGTCCACGCACAGCGGCAGGTCGGCCCGGCGGCCTGCCAGGTAACGGGCAGGGCCGTCGGCGGGGATCAGCAGCGGTGGCGGGTGCCCGGCGTTCGCCCAGACCGCGTGCCAGCCGTCGGCACGCAGGACGAGGTGGACGAGGACGATGGTGACGAACGGAGCGACGTCCAGACCCTCGGCGGCCCGGTCGAGCTGCGCGAGGATATCGGCCGGGGTGGCGGGCCGGTTGCTGTTGTAGGCGAGCGCGCGCAGCATGCTGCGCAGCTGGCCCATCGCGGTGGCCGCGGTGAGGTCGTGACCGGCAATGTCGCCGATGGCCAGCGCCAGGGTGCCGTCCGGCAGGAAGAAGGCGTCGTACCAGTCCCCGCCGATCTCGGCGGTGGTGCTGGCCGGCTGGTACCGGGCTGCGACGTCCGCGCCGGGCACCGAAGGAGCGGGGGTCAGCTGGGCCCGCTGCAGGATGAGCGCCATGCGCCGGGTGTGCTGGTGCTCCAGGGCGTCCCGTAACGCCTTCTGCGCCTGCTGGAGCACCTCGGTCAGCAGGGCGATGTCCGCGGCACTCGGGGGCGGGCTGTCGCCGCAGCCGGCCGCCGCGGCGAACGCGACAACCGCGGAGTCGACCACGATCGGTACCAGCACGAGGCTGGTGGCCTCGGCTGCGGCCAGCCAGCGCACCGAGACGTCCGGCAGGACGCCATCGGGGGGATGCCCGGCCGCGAAGGTCAGCAGCCTGGGCAGGCGGCTGTCGATGACCTCGCGGGCCACCGGCCCGACCCGGTAGCTCTGGCTGTGGAGCGCGGGCAGGGCGGGCAGCCCCGGGCGGGCGGCCGAGGCGACCCGGGTCGCGATGACGTCCTCCGCGGCCTGGCCGTCACCGTCCGGCAGGCGGAACACCGCGCAGGCGTCGGTGAGGTCGGGCACCACGGCCTCCGCCATCGCCGCGAAGACGCCCCGCAGGTGCTGGCCCGGTGCCGCCGACACCCGGGCGAGCAGCCGCTCGCGCAGCCGGGCACGCCACTCGTCCTCCATGTCGGCGGTCGCCCCGATCCACTCCGCGACCCGGCCCTCGCGCAGCACCGGCACGGCACGGGACCTGACGTGCCGGTACTCGCCGGAGGCGGTCAGCACCCGGAAGGTGGCCTCGAACATCGCCGGCGGACCGGCGACCGCGTCCGCCCAGGCCTGGACCAGCCTCGCGGTGTCCCGGGGGTGGATGAGCTCCAGCCACCCCTGGTCCATCACGGGCCGCCAAGGGGAGCCCGTGAAGTCCTCCCAGCCCTCCACGAGCTCGGTCATCGACCCGTCGGGGCGCAGCAGCCAGACCATCTGGGACACCGCCGAGACGAGCGCCTCGTAGCGTTCCAGCGCCTGCTGGCGCTGCTGGGACAGCTCCTCGGCGCGTTCGGCCGCCACGACCTCGGTGGTGGTGTCCACCGCGACGACCAGGACGCCGCGTCCGTGACGGGAGGCGACGGACGTGCAGCTGTAGACGAAGTAGCGGGGTCCCGGGGCGCCCGGGGCGGTTCCGGCACTGGCTCTCGGGGAGGTCACCTGGCGGGCCAGGCCGTCTTCGTAGACCTGGTCCAGCAGGGTGATGAACGGCGCTGCCTGCTCGTCGGCGAAGGCCTCTGCTGCCGGGGCGTCGATGGTCCGGGGGCCGAACAGCCGGCGGAAGGCGTCGTTGTAGTAGACCAGCCGGTGCTCGGGGCCGCGGAGCAGTGCGACCGACACGACGGCCGTGTCGAAGACCTCCGGTACCAACTTCGGTTCGACGGCGTCCACGGGCTGCGCGCTCCTCTCGGGCTCGGTGCGCGGGCCGCGCGGCCCCGGGGTGACCACTCTCGTCCGACGCTACGAGACGCACCGGCGAAGCGCATGCCGTCACGTGCACGTGCCGCGTGGTGCGACCGCGGAGGCCGCCCGGCCGGGGTGCCGGGCGGGGGTGGGTCCGGCGCGGGGAACTCAGGGCGTCAGTGACGCTCTGTATCGGCTGAGGGCGTACCGCCGCGGCGCGGTTCGATGTGGAAGTCGAAGGCGGCCGTCCCGGGATCGAGCGCGGTGATCCCGCCGTCGACCGTCAGGACCGCGCCGTTGACGAAGCTCGCGGCGGGCGAGAGCAGCCAGCTGATGACCTCGGCGACTTCGTGCGGCTCGCCGGGGCGGCGGGCGGGGGTGAGACGGGTTGCCTCCTCGTAGGCCGCCTCGGTGTCACCGCCCATCCCCTCCTCATCCGCGAACCGTGTCATCCGCCGGTCGGCCATCTGGGTACGCACCCAGCTCGGGCACACGACATTCGCCCGTAGCCCGCGGTGACCGTAGTCGACCGCAAGAGAGCGGCAGAGCTGAAGCAACCCGGCCTTGGAGGTCGCATACGCGGCATTGCCGAATCCGTTGCGCAGGGCTGACACGGAGGCGACTGCGACGACCGACCCTCGCGTTTCCAGCAGGTGGGGCAGCGCGGCCCGCTGGAGCAGGAAGGGGCCGGTGAGATTGATCCGCATGACGGCCTCCCAGTCCTCGATCGAGAGGTCGCCGACGGCGCCACCGCGCCCGATGCCGGCGTTGAGGACGAGACCGTCGAGCCGTCCGAACCTGGACACGGCCGTGTCCACGAGGTCCGCGACGTCGCCGGGATCAGCGGTGTCGGAGGGGTGGGCCACGGCACCGGTCTCCTCGGCGACTCGGTGCAGCGGCCCGGGTCGCCGCCCGGAGACGATCACCTGATGGCCTCCGGCCCGTAGCAGCCGGGCGGTTGCCTCACCGATACCCGTACCACCGCCGGTGACAATGACAACTCGCTGGTCGGCCATGGGTTTTCAGTCTCCGATGCAAGCACGTACGGACCACACGATCATATGCGGACGTGCTGCACGACGGCCTGAAAAGCCGTCAGGTGAGCGACCGCCTGCTCCAACGCTCAGGGTTTGCCCGAGGAGATCCAGATCTTGACGGTGCTGCCCGGTTCGACCGCTGCGAAGCTCTCGGGCTCCTGCTTGACGACCTTCCCTGCGTCCCAGGTCTCGCCCGGGACGGTGTGCTCCTCCAGCTTGAGATGGGCGATGTCCGCACAGGCGCGGGCGTCGGCGACCGTCATGTACACGAAGTGGGGTGCGTCGGGCTTGTCGCTGGTCGCGTCGGAATCGCAGTCGGAGAGAGTGCCCGTGGCCCGGGGGTCGCCTCCGGACGAGACCCATACCTTGACAGTGCTGCCCGCCGTGATCGTCTCCGGCCCGGGCTCCTGCTTCGCCACCTGTCCGGCGGGCGTGCGCTTGTCCTGCACGGTCCCGGCCTCAACGAGCTTCAGATGGGCGATGTCCGCACACACCCGCGCCTTGGCCGCCGTCATGCCCTTGAAGGTGGGATTGAAGATCTTGCCGTGGCTCTCCTCGACCTCACAGTTGGCAAGATCCCCGACGGCCCGGGGATCGCCGCCCTTCGACACCCAGATCTTCAGGGTGCTGCCGGACTTGGCCGACTGGTAGGCCGCCGGCTCCTGCGCCACCACGGTGTCCTTGTCCTGCTTTCTGCCGAGCGTGGAGTTCTCCTCCAGCTTCAGTCCGGCGATCTCGGCGCAACTCCTCGCCTCCGCGGGCGACATGCCCGTGAAACTGGGGACACTCCAGGAGGACGGGGAGCATCCGGACAGGGCCCCGGTGGCCCGCGGATCAGGGGTGCGGGATCCCGCGTCGTGCGAGCTCCCCGAGGTGATCTCCGGCAGGAGCACGAAGGCGCCCACGCAGAGGCCGGCGAACGCGAACCCCCAGACGAGAAGGCTGTAGACCAGCGCGACGCGCCCCGTCCGCCGCAACCGGGGATCGTTGACGCCCCATCGGGGGGACATCGTGATCCGGATGTCTGCGGTGGTGGGAGGTTCCTGCGGCGGCAGCTGCCGCGTACGGGCCTGGTCGGCCGTCACGGTAGGGGGTTCGTGCGGCGGCAGTTGCCGGGTGGAGGCCTGGCCCGCGGTGATCCGGCGTATGGCATCCGCCATGGCCTTGGCGTCCGGGTACCGCTCGGCGGGGTCCTTGCTCAGGGCGCGGGCCACGATCACGTCGACGGCCGGGGGCAGCGACGGGTTCACCGAGGACGGGATCGGCGGGGCCTCCTGGACGTGCTGGTAGAGCACGCTCATCGTGGACTCACCGGTGAACGGCAGGGTGCCGGTGGCCAGTTCGAAGAGCATGCAGCCGACCGAGTAGATGTCGGACCGGGCGTCGGCAGGCTTGCCCAGCGCCTGCTCCGGGGAGAGGTACAGCGGTGTGCCGAGCACCGTGCCGGTCCGGGTCATCGAGGTGGCCTCGGACTCCAGGGCGCGGGCGATGCCGAAGTCCATCACCTTGACGGTGCCGTCGTCCGTCACCATGACGTTGGCGGGCTTGATGTCCCGGTGGACCAGACCCTGCCGGTGGCTGCAGGCCAAGGCGTCCAGGACGGATGCCGTTATCTCCAGCGCACGATCCAGCCCGATCGTGCCGCCCTCGGAGGCGGCGTCCCGGACGAGTTCGGGCAGCGAGCGGCCCTGGACGTACTCCATGACGATGAACTGCACGACGCCGGCGTCACCCGAGTCCTCGCCACTGTCGTGGACCGCCACGATGTTGGGGTGACTGAGCGCGGCGACCGCCTGGGCCTCCCGGCGGAACCGCTCACGGAAGGACCGATCGCGCGCCAGCTCCGCGTGCAGCATCTTCACCGCGACGGTGCGGCCCAGCACCGAGTCGTGAGCCCGGTGAACGGACGCCATGCCACCCTCGCCGAGAGGCGCCTGAACGACATAGCGGCCCCCGACCATTCGCGGCAACGCACCTGCGTGCAGCTGCTCGGTCTCCCCCGTGTCCATTGCCAACGCCCTCTCCCCGGACCCGCCCCGTATTGCCCGCCGAACCTCTCCCCGGACACTCTGGTCGGCGTCAGGAGGAGGCTCCTGACGCCTGGTCATCGACGGGGCAGCACTCCCGAGCAGATCGGCGTGCGGGCCACAACCTACCGGATCGGGTCAGTGGGTTTCATCGCGGAACCGCTCGCTCGCGTGCGGCATCCCTCGCCTCCACTCCTGCCCACGACGGCTCCTCGCTCGGCTCAGAGGTACTCGGTGAGATCGATGGCGTGAACGCGCAGCGGGAAACCGTGTTCCGGGTGGGTCGTCTCGCGCTCCGGCTCCATGCCGAGCTTGCGCATCACGTTCTCGGAGGCTTCGTTGCCCAGCCGGGCGATGCTGATGACCCGGTCGAGGCCGCGGTCCTCGAGTGCGAACTCCAGCACGGCATGGGCGGCTTCGGACGCGTAACCCTGGCCCCAGAACTGGCGGCCGAACCGCCAGCAGATCTCCACAGCCGGCAGCACCTCGGGCAGGAACTCGGGTACGGAGAGGCCCGCGAACCCGGCCAGTTCACCGGAAGCCAGGAGTTCGACGGCGAAGAGACCGAAGCCCTCCTCGTCCCATTCCTCCTCCCACCGCTCGATCGCCTCCGCCGTCTGCTCCAGGTCGAGGACCGAGCCGTCACCGATCCAGCGCATGACCTCCGGATCCGCATTGATCTCCGCCATGGGGGCGAGGTCGCCGTCATGCCAGCGGCGGAGGACGAGTCGGGGGGTGTGAATCTCGGTCATGCACCCATCCTGTCGAACACGAGAGCCGCAGCGGTAATCGGCGCCCGACGGATGCCGTGTGCCGTGCGCACCCGGCGGAGCGCTCGGCGGTCTCAGTAAGGGTGGTTGTGCCTCGGCATGGCGGGCTGCCGGCCGTCCGCCGGCGCATCCCAGAGCTCGACCACCGGCTCCGGGTCGGACTCGCCGGTCCACGACAGCCGGACCTTGACGCCCGGCCGCACCGCCTCCCGGGCGCCGACGACCCGGCACCGCACCACGAAGCCCTCACTCATGAACACGGGCCACCGGTCCTCGACAGCGCTGACGTGGCGGTGCATACAGACGGCACCCTCGCCCTCGCTGCGCTCCATCTCGAAGTCGGTCGATCCGCAGCCGGTGCAGAGGAGGCGCTGGTACGAAGCGGTTCCGCACCAGCGGCAGCGCTGGAAGTAGAGCCGCGGGCCGGCTTCCGGTTCGCGGTCCTGGACGAGCGTCGCGGCGCTGTGGCTGGTCTGCAACACGGTTCATCTCCCTGCGACGGGCCGACATCCGATGCGTGCGGCGGCACGCGGGAACGATATGGCACTGAGTTCATCCATGTAAAGGAACTCAGTACCATCAAGCCTCTACCACGCCACTCGGCCATCGAAATCGGCACCTGGGCGCCACATCGACACGGCGACAGGCGGCCAGGACTGGCAAAGGTGGCACAGAGTGTGTTCTATTAGGGGAACTGAGTTCCCTACCGTCTTTGATCACGCTACGCGCCCGATCGGCGCGGGCGGACTGGAGCGCCACACCATGGACAAGGTCTTCGATCTCTTCCGGCTCAGCGAGGAGCACGACATGCTCCGTGAGGCGGTGCGGTCGCTCGCCGAGGCGAAGATCGCTCCGTACGCGGCCGAGGTGGACGAGCAGGGCCGCTTCCCGTCCGAGGCGCTGGAGGCGCTGCAGGCCAACGACCTGCACGCGGTGCACGTCCCGGAGGAGTACGGCGGCGCGGGTGCGGACGCGCTGGCGACGGTGATCGTGATCGAGGAGGTCGCGCGGGTGTGCGCGTCCTCCTCGCTGATCCCGGCGGTCAACAAGCTGGGCTCGCTGCCGGTGCAGCTGTCCGGTTCGGAGGCGCTGAAGCAGAAGTACCTGGGTGCGCTGGCGCGTGGCGAGGGCATGTTCTCGTACTGCCTGTCGGAGCCGGACGCCGGTTCGGACGCGGCCGGGATGAAGACCCGCGCGGTGCGCGACGGTGACTTCTGGGTGCTGAACGGCGTGAAGCGCTGGATCACCAACGCCGGCGTGTCGGAGTTCTACACGGTGATGGCCGTGACCGACCCGGAGAAGCGCTCGAAGGGCATCTCGGCGTTCGTGGTGGAGAAGGGCGACGAGGGCGTGTCCTTCGGCGCGCCGGAGAAGAAGCTCGGCATCAAGGGCTCGCCGACCCGCGAGGTCTACCTCGACAACGTCCGGATCCCGGCCGACCGCATGATCGGCGAGGAGGGCACCGGCTTCGCCACCGCGATGAAGACGCTGGACCACACCCGCGTCACCATCGCCGCCCAGGCGCTGGGCATCGCCCAGGGCGCCCTGGACTACGCGGCCGGGTACGTCAAGGAGCGCAAGCAGTTCGGCAAGCCGATCGGCGACTTCCAGGGCGTCCAGTTCATGCTCGCCGACATGGCGATGAAGCTGGAGGCCGCCCGCCAGCTCACCTACGCGGCCGCCGCCAAGTCCCAGCGCACCGACGCCGACCTGACCTTCTTCGGCGCCGCGGCCAAGTGCTTCGCCTCGGACGCCGCCATGGAGATCACCATCGACGCCGTCCAGCTCCTCGGCGGCTACGGCTACACCCGCGACTACCCGCTCGAGCGGATGATGCGCGACGCCAAGATCACCCAGATCTACGAGGGCACCAACCAGATCCAGCGCATCGTCATGGCCCGCAACCTCCCGTAACCAACATTCCGTCAGAAAGGAGCAGACACCGTGAGCTTGAGGATCGTTGTCTGTGTGAAGTACGTGCCCGACGCGACCGGTGACCGTCGCTTCGCGGACGACACCACCACCGACCGGGAGGGCGTGGACGGCCTCCTGTCGGAGCTGGACGAGTACGGCGTGGAGCAGGCGCTGCGGATCGCGGAGGCGCACGGTGATGCCGAGGTGACCGTGCTGACCGTGGGTCCGGACGATGCCAAGGACGCGCTGCGCAAGGCGCTGTCGATGGGTGCGGACAAGGCCGTTCACGTGAACGACGACGACATCCACGGTTCGGACGTGATCGCCACCTCGGGGATCATCGCGAAGGCGCTGGAGAAGACCGGGTTCGACCTGGTGGTCGGCGGCATGGCCTCCACCGACGGCACGATGGGTGTGCTGCCGGCGCTGCTGGCCGAGCGCCTGGGCGTGCCGCAGGTGACCCTGCTGTCCGAGGTGACGGTCGAGGGCACCACGGTGAAGGGCCGCCGGGACGGCGACGCGGCCACCGAGGAGCTGCAGGCGGAGCTGCCCGCGGTCATCTCGGTCACCGACCAGTCCGGCGAGGCCCGCTACCCGTCCTTCAAGGGCATCATGGCGGCGAAGAAGAAGCCGGTCACCGAGTACGACCTGGACGACCTGGGCATCGACGCGGGCGAGGTCGGCCTGGCCGGCGCGTGGACCGCGGTGGAGACCATCACCGCCCGCCCGCCGCGCACCGCGGGCACCATCGTCAAGGACGAGGGTGAGGGCGGCAAGCAGCTCGCCGCCTACCTCGCCGCCCAGAAGTTCATCTAACCGACCGCCGTTAGCGCCAATTTCACGATCGATCAGGAGCAACGAATCATGGCTGAGATCCTGGTTCTCGTGGACCACGCCGACGGTGTGGTCCGCAAGCCGGCCCTCGAACTGCTGACCCTGGCCCGCCGCATCGGCGAGCCCGCCGCGGTGGTGCTGGGCGCCGGTGCGGCCGCCGCCGACATCGCCGCCAAGGCCGGCGAGTTCGGCGCGGCCAAGGTGTACGTCGCCGACGGCGCCGAGTTCGCCGACCAGCTGGTCGTCCCCAAGGTCGACGCGCTCGCCCAGATCGCCAAGGCCGCCGACGCGGCCGCGGTGCTCGTCACCTCCTCCGGCGAGGGCAAGGAGGTCGCCGCCCGCGTCGCGCTGCGGCTGGGTTCGGGCATCATCACCGACGCGGTGGACCTGGAGGCCGGCGACGGTGGTCCGGTCGCCACCCAGTCGGTGTTCGCCGCGTCGTTCCAGGTGAAGTCGAGGGTGTCGCACGGCGTGCCGGTGATCACGGTGAAGCCGAACGCGGTGGCCCCCGAGGCGGCCCCGGCGGCCGGCGCGGTGGAGAACGTCACGGTGGCGTTCACCGGCAACGCGGCCACGGTCGTCGCCCGCACCCCGCGGGTCTCCTCCGGCCGCCCCGAGCTGACCGAGGCCGCGATCGTGGTCTCCGGTGGCCGTGGCGTGGGTGCGGCGGAGGGCTTCGGCGTGGTCGAGGAGCTCGCGGACGCGCTGGGCGCGGCCGTCGGTGCCTCGCGGGCCGCGGTGGACGCGGGCTGGTACCCGCACACCAACCAGGTCGGCCAGACCGGCAAGCAGGTCTCCCCGCAGCTGTACGTCGCGGCGGGCATCTCCGGCGCGATCCAGCACCGGGCCGGCATGCAGACCTCGAAGACCATCGTGGCCATCAACAAGGACCCCGAGGCCCCGATCTTCGAACTCGTCGACTACGGCGTGGTCGGCGACCTGTTCACCGTCCTCCCCCAGCTCACCGCCGAAGCCAAGGGCTGACGGCAACCGGGCCTGCACAGCGCGAAGCCGGCCGGCAGCACCTGCCGGCCGGCTTCGCCGCGTTCTCAGTCCTGGCCGAGGCCCGCCTCGACGTCCCTGACGACCCGCCACATCGGGGTACTGCGCTTGGTGATGACGATGACCACGTCGTCCTGCTCCTCGGCGGCACCGGAGGGGGCCTGCTTCGACGTCCAGGCACTGGTGACGTACTCGAGGGCGCGGTCCATCTCGGCCGCCGCATCCCCCTGGCCGTCGGCGCGCAGCCAGGCGCGCAGCGCGTGGTTGTGCGCGGCGACCACGGCAGCGGCGATCACGTCGGCGCGCAGCGTACCGTCGCGGCGGGCGGAGAACCGGGCGCGCAGGTACTCGGCGAGCGTGCGCTCGTAGCGCCAGACGACCGACAGTTCATAGGTGCGCAGGCCCGGGACCTTCTTGGTCAGGCGGTAGCGCTGCACCGAGAAGGTGGGGTTCTCGGCGTACATCCGCAGCACCAGGCGGGCCGCGTCGCAGACCCGCGCCACCGGGTCGTCGCCGTCCTCGCTCGCCTGCAGGAAGTCGGTCATGTCCGCCAGGCACTTCTCGTGGTCGGGGAAGACCACGTCCTCCTTCGAGGGGAAGTAGCGGAAGAACGACCGGCGGCCGACGCCCGCCAGGGAGACAATGTCGTCGATCGTCGTCTGCTCGTACCCACGGTCCAGGAACAGCTGGAAGGCCGCCGCGATCAGAGCGTCGCGCATGGCCGGTTTCACGGGCGCGACGGCGGTCTCCTGGCTGGGGTTCTGGGCGTCGGTCATACCGTGAACCTAGCATTTTCGGCCGCGAATGGCACTCAGTACACTGCCGGAGCGGCACAGAGTGCCAGCGGCGGGGACGGATTCAGCCCAGGGCGCGGATCTCCGCGAGGACGTCCAGCATCAGCTCGGGATCTGCGCCGTCCGGTCCGCTGACCGAGAGACGGGTGACGACACCGGCGTACCGGCGGTGGATCTCACGGGCGACCTCGGCCGGCTCCCCGGCCACCGCGAAGGTGTCGTACACCTCGTCGTCGATCAGTTCGCCCATCTCCTGCCAGCGGCCCCGCGTGGACAAACGGTTGAGCTCGTCGTGGAGTTCTCCCCAGCCGTGGGTCTCCAGGACGGCACGGTAGGCGGGGGTGGAGGCGTAGAAGGCGACCCGCTCGCGTACGGCGCGGCGGTTGTCCCGCAGCTCCTCCTCGGTGCAGCCGGTGGCGGTGAGCACCGAGCCGACCACCTCGAACGGGCGCGAGGTCCAGGCAGCGCCCTCGGCCTCCGCCTTGGTGCGGGCGGCGCGCACGCCGGGGAGCACGGTGCCCGTCAGGTACTCGACCGAGGTGAAGGGGTGGCTGATGAAGCCGTCCGCGACAGCGCCCGCCGCCGCGCTCATCAGCGGGCCGACGCCGGCGAGCAGGATCGGCGGGGCGCCCTGCGCGATCGGGTCGGGGGCGAAGACCGGGGTCATCAGAGTGTGCGAGTAGAACTCGCCCCGGAACGCGAGGCGTTCACCGGTCTGCCAGCTGTGCCAGATCGCACGGACGGCCGCGATGTACTCCTTCATCCGGGCGGCCGGCCGGTCCCACGGCATGCCGAAGCGGCGCACGATGTGCGGCTTGACCTGCGAGCCGAGGCCGATGACGGCCCGTCCTCCCGACGCCTCGTGCAGGCCCCACGCCTCGTACGCGAGGGTCATCGGCGTCCGGGCGAAGGCGATGGCGACGCCGGTGCCGAGCTCGATCGACTCCGTCCGGTCGGCCGCGCGGGCGAGCTGGAGGAAGGGGTTGTGCGAGGTCTCGGACATGATGAACCGATCGAGCCCGCGGCGCTCGGCCGCGCGGGCGGCGGCCGGGATCCCGGCGGCCGCGCCGGTGGCGGTCACGTCCAGCAGGAGCGGCGGGGCGGCTTCGGTCATCGAACTGTCCTCCGGTGCGGAAACGGGCGTACCGGCACCCCGAGCGGAGGCCGTGTCGCGGTTGATCCGAAAGGTAGCGCGACAGATGAGGGCCGGCGAAACATCGGTGCGATGCGCCAGAGGGGTGGATGCGGCGCCGCCACTTCTTCACGGAGCTCTGCCGCTGAACCTGGCAGACGCACCGCCTTCGGCGCTCAGACTTCCCTGGCATTCACTCAAGACCCACTGTCGCCGACTCGCAGGCTCTGTCGGATGCGCGCGAGCCTCCGAAGGCTGGGCGGTGATCATTCCTCTTGTCCATCCACGACCGGCCCTTGGGGCAACTTCGAGCAACACGGGGCGCTGACATGGCGCCCTCTGCGCGTCCCCGAGATGTCCTGGGAGCACCTCGAGTCCCTGGACGACGTCGCCCCGATCGGCCGGCGGATCCGCGCCGACGTCCTCCACGTCGACTGGGCGTGGGAACGCGTGAGCCTGTTGGGTGTCGCCGCCCATCGAGCAGCAGCCGTGGAAGCAGGTGACGCCATGGGGCCGGCCGACGCCAGCAACATTATCGCGCGGCGGTGACGCAACGAACTGGTACTGCCCCGCCGCGCGATCCGCTTTAACTGCCGGCCCTCCTGATCCATGACTCTGCGGACCCGATCAGAGCCCTAGCGGTTGGCCGGCGTTCGCGAGGTGTTGGTGACGAGTTGGACGGAGCTGATGGTCCGGGTGAACCGGGAGACCGAGATTCGCACCGTGGTGCCGGGCCCGAAGACCGGCATGGTACGCGGCACTGCCCAGGCGGTGGTGCGGTCGCTGATGCCATCGTCAAGTGCAAGGTAATGAGCCGCAGTTGAGCTCCTCCTGGCCTCCACTCGCAGGACCTCGCCGGTCAGCACGGCGGGCTGGCGCAGCCGGTCCAGGGCAGCGAGCAGCAGGTAGGCCACGGTCAGCGCGCCGAGGAGTACCAGAGCGACGGTCTCGCCCGGCAGCGGGCCGCGGTGGTCCAACGCATTGGCCAGCCACCCCTGATGGCTGGCGTACTCGACGGCGCTGAGCGGCAACAGGAGCAGCACGAACCGTACGATCGTCAACCGCCCGGCCACCCCCACCGCGAATATCAGCAGGAACAGCCAGATGCCGCCCAGCAGCGACGCCGCCTGGCTCGGGCTGGGAGCCGAGTCGGCCACCCAGGCCGGGGAGCGGTACCAGGCGAACAGTGCGAGCCCGACGGCGGCGCCGGCGGTCGCCGCCGACGATCGCAGCAGCTGCCGTGGCGAGGCGCCGAAGGCCGGACGCAGCAGCGGGTAGCGCACCCGTACCTGGCGCCAGGTTCCGCCGTAGTCCGACCAGACCCGGCGGCGGTCACCGGATTCGAAGCCGAGCAGCCGGCTGGTCCGGCTGGTGACGCCGAGCGCCGTGCCGTAGGCGAGGTAGCGGTCCCACAGGGCCACCGAGGCGGGCGGCAGAGCGGCGAACTCCTCGTGCGCCCGCAGCCACGCGTGCAGCCCCGACCAGTGCCCGGCCCGGACCAGGCCGGTCGGCGTGGACCGCTCGCCCTTCGACAGTTGCAGCAGGGCGAGGAGTGCGAGCATGGGCACAACCATGACGCCGAAGGCGAGCTGCGTATCCACTCTGTGCTTGGCGGCAACGGTGGCGAACATGAACAGCAGCCCACAGGCGAAGGCGAGGCCCCCCAGCCCGCTGGTGAGCCGTGGGTCGAAGCGCGGTCGGGACAAGCCGCGCCCGCGCGCCTCGGCGATGATGTCCTTGCGCAGCTCGCGGTTCCACGCCTTCGCGTACCGCTCGCCGCGGAAGGCGATCGCCCCGATCGGCGCCCCGCCGACGCCGGCCTGACTCGCCACGCGCTCGAGCACCCGGCGCTCGTAGGGGGCCAGTTGCCCAGCTCGACCGACCGTCAGGTGAATGGTGCTCTGGGCTGGATCGTCGCCCGGCTGGCGCAGCTCGATCAGCTCGCGCGCCGCGAGGTCCAGCAGGATGGCCGGGGCGGCGTGCCGCACCGAGCGCCAGCGGTTGCCGAGCAGGCTGACCACCGCCGGCGACTCCGGGGTGGGGCCCAACTCCTGGGTGGCGGGCGCGGGTTCCACCGCGCCGTTGCGGGTGGTGAACATCGCAACGGTGTAGATCAGCAGCCACAGCGCCGTCGCCACGGCGCCGGACCAGGTCAGCAGAGCAGGGGTGGCCCAGTCCGGCAGCGGGCCGGACGGAGCGACGGGTGTCCAGTGGGGCGCAAGGGTGCGCGCCATCAGAACCGCACCTCGACGATGTCGCGCGCGGCGGCGTCCGCCTCGAAGTACTCCTTGGGCCCGTGCGAGCCGAGGCCCGCCACCAGATTGGCCGGGAAGGTCTCCAGTGCGGTGTTGTAGCTCTGCACGGCGCTGTTGAAGAACTGCCGCGCGTAGGCGATCTTGTTCTCGGTGGTGGTGAGTTCGGACTGCAGCACGGCGAACCGCCCGTCCGCCTTCAGCTCCGGATACGTCTCGCCCAGGGCAAACAGCCTGGTGAGGCTCGTGCTGAGCGCGTTCTCGGCCCGCGCGCGGTCGGCGGTGCCGAGCCCGCCGGTGATAGCGGCCGCCCGGGCGGCGGTGACCTCCGCCAGGGTGGCCCGCTCGTGGGCGGCGTAGCCCTGGGTCGCCTCGACCAGATTGGGTATCAGATCGTGGCGACGCCTGAGCTGCACGTCGATCTGCGCCCAGGAGGCCTGGGTCTGATTGCGCAGGCGGATCAGCCGGTTGAAGGTCCTGACGGTCCACCAGACCGCCGCCAGCACCAGAACCGCTATGCCCGCACCCACGATGACACCCATGGTGTCGACACCCCCGGACGTATCCGAACTCCACTGACCAGCCCCTGTGGCCGATCGGGATGATCTTAGGGGACTTGTCGGACAACAATTCCCCGCTTATCGGCGAGCGGCGAGGGCGGGGCGCCTCCGCCCTCGCCCTTGTTCGGCGTGATCCAGTGCTGCACGGCGTTAGATCGTTGAGGATGCGCTTGTCCAGGCGGTTGGGCCGTTGAGGCAGAGGCCGCCGCATGTGCAGTCGAGAGCTTCTTCCGGATGCCGTGAGCGGGGATGCCGCCGACGTCCTCCGTCACCGCCGGGGGCGATGCCGGGCCGGGGTCACCTCCTGCCGGGGCATGTCCCGGGCCCGGGCTCCCATCTGCCCCCAGAACTGCCGAAGCTCCATGGCGGACGTCTTGCGCTGCCACCGGGCCTTGCGCCGGAAGCGGAGCTGACTCCACGCCCGAGGCTGCCACCGCCCCAGCAGGGCATGCTGGTTCATGCAGAAGACCTCGCTGAGTTCCACTCGCAGGTCCGGAATCTTCGGCGGGCTGGGGCAGAAGGTGAACGGGCAGTTGTCCGCACAGTTCGACTTCGACGGCGTCGACATCGCGTGGGCGGTCGTCCGGGTCGGATCCAGTGTGGTGCGGTCGTGGGTCAGGCACGGCGGGAGTCTCGACGGAGAGGCGTCGGCCAGCGCCAAGCGCCGGAAGAGCTCCCGCGGGCGGTCCGCCCGTTCGGTGAGCGTCATCAGCATGATCACGTCGGCGAGGAGCTGCTGCGCGGCGGGGTCCAGTGTGCTCCAGCCGGTGGAAGGGGGGATCCAGAGATTGTGCCGGCGGGGCTCACCCGCCCACCCCGGCTCGGATCCCACCTGGGAGGCGACACAAGCCTCGTCCATCCACAGGAACCGCTCAGGATGCCGGGTCTCCAATGCCCGGACGGCGAGCTTTTCGGCCGCCTCCACGAACGGATGCTCGCTCTCATGGGAGGGCAGCTCCAGCCACCGCCGGACCAGCTCCTTCGGGTGAGCCCCAGGCCCGTGCGGCAGCCGCTCCTCCGTGATGTCGTCCGGCAGGGCCCACAGGGTCAGCGCCTGCAGAAGAGTCAGCCTGGTGAACCAGAACCTGTTGGCCTTCAGCATCTCCGTGGCCTGTGCGATCAGGAAGTCCCGGGACTCCCGCTGCGAGGACTGACGGAGCCGACGGTTGGCCGAGTGCTTGAAGCCATGGGCCATGGCCACCTCCAGTCCCCGCCTCCCGACCGGGTCCGGCAGCTCCTCACCACCGGGGGCCGAGGCCAGCGTGCTCAGCCAAGTGCCGAGGTTGTCGTAGGGAGTGCCGAGGTGGTGCGCCATCGAAACGGAATCCACCAGCATGGGGATGAGTCGTGCGCTCATCGTGTTGCGGTTCCAGAGGCTGCGCTCCGTCAGGCACTCCCCTTCCTCCAGGTCCCATTCGCCCTGCAGCCGCTCAGCCGCGACCGCCCGCTCCTGCTTGCGGCGCTCACGTTCGCCGCCCTGTCCCGTGACCAGCCCCGGGACCGGCTCGGCCGCGGTCTCGGTGTTGGAGTTGCGAGCCCCCTCGCCGGTGACCGTGCTGGTCGGCGCCCCGAGCTCGCCACGCAGTGCCAGGAAGGCCTTGTCCCCGCCGGCCCCGATTTCCTGCGCGATAGCGATCCGCACCCGGTAAACCGGCTCCTCAAGAGCGAAGGCGAAGAGGAGATCGTAGGCCGGCTCGCCGCCGTTCAGGGCCGCACGTCGTGAGGCAGCGCCCAAGCGCCGCACCAGGGACAGCTTGGCCGCCCGGAGCCGCTGCGGGTCCCGCTCCTGAAGCTTGTTCCACTGCCCGTGGAGTGACTCGGCGATGGCGCGGGGATCGGGCTGGGTGTCGACGCTGTCGACGTCCAGGGCGGCACCGTACATGTCCAGCACCTTGGCGTGTGGCGTACGGACCTCGCGGCCCACCTCCGGGCAGCCGCCCTCCTGCCGGATGCGACCGTCCTGGAGAAGCGCCTGGTCGGCTTCGTCCAGGAGGAGGTTCCGGATGACTCTGATCGGGCACCGCGGATCCGGTTGTCCCGGGGTCAGGCAGGTGCACTGTGCCTTCTCCTTCAGCGAGCGCGAGTGGAAGACCAGGGAGATGAGCATCTCCCGCCCTGGGTTCTGCAGTGCGGCCGGGAAGTAGTCCCCGGCCGAGGACGTGGATTCCCATCCAGGCGGCGCATCGGCCTGGTCGTGTCGATTCAGAACCGCGCCCAGGTACTGGGAACCCAGGTACGCCTGCATGATGCTGTGCTGGAAGCGCACGTACTCGCCGGCCTCCTCGACGATTCCCATCCGGGTGCCCCAGGTCGCGGCGAGCCGAACGTCGATCGCGCTTCCTTTTCTCTTGCCTTCCAGTCTTTTGAATATGGCTGGATTCGAGCCGGGTTCGAGTTCGTCGAAACTCACCGCGGCCGAGTCGCATTTCAGTCCGATGCATGCCAGCGCCTTGAGGTATTCCATCACCACCCGTCGGTCATCCCGGCTCAGTGGCAGCTCGGAATACAGCTCTCTCCCGATGAGGGCTTCGACCCAGGCCTCAAGAAGGTCGAACTTCATCTCCCACATGTTCTGGTCGACGACATTTCCACCTCCGTCGTCGCCGCCGATCCAGATCTGTTTCAGCAGATTCCTGTGGTGCAGGTCCTTCGCGATCTGCAGATACAGCGGGGACTCGGTGACATTGGCGATCTCGATGATCCGGTCGAGGTCCTGCCTGCTGGCGCGCCAGTTGCCGTTCTCGGCGATGTACTCGAGTGCGGCATCCTCGCTGAGCGGTTCCAGCTCGGTGACGGCGGCCTCCATGGCCCGGAGTGGGTCGTGCGGCCGGGAGGTGATGACCAGCGGCAGCCGCGCCTCGCCCGCCGCGCGGATCGCCTTCCGGATCTTGTTGTCCCGGTCGGCCACCATGCTCTTACCGGACAGGGCTTCCTCAAGGCCGTCCGCGAGCACGACGATCTTGTCGTGGCGTCGCAGCAACCGCCAGACCTTCTCCGTTTCGGCCGCCGAACGGGTCTTCGACTCCACCACACTGCTGAAACGTGCGTACGCGAGATCGAGGAAGTCCAGGTCCTTCTGAGCGTCCCGCAGCCGGATCGGAACCGGGAACGCCCCCTTCCTGGCCAGCATCTCGGTGAGGCGCACCACCAGTGCGGTCTTGCCCGTCCCGATCGCACCGACGACCACATGGGGGCGGCGGGCCGTACCGTCCCGCATGTTGTCCATGAGCGCCTTGCACAGCTGATCGCGTCCCACGACATGACCCATGATGCTGCCGGCCGTCTCGACCAGAACGCGCGGTTCGTGTTTCGCCTTGCGCATGTAGAACGACCGGACCGACCGGAATCGCCACACGATGAAGAAGACGGTGGTCAGGGCGAGAGTGAGAACGGGAAGAACGGTGCTGGTGAGTACACCGCACGAATACGACGAGGACGTGCAGCTCCTGTCCGGGGCGAAGCTCCAGGGCCAGGTGGGCCAGATCAGGTCCCCTGGTCCGAAGACCGCTACGGCGGCTTTGACAAACCAGAAGACGAGGCCCAGCGCCAGGAGCCAGGCGAACGTGAGTCCCAAAGTCCTCGGGAATGGGGACCACCAGCGTTTTTCCGGACAAACCCCCCTGGTCAGCAGCCAGACGGAGCGGAATTCCCTGCCGAAAGAGATGAACGGCCAGCGTAACCGAGCCCAGCTCCGCCGGAACACGCCGGAAGCCGGCAGGTCGGGATTCTTCAGAGTGATTCTGATGCGGAGAATACCGGATGCGCGACGCATGTCCCGCTCCCTCTGTCGCATGGGACTCGATACCCCGGTCCACACGATGAATGCTGAAAGCGATCTCTGCCGTTAATTTCAGACTAGGCGTCACTCACGCGGCGCCGCCAGTCGGATGACACCGCGGGCCGGTCCGCGGCCCGGAATCCACCGGCCGTACCCCGGTGCCTGTCGCGGCCGGCCGCGGTGCCTCGCCCTCCCCGACCGGCGGCGCTGGTGAACACCCGCTCGGGCGGTCGGCGGGTCATCATCGAAGTAGATCGGAGGGAGTGCGGTGACATCGACCATCTCCCGCGCGGCGGGGCGCGCTCGCCTGCTGGCCCGGCTGGCGCTGGCGTGCGTGCTGGGTGCGGTGGCTGCGCTGATTGCCGTGAGCGGGCCGGGCGGTCTGCTGATCCTCGCGATCGGGTTGACGGGCCTGGCGGTCACGGCGGCCGGGGCGTGGTGGGCGCTTGCGTACCGTGGGGCCGTACGTGTCGCCGGGACGCTGCTCGCAGTGGCCGCACCCGTGACCGTCGTGGTGCTCTACGCCCGGGCGGACGTGTGGCCGGCCGCGTTGGCAGCGATCGCCCTCATGGGATCAGCGGTGGCCTGCGCGCGGTCGGCACTGCGCCTGGTCCGGCAGCGCGACGGCATGCCCGCGGTCGCGTGCGCCCTCCCCGAGCACCCAGTACTGATCATGAACCCGAAGTCCGGCGGCGGGAAGGTCGGCCGTTTCGGACTGGTGGAGAAGGCCGAGGCGCTCGGCGCCCGGGTCGTGCTGCTGGACACGTCCGTCGAGACGGACGTCGCCGACATCGCCCGTCGCGCGGTGGCCGGGGGCGCGGACCTGCTCGGGGTGGCGGGCGGCGACGGTACTCAGGCCCAGGTGGCCGGGGTCGCGGCCGAGCACGACCTGCCGTTCCTGGTCGTTCCCGCGGGCACCCGGAACCACTTCGCGATGGACCTGGGCCTGGATCGCGAGGACCCGGCCCGCTCCCTGGACGCGCTGACCGACGGGGAGGAACTGCGTGTCGACCTGGGAGCGGTGGGCGGGCGGGCCTTCGTCAACACGGTCTCGTTCGGGGTCTACGCAGAGGTCGTGCAGCGCCCCGAATACCGCGACACCAAGGCGAGCACCGTCCTGGACGCACTGCCCGACCTCCTGCTCGGGTACTCCGGCCACCAGCTCGACGCGGTGACGGACCGCGCCCGGCTGACGTCCGAGCAAGCACTCCTGGTCAGCAACAACCCCTATGCCGGCCCCGACCCGATGGCCGCGGGCGCCCGCAGGCCCCGGCTCGATCTCGGAACCCTCGGCGTCGTCGGCGTACGGGTGAACAACGCGGCCCAGGCAGCCGAGATCGCGATCCTGGGCACCCGTGCGACGAGCCTGCACGTTCTGACATCCCCCCAGGTCACCGTCGACTCCGATGCGGACACCATCCCGGTCGCCGTCGACGGCGAGGCGCTGCACCTGCCCACCCCCGTTACGTGCGACATCCGCCCACGGGCGCTGCGGGTCCTGGTACCCACGCATCGACCCGGCTCCCGGACCGCCGGTCCACCTCTGCACTGGCGCGTGATCGTTGCGCTGGCTCTCAGCCGGCCTGAGTCGGCGTCGACCGCCGAGGATCGACCCGCCGGATAGCACCCCTTCGGCCGGCGCACGGAGACGTACGCGCTCGACCGGTGGCCTGTGGACCTGCCCGGCCCCGTTCCTGCGCTTCTACCCGGCGCCCGCCACAGACGCGCCTCAGCCAGGCCGCGGATCCCGCCCTACCACGAACCCTCCGCGCCGCGTGGCACTTTTCGGACAGACCCCTCTCATGGGCGAACCGAGCCCGAGAAACCTGCACAACAAGCCCGGGGCGACGAAGATCTGGTGCCAGCGCTGTCCGAGACGAAGGCATCAAATCGGCTGCGCTGCAGTGTTATTGATGTTTCGTCAGACAACTCCGAAAGCGGTCATGCTACTTCCGGCTCAGCCCACTGCACCCCATCGCACCAGGTCGGAGAGGACCGGCGCGGGCATCGGGACACACGAGAAACACAGCTCCCACGCCGCCGGAGCCGTCCCCCGTCCGCCCTTCCGTACTTCGATCGTTTGAGGATGCTGATGCTTCGTGCTGGATCGTCACCGAGAGGCCGGCGCTCCGCTCCCGTTCTCGTGTGGCTGCTGCCCACCGTCATGACGGCGGCCGCCGCTGTCGTCGCCGCGTCGGTGGCTTCCACCGGCGCCCGCGCGGGAGTCGTCTGGTGCGGGGTGGTGGGCACCGCGGCGGTGGCCGTGGTGGCCACCGAGGCGGCGCGCCGCGGGCGTGCGCTGGCGGCGCTGCGCGAGCGGTACGCCCAGCAGGAGAGCGAGCTGCGCCACCGGCTGGCCCGACAGGAGGCCGCGACGGTCCAGCTGGCCAGGGTCGCCCTGCCCGAGGCGGTCGCCCGGCTCCAGCGCGGCGAGTTCACCGAGGACGTGCTGAAGACGTACGAGTCCCACGACGGCGTCGTCGGCCCGGAGTTCCAGGCCGCCCGGCAGGCCGTGCTGCGCACCGTCCTGGAGGCCGTCGACAACGAGGAGGGCCTGCGCGAGTCCGCCCAGCGGGCCTTCGTGAACATCGCCCGCCGCGTCCAGGCCATCGTCCACCGCCAGGCCCAGGACCTGCGTGAGATGGAGGACCGGCACGGCAACGACCCGGCGGTCTTCGACGACCTGCTGCGTCTGGACCACGGCAACGCGCTGGTCGGCCGCCTCGCGGACAGCATCGCCGTCCTCGGTGGCGCCCGCCCCGGCAGGCAGTGGGGCAAGGCGGTGCCGCTCTACAGCGTGCTGCGCGGCGGCATCTCGCGAATCCTGGACTACCAGCGGGTGGAACTGCACCCGGTGTCCGAGGTCGCCGTCGTCGGCCCTGCCGCCGAGCCGCTGATCCACGCGCTCGCCGAGCTGCTGGACAACGCGACCCGCTACTCGCCGCCGCAGACCAACGTGCACCTGACCGCCGTCGAGGTGCAGACCGGCATCGCGATCGAGATCGAGGACGGCGGCCTGAGCCTGAGCGAGGAGGGCCGGGCCCGCGCCGAGCGGATGCTCAAGGAGGCCCAGGCCGGCATCGACCTCAACGACCTCGGCGAGACCCCCCGGCTCGGCCTGGCCGTGGTCGGCCGCCTCGCGCAGGCGTACGGCTTCCAGGTCTCGCTGCGGCCCTCCGCCTACGGCGGCGTGCGCGCCGTGCTGATCGTGCCGCAGGACCTCATCACCACGGCGCCCGCGACCGGCCGGGCCCACGGCATCGGCGCCTCCAGCCCCCGGCCGTTCCCGGCCACCGTTCCCCGGTCGGCAGGCGGAGCGCGGCCGTGGGGGTCGAGGACGATAACCGCCACCTCCGCGGGGTCGTCCTTCAGGTCCTCCCCGGGGGCCGTTCCGGAGCGGGCCCCGGCCGACAGCGAGATTCCGGGGGTGAGCGAGCCGACCACGAACGGCCTGCCGCAGCGCCGCCGCCACGCCATGCCCTCCCGGACAGGCGCTCCGGAGCCCTCCAGGGTCCCCGAGCCGGCCCAGGAGCCGGTACAGCCCGGTATGTGGCTGGCCGCGTTCCACGAGGGGGTGAACGGCCACGCGCCGTCCACCGGTGCGGCCGGCCATACCAGTGATGATTCGTCAGGTAAGGGTGAGCAGTGATTCAGCAGCGGACCAACATGGACTGGATGCTCAAGGAGCTGGCGGACGGCGTCCCGCACACCCGCCACATCGTCGTGCTCTCCGCCGACGGCCTGCGGATGGCCCAGTACGGCACCGACACCGACACCGCCGACCGCCTCGCCGCCGCCTGCGCCGGCCTGCAGAGCCTGGCCGCCGCGGTCGGACACGAGTTCCCGCACGGCGACGGCCGGATGCGGCTGGTCGTGATCGAGGTGAGCGGCGGCTTCTTCTACCTGATGGCGGCCGGCGCCAGAGCCTACCTGGCGGTGCTGGCCGACGAAGGCGTCGACGCCGGACTGATGGGCCATCGGATGCGCGACCTGGTCGCCCGGATCGGCGCACATCTCAGCACACCTCCGCGCAACGGCGAGCAGGTCGCGTGAGCGAGCGAACCATGCAGGCGGTACCCGTGCGCGAAGAGCTCGCCGAGCCCTGCGAGGCGGGCACATGAGCGCAGCCGACCAGGACTGGGAGGAAGACAGCCCCGAACGTCTCTATGTGATCACGCGCGGCCGCAGCGGTCTGGCCGAGCGGACCACGTTCGACCTGGTCACCCTGATCGTCTCCCGCTCGGAACCGGAACCCACGATGCAGCCGGAGCACGCGGCGATCCTCCGGATCTGCGGCTCTCCGCTGTCCGTGGCCGAGATCTCCGCCTACCTGCGGCTGCCGATGAGCGTGGTCACCGTGCTGCTGGCGGACCTCCTCGCCGAGGAACGGATCGAGGCCCGTGCCTCCGTCCCGAAGGCGATCCTTCCCGACCGTGCCCTGTTGGAGGCGGTGATGCATGGACTTCAGAAGCTCTGAGCTGGTGATGGGGCCGCAGAGCGCGGACCTGCTCCCGGCCTCGGCCACCATGGCGGTCAAGGTGGTGATCGTGGGCGGCTTCGGCGTCGGCAAGACGACCCTGGTCGGCTCCGTGAGCGAGATCCGCCCGCTGACCACCGAGGAGACGATGACGCAGGCCGGAGCGGGCATCGACGACATCGCCGGGGTCGAACGCAAGACCTCCACGACGGTCGCGATGGACTTCGGCCGGATCAGCATCAGCGACGAACTGGTGCTGTACGTGTTCGGCACCCCCGGGCAGGAGCGGTTCTGGTTCCTCTGGAACGGCCTGTTCGAGGGAGCCCTCGGCGCGGTCGTGCTGGTCGACACCCGCCGGCTCGAGGTCAGCTTCGACGTGATCGGGCGGCTGGAGGACCGCGGCGTGCCCTTCGTCGTCGCGGCCAACACCTTCCCCGAGTCGCCGACCTACCCGATCGAGGACCTGCGGACCGCCCTGGACCTGCCCCCCGAGGTGCCGATCGTCGCGTGCGACGCCCGGACCCGCGAGTCCAGCCGGGACGTCCTGATGGCCCTGATGCGCTACCTGCACAACCTCTCGGCCCCGCCCGTGCGGTGACCGCACCACCGTCGGCCGCCATCGGTCCTCTCACGACCGACCAGCGCTGCACGACGGCTCCCTCGCACCGACCGCCCCCGATGACCGTTCACGACGACTGCCCCACGACGACCGCCTCACGCTGACCCCGGAGATACCGTGACCACCCCGTTCCCTGACGACGCCTCCCTCACCCCGCCGCCCGGCTGCCCCGCCCACGGGCTCGGCGCCGACGGCCTCCGCCGGCTCTACGGGCCGGAGGCCGAGGCCGACCCGGCGGGCCTGTACGAGAAACTCCGCGCCGAGCACGGCGAGGTGGCGCCCGTGCTGCTGCACGGTGACCTGCCGGCCTGGCTGATCCTCGGCCACTCCGCGAACCTCACGGCCATGCGCACGCCCTCCCGGTTCTCCCGGGACTCCCGCCGCTGGACGGCGTTCAAGAAGGGCCTGGTCACCCCGGACTCCCCGCTGATGCCGGTGATCGCCTGGCAGCCGCTGTGCGTGTTCGCGGACGGCGAGGAGCACAAGCGCCTGCGCGTGGCGGTCACCGACAGCCTGAACCGCTTCGACCGGCGCGGGATGCGCCGGTACGTCACCCGCTTCGCCGACCAGCTGATCCAGGACTTCGGGCCCACCGGCCAGGCCGAGCTGGTGGCCCAGTTCGCCGAGCACCTGCCGATGCTCGTGATGACGCAGCTGGTCGGGATGCCCGACGAGTACGGGCCCCGACTGGTCGAAGCCGCCCGGGACTTGATGAAGGGCACCGAGACGGCCATCGCGAGCAACGACTACGTCGTGGCGACGCTGCGCCGGATGATGGACCGCAAGCGAGTGGCGCCCGGCGCCGACCTCGTCTCGTGGCTGATGCAGCACGACGCCGGGCTCACCGACGACGAGGTGCTGGAGCACCTGCGGGTGGTGCTGCTCGCCGCGAACGAGACGACCGTCAACCTGATCGCGGACACCCTGAAGATGGTCCTCACCGACCGGCGGTTCCGCGCGCACCTGTCCGGCGGCCACATGACGCTGCCCGACGCCCTGGACCAGGTCCTCTGGGACTCCGCTCCGATGTCGCTGGTCGCGGGCCGCTGGGCCACCGGCGACACCGAACTCGGCGGCCAGCAGATCAAGGCCGGCGACATGCTCCTGCTCGGTCTCGCGGCCGGCAACGTCGACCCGGCCGTCCGTCCCGACCTGTCGAAGCCGCTCCACGGCAACCGCTCCCACCTGGCCTTCGGCGGTGGCCCGCACGAGTGCCCCGGCCAGGACATCGGCCGGGCCATCGCGGAGACCGGCATCGACATCCTGCTCACCCGTCTGCCGGACCTCCAGCTCGCCATTCCCGAGGACGAGTTGACCTGGACCTCGGCCTGGCTCTCCCGGCACCTGGTCGAGCTTCCGGTGCACTTCACCCCGCGGACGAAGCCCGAGGGGAAGGCGGCGGTTGCCGCAGGTACCGCACCCACGACACCGCCGGCGACGCCGCCCGCACCGCCCGCCGCCCCGCAGGCCGAGCCGACCGAGGCGCCCGCAGGCCCGGCCGCCACTGCCACCATCCCCCGGCAGCGGCGCGGCTGGTGGAGCATCCTGACCGGAAGGTTCCGGCGCTGACGGCGGCGGCCGCCAATCGCACCGTCACGCACGACAGAGCGACCCACGACGACGGGGGCCGTTGACACGGCCCCCGTCTCGCACATTCCCGCCTGCGTGCGGTCCGGGCAGCTCCAGGACGTGGCTGCGCTGTGGGGACACCCAGGGTTGCTCTCGGCCACCCGTCTAATGTGGTGACCGTGATAGATGCCGATGATGTCCGCCGTATCGCGCTGTCCCTCCCGGAGACCGCCGAGAAGGAGGCGTGGAGCATGCCCACGTTTCGGGTGGCCGGGAAGATGTTCATCACGGTCCCCGATGATCAGACGTCCTTCGCCGTGCGGTGCCCCAAGCACGACCGGACGGAGTTGATCGCTGCTGAGCCGGAGAAGTTCTGGGTGCCGCCGCACGAGGCGAGTTCCGCCTGGGTGCGCGTGCGACTCGGCACTCTGGAGGACATGGCCGAGCTGTACGACATTCTGGTGGACTCCTGGAAGCAGGCCGCGCCGAAGCACCTCGTGGAGGCCTTCATCCCGCTGGGCCCCGGTGGGGCCGTTCAGGCCTGACCCGACTCCATCACGACCGGGTGGCGACGCCTGCAGTGCTAGCCACTGACCCCTCGTGTGGAACTTCCGCTCCCCCGCCCGTCCCGGGCCGGGCCCCAGGAAGGCCCGGGACGAGCCGAGCGCTGCTCAGTCGTGACCCGTCGCCCATTTGATGGAGCAGCCCATGCTCGCTCGATGCGGTTCCGGTACCGGCTTGCCCGCCAGCACCGAAGCGATCGCCCCGCGCAGCAGGTTCCCGGTGACCGGCTTGCGGTTACCGGGAGTCGACTCGTCCATCGCACCCCGGTAGGCCAGCTCCCGCTCGGAGTTGAAGAGGAAGAAGTCCGGTGTGCAGGCGGCACGGTAGGCACGGCCGACGGACTGATCGCCATCGATGAGATAGGGGAAGGCCCAGCCGGTTCGTGCGACCTGTGCGCGCAACCCGTCCGGGCCGTCGCTGGGCACGATCTCGGGGCTGTTGCTGCAGATCCCCACCACCGCGAGATCCGGGAATTCGTTCACCAGTTCCCCGAAGGCGTGCTCCACGTGCCTGACGTACGGGCAGTGGTTGCACAGGAACGCAACCAGCAGGGCCGGAGCGGCAGCGAAGTCGTCGCGCGCCACGGTCCGGCCGTCGAGCGCGGGCAGCGAGAAGTCGGCGGCGGGGGTCCCGAGGGGGACCATGGTCGAGGATGCAGCCATTGTCGTGATCCTGTCTGCGCGGACGTGTCGTCATCGTAGGACTCGTCCGCCGGACGGGGCGGGAGCGACAGGCCACCGCTCCGAGGCGCAGGCCTGACCCGCCGCGATGCGGTGCGGGCCGCGTGGCCCAACGCCTTGGTCCGGGTGGGGTGTTGACCCCGGATGACACTGATGGCAGCCATCAGATCCGGGAGCTCGGCGAGCCCGGACGTTCGTCGGCGAGATCGCGGGTCTCCGCAGGGCCTTCCGTCCGGGGTGACGACGCCCCGGCTCCCGCCGCTCCGGTGGCAAGGAACGAGCCCGCCAGGATGAGGCCGAAGGAGAGGAGGATGCCCGCCGTCAGTGGTTCACCCAGGAAGGCGACGCCTGCGCCCACCGCCACCGCCGGGTTCACATAGGTGAAGACGACCGCTCGGGTCGGGCCCGCCTCTCGGATCAGTTCCAGGAAGACGACGAAGGCGAGGGCAGTGCAGACGACGCCCAGGCCGGCCAGCGACACCCAGACCTGGGCGGTGGGTGCGGTCGCCGGCCAGGTTGCCGCGGCCGCCGGGGCGTAGACGACCGCCGCGAGCGCCAGACAGGGAGCGATCAGCTGGAGCGTGGATACCTGCTTGAGGTGGCGGGCGACGATCAGCGGCGCGGTGGCGTACCCCAGGGCCGTGATCAGCACCTCCGTCAGCGACCACGCGTCGCCGCCGGACAGGTGCGGCACGGTGAGCACGGCGACGCCCGCCAGGCCCAGGCCGAGGCCGGTGAGGCGGCGCGCGCCGAGGTGTTCCGCGGCGCCGAGGTAACGGCCGAACGCGCGCGACGCGACGAGCCCGAGGATCGGTACGGCGGCGATGAGCAGGCCCGAGGTGGAGCTGGAGAGGTGGCGTTCGGCGTCGGTCAGTGTCCACCACGGCCCGAGGATCTCCAGGCCGGCGAACACGAGCATCGGACGCCAGTGGGTGCGCAGGACCCGGCCGAGACCGCCCTGGCGCAGGGCGAACGGCAGCAGAAGTACGGCCCCGAGCGCGCAGCGGACGAAGACGACGCCGGAGGGGGACATGCCCTCCACCGCCACCTTGATCATCAGGTACGGGATGCCCCAGATGACGCTCATCAGGGAGAAGAGGAACCAGCCACGTGCAGTCACCCGGACAGTGTCGGGCGGGTCAGCGACCCATGTCTTGAACGCTGTTGCGGTACGCGGCCGGGGTCACCCCCAGCACCCGGCGGAACCAGCGCGTCAGATGCGCCTGGTCCGCGAAGCCGACCAGGCCCGCGACCTCGGCGGGGCGCAGGCCCTTGTCCAGCAGCGCGCGGGCCCGCGTCACCCGGTGCTGGGCGAGCCAGGCGTACGGCGGCATGCCCACGGTGTCGCGGAAGACGCGCAGCAGCTGATATCGGGAGAGGCCGAAGGCGGTGGCGAGTTCGGCAAGCGCGGGCGGCGCGAGGAGTTCGTCGGCCAGCCGGTCCCGGACCGCGCGGGCGATGTCGCCGGCGCCGGGGACCGTGTCGCGTACGGGGCGGGCCGAGCCGTGCCGCCTGGCGAGCGCGGTGAGCAGCCACGGCACCCGCGACTCGGCTTCCAGGGCGTCCAGGGTGTGCGAGCTGAGTTCGGTGTGGGCGGCGCGCAGGGCGGTGGCGAGTTCGGGATCGTCGAGGACGGGTTCGGGGAAATGCGGCAGAGCCTCGGTCCCCTCCGTGAGCAGCGGCCGCGCGGCGTACAGCGCCCGGTACGCGTAGCCGTCGGAGGTGCCCGGCCCGCCGGTGTGCACCTCGCCGGGCTCGAGGACGACGATCGATCCGGGGCCGACGTGGAGACGCCCGCCCCGGTAGTCGATGACTTCTGAGCCTCCGACACAGACCCCGATCGTGTACTCCTCGTGACTGTGCGGCGCGTACACGTGCCGGTCGAAGCGGGCGGTCAGCAGATCGAGCGACTGGCTCGGGCCGAGCGGAGTCCGGGTCCATATCGCCTGTTCACGGCCCGCCCTCGCGCCCATCTCGTGCCTCTCGCCTCATCCGCCGAGCTCGGGCACCCGGCGGTCACCTTCTGGAACGCCGTTGCCCCGTCTTCCATGCCGCGTGCCAGGCTGGGTTCCCGCGGTGGTCTTCGCTGTGGGAGGTGCTCCGGGGCGCACCGCGGTGGGCCGACGGCCGGCATTCACCACTTGCTGATCTGGATGGTGTCACCGTACTGGCCGCCGCTGCGGATGGAGATCTGGACGCGGGCGGTCCAATCCGTGAAGCTCTGGCCAGGATGGTGGGCGGCCATGTCGAGCGAGGTGCAGCCGCTGGGCGGGGTGGTGCCCGGGTTGCCGTTGATCACTCGGATCGGACCGTAGCCGGTCTGGACGGCGGTGTCGACCTTGTAGATGAGGACGCCCGTCGAGCAGGGGTTCGGGTCGGCGTAGGCGGCCCGGCGGGACTCGGCGACGTACGCGGTGGTGTCGCTGGTGCGGATCACCGCGATCTTGGTGCCGCCGGTGTACTCCACCGCGTTGAGGTCGACGGTGGTCCAGCCGGGGCCGGGGAGGCAGGCGACCTGGCTGTCGTCGATCCAGCCCAGCTTCCATCCTTCCCAGCCGACGTACTGCGGCGCCGGGCCGCCGACCTTGCCCATCACGTCCCACCCGCCGACGTAGGCGTGCTGGTCGGTGCCCGTGAAGGCGTACAGGTCGGGCAGACCGAAGGTGTGCCCGGTCTCGTGGTCGGCGATCCTGGGGCCCCAGTACCACATGTCCTGACCGAAGGTCACCGCCCACTTGATGCGAGTGCCGTTGGCGGTGACGCCGGCCGTGCCGGGGTCGTAGACGTAGGTGGGGGTGAAGCTGATCGCCGGGGCGGACCTGGGCGGAACGACGTAGACCAGGTCGTACCGGGAGAAGTCCGCGTACGGCGCGGCGGCCTGGACGGCGTCCCGGACGTACGCCTCGTGCTGTTCGAAGCTGATGCCGCGCTGGAAGCCGTACGAGGTGGAGTACTGCGGCATCCGGAGCCAGCGGTTGAGTGGGGTGATGGCCAGCCAGGTGCGGCCGTAGGAGGCGTTCCACATCCAGTCGGCCGCGGGGGTGAGCTGGGCGGTGTAGGTGGAGGTCGGTCCGTCGGCGGGGGCGTCGGGGAAGTCGACGAAGAGCGTCAGCACCCGCTTGGTGCCCAGTGGCTGCTGGAAGCGGGTGCGGTCGGTCCAGTGCCCCTCGTCGGTCCAGCCGGTGGTGCCGGACAGCGCACAGGACGACGCCTGCGCGGCGGCGGCGGCGGGCTCGGCGGGGGCGATGAGCAGGACGAGCGCGCCGATGAGGGCGAGTACGGCGGCCAGTGGCCGCGCGATCGTGGTGGGGGCTTGCACGGGTGTGCCTCCTGGGGGCGAGGACGGTGTGGGGCGTTCGCGACGGCGGCCGCCGGGACGTGGGGGTGCCCGGCGGCCGCCGTCGCGCGAGGAATGGGGGTGGCTACTGCTTGCTGACCGTGATCGTGTCGGAGAGCGGGCCCCGGCGCAGGACGTCGATCCGGACTCCGGTGGCGGGGTCGGTGAAGGACCGTCCCGGCCCGAAGGCGGCCATGTCGAGCGCCTTGCAGCCGTCCGGTGGTGTGGTGCCCGGGTTGCCGTTGACGACCTGGACGGGCCCCTCACCGGTCTGGGCGGCGGTGTCGACCTTGTAGACGAGCACGCCGGTGGAGCAGGCACCGGCGTCCCCGCCGACGGCCCGGCGGGATTCGGCGACGTACGCGGTGGTCTCGCCGGTACGGATCACCGCGATCTTGGTGCCGCCGGGGCGTTCGACGGCCTCCAGGCGGACGGTGCGCCTGCCGGTCGCCGGCAGGCAGGCGACCTGGCGGTCGTCGATCCATCCCAACTTCCAGCGCTCCCAGCCGAGATGCTGCGGGGCCGGGCCCGAGATGAGGCCCATCAGATCCCAGCCTCCGACGAAGCGGTGGTAGTCGGTGCCGGTGAAGGCGTACAGGTCGGGCAGGCCGAAGGTGTGCCCGGTCTCGTGCGCGGCGACCTTGGGGCCCCAGTGGTACATGTCCTGACCGAACGTCACCGCCCACTTGAGGCGATTGCCGCCCACCACGATGCCGGGGGTGGTCGGGTCGAACAGGTAGGTGGGCGAGAAGCTGATCGCGGAGGCGGCCTTGGTGGGGACGATGTAGAGCATGTCGTACCGGGAGAGGTCGGTGTGCGGCGCGGCTGCCTCGACGGCCTGGCGCACGTAGAGCTCGTGCTGCTCGAAGGTGATGCCGCGCTGGAAGCCGTAGGACGCGGAGTCCTGCGGCATGTGCAGCCAACGGTTCAGTGGGGTGATGTCGAGGCGGGTCCGGCCGTACGAGTCCTCCTTCAACCAGTCGGCGGCCGGTGCGAGTTGGCGGTAGTAGTCGGCGAGGTCGCCGGTGGCCGGGGCGTCGGGGAAGTCGACGAACAGCATCAGCACGTGCTTGGTGCCGACTGCCTGCTGGAACTGCGCGTGGTCGGTGTCGTGGCCCTCGTCGGTCCAGCCGGTTCTGCCGGGCAGGGCGCACGCGGCGGCGGGAGCGCCGGTCGGCCGGGCGGTGTCGGCGAGGGCCGGGGTGGCGGTCACCAGCGGGAGGGTTGCGGCGAGGGCGGCGGTGAGCGGGAGCAGTCTCATCTCTCTCCTTCGGTACGGGTTTCAGATCCGGTCGGCGGCCAGGTCCATCAGGCGGGCGAGGACGCGGCCGCCGGAGGCGGTCACGCCGTCGTGCTCCCACTCGTTGGTGACCCAGGCCCGCAGTGAGCCGATCGAGCGGGCGGTGCGCAGCGACAGGCCGGCGTCCACGTACATGTCGTCGTGGTAGATCGCGGCGGCCACCGGCACCCGGTTGGCGGCGAGCCGGGCCGGGTCGTAGAGGTCGGGCCAGTCGGTGCGTTCGGCGAGCAGCTCGACGGCCTCGGCGAACGGGCGCAGGCCGGCGATCTCGCGGAACATCCAGGGGTAGATCATCTCGCCGGTGAGCAGCAGCGGGTCGGCGTCCTCGGCGAACTCGGGGTGGGCGGCCAGGGCACGGGCGGCGGCCCAGCCGGTGGCAGCGCCGGAGTGGCCGTAGATGGACTCCTGCAGGGCGGCGAAGAGCGGGTTGTCGGTGAAGGCGGTCAGCTGCATGACCTGGCGCAGGAAGGTGGCGGAGGGTTCGCCGTCGGCGTCGAGGGCCTCCTCCAGCAGCCAGTGCAGGCGGGCGGAGCCGTCGCCCATGCCGAGCATCAGGCCGAGGGTGCGCAGCCGGCGGACGGTGAGCCGGTCGCCGTCGGGCAGGTGGACCGGACGGCGGCCGAGCAGGTCGGCGATGCGGCGGAGCAGCGCGCGGTCGCCGGGGTGGCGGGTGTAGTGGGCGGTGACCTTGTCACGGACCCGGGGGTAGGTGGCGGCGTACACGTCGTCGGCGGTGGTGTGGAGGCCGGGCAGGCCGCCGGTGACGTAGCAGGCGTGCAGCCCCTCGGGCGCGTGGGAGAGGTAGCTGAGGGTGAGGAAGCCGCCGTAGCTCTGGCCCAGCGTCTCCCAGGGCCGGTCTCCGCACAGTTCACGTCTGATCAGCTCGGCGTCGGCGACGATCGAGTCGGCCCGGAGGAGGGCGAGGTGGCCGGCGAGCCGCCGCGGCGAGTCGAAGCGGGTGGCCGAGCGGGCCGTCACGGGGGTGGAGCGGCCGGTGCCGCGCTGGTCGAGCAGCAGTACCCGGTGGGTCTTCAGCGCGTGGTCGAGCCAGCCGGCGGTGGCGTTCAGCGGGCGCGGCGACTTCCCGCCCGGGCCGCCCTGGAGGTAGAGCAGCCAGGGCAGTTGGTCGTCCGCTCGCACAGGGTCGGCCAGCTCGCGCGCGAAGACCTCGATCGTCGCGCCGCCGGGTTCGGTGTGGTCGAGCGGCACGGTGAAGACGTGGTCGGTCATCGCGAGCCCGGGCAGGCGATGGCTGTTCAGAATCACAGGGTCTCCGGGTAGTGGCAGGCGACTTCGTGTCCGGGCGCGACCTCCCGCAGGACGGGCCGCTCGGCGGCGCAGCGGTCGGCTGCTATGGGACAGCGAGAGCGGAAGCGGCAGCCGCTGGGCGGGTTGAGCGGGCTGGGCAGGTCGCCGCGGAGCACGATCCGCTCGCGGGCGCGTTCGGCGTCCGGGTCGGGCAGCGGTACGGCCGACAGCAAGGCACGGGTGTACGGGTGGGCGGGCGAGCCGAGGAGCGTGTCACGGTCGGCGGTCTCGACGACGGCGCCCAGGTACATCACGGCGATGCGGGTGCTGATCTGGCGGACGGCGCCGAGGTCGTGCGCGATGAACAGGTAGGCGAGGCCGTACTCGTCCTGGAGGTCCTGGAGCAGGTTGAGGATCTGGGCCTGCACCGACACGTCCAGGGCCGAGACCGGCTCGTCGCACACGACCAGCTTCGGTCGAAGCGCCAACGCCCTTGCGATGCCGATGCGTTGGGCCTGACCGCCGGAGAACTCGTGCGGGTGGCGGTCGGCGTGTTCGGCGCGCAGGCCGACCCGTTCCAGCAGTTGCTCGACCGGTTCGCCGGGGGTGAGCCCCTGGTACCGATGGGACGAGGCGAGGATGCGGCGAACGGTCTGCCGGGGGTTGAGCGAGGAGAACGGGTCCTGGAAGACCATCTGCAGCTCGCGGCGCACCGGGCGCAGGGCCTGCTCGTCCAGGTCGGCGAGATCCTGCCCGGCGAACCGGATGGTGCCGGACGTGGGGCGTTCCAGCCGGGTGAGCAGGCGGGCCACGGTGGACTTGCCGCAGCCGGATTCGCCGACCAGGCCGAGCGTTTCGCCCGCCTCGACCCTGAGCGAGACGCCGTCGACGGCGGTGACGTGCCCGGCGAGGCGCCGGGTGAGGCCGTGGCGGACCGGGAAGCGCTTGACCAGCTCCCGGGTTTCCAGCAGGGCGGTCATACCGTCGCCTCCAGGGTGGGCAGCCGGTGGGGCAGCGGCCCGTCGATGCGCGGCACACAGGCCAGCAGGCCGCGGGTGTAGGCCTGTTGCGGCCGGTGGAACACGTCGCGGACGGTGCCGCGCTCGACCGCGCGACCGCCGTGCATCACCACGACGTGGTCGGCGAGCCCGGCGACCACGCCCATGTCGTGGGTGATCAGCATGATCGCGGTGCCGGCTTCCTCTCTCAACTCGCGCAGCAGGTCCAGGATCTGGGCCTGGACGGTCACATCGAGCGCGGTGGTCGGCTCGTCGGCGATCAGCAGGTCGGGCTCCAGGCAGAGTGCCATGGCGATCATCACGCGCTGCCGCATCCCGCCGGAGAACTCGTGCGGGTAGGAGCGGGCCCGCCGTTCGGGCTCGGGGATGCCGACCCGCTCCAGCATCCGGACGGCGACCCTGTGGGCCTCCTTCCGTCCGGCGCGGTGGTGCGCCCGGTACGCCTCGGCGATCTGGAAGGCCACCGGGTAGTACGGGTTGAGGCAGGACAGCGGGTCCTGGAAGACCATCGCGATCCGGTTGCCGCGCAGCCGGCGCAGGGCGCGCTGGTCGAGGGCCGTCAACTCCTGCCCGTCGAAGTGGATCCGGCCGCCGACGGTGGCGCCCTGGAGGAGTCCGAGCACCGCGAGGCTGGTGACGGACTTGCCGCTGCCGGACTCGCCGACCACGCCGAGCACCTGCCCGGCGTCGAGGTCCAGGTCGAGCCGGTCCACGGCGCGGACGCCGGTGCGGAAGTCCACCGTCAGCTCACGTACGGTCAGCAAACTCATCCGACGGCCCTCACTCTCGGGTCGAGCGCGGCGTAGACCAGGTCGACCACCAGGTTGGCGAGTACCACGAAGGCGGCGGCGAACAGCGTCACGCCGATGATCACCGGCTGGTCCGCACCCGCGATGGCGTCCGCCGCGAGCTTGCCGACCCCGGGCAGGCCGAAGACCGACTCGGTGATCAGTGCCCCGCCGAGCAGCGCGCCGAGGTCCATGCCGAAGATGGTCACGATCGGCATCAGTGCGGGGCGCAGCGCGTGCCGGCGTACCACGGTGACCTCGGGCAGGCCCTTGGCGCGAGCGGTGCGCACATAGTTCTGGCCGAGGCTGTCGAGCATCTCGCTGCGGGTGATCCGGGCGTACACCCCGGCGTACAGCATGGCCAGGGTGATCCAGGGCATCACCATCGACTGCACCCAGCCGGCCGGGTCCTCGGTGAGGGCGACGACCCGGGGGTAGGGCAGCAGCCCGAGTCGGACGACCAGCAGGTACTGGAGCACCAGCGCCGTGAAGTAGATCGGCAGCGAGACGCCGCCCAGCGCGGCCGTCATCGCGGCGCGGTCCCACAGGCTGCCGCGCCGCAGCGCGGACACCACGCCCGCCGCCACCCCGACGGCCAGCCACAGCACCGCCGCCCCGGCGGCGATCGAGACGCTGACGGGCAGTCGGCTCGTCAGCAGCTGCCACACCGGCTGGTTGGTCTGGAAGCTGAACCCCAGGCAGGGGAACGGGCATTGGACGGCCTGCGCGCCGGTGCCGTACGTCCGGCCGGAGACGATGCCGCCCAGGTAGTCCCCGAACTGGGCGAGCGGGGAGCGGTCCAGACCGAGGGTGGCGCGGATCTCGGTGAGCCGCTCCGGGCTGCACGCCTTGCCACAGGCCCCCTGGGCCGGGTCCGCCGGCATCAGATAGAAGATCGCGAAGGTGGTGGCGCAGATGACCACCAGGATGGCCGCGGTGACGGCCAGTCTTCGCAGCAGATAGAGGATCATCGTCGCTGGCTCCGGGGGTCGAGCGCGTCGCGCACGGCGTCGCCCAGCACGTTGAAGGCGAGCACGGTGCTGAACAGGAAGGCGCCGGGGATGAGGAAGTAGGCGGGGTCGGCGGCGTACCAGGGCACGGAGGTGGCGATCATCTGTCCCCAGGAGGGGGTCGGCGACTGCACACCGACGCCGAGGAAGGACAGCCCCGCCTCGGTGGCGATGCAGGCCGGGATCGACGTCGTCGCCACGACCAGCACCGGGCCGATCAGGTTGGGCAGCACCTCGCGCGTCAGAAGGGTCCGCCGGGAGGCGCCGAGCACGCGGGCCGCCGCCACGAATTCGCCCCGGGCCAGCACCATCGCCTGCCCACGCACGATCCGTCCGACGTAAGGCCAGCCGAAGAAGCCGAGCACCACCACCAGCAGCAGTCGGCGGTCCACTCCGGGGGCGGCCGAGATCAGCGCGATCATGAAGATCAGGCCCGGGAAGGACATCAGCAGGTCCATCAGCCGGCCGATCACCGTGTCGGCCCAGCCGCCGAGAAAGCCGGCGAGCAGGCCGAGCGCCGTTCCCAGCGCCACCGAGAGTGCGGTGGCGAACACGGCGATCAGGAGCGAGACCCGCGCGCCGTACACCACCCTGGCGAGTACGTCCCGGCCGTTGACCGGCTCCACGCCGAGCCAGTGCTCGGCGCTGATCCCGCCGACGGCGCCGCGTGGCAGGCCGCCGAGCGCCGGGTCGACCGCCTCGCCGTGGAACGCCGTCGGGGAGGTGTCGGCGAGCCAGGTGATCAGCGGGGCGGCGAGGGCGGTCAGCATCAGCAGGGCCACCGCGGCCAGCGCGAGCGCCGCCGAACGCTGGGCCAGAAGCCGTCGCAGTACGGTCTGCGCTCTCGGCTCGCTCCGGGCGCTCCTGACCCGGTGTCGACGCTCCTCGCTCCGGCGCGCCCTGCCGCTCACTTGCGCAGCCCCAGCGAGACGAGGTCCAGCCTGCCGACGAAGGCGGTGTGCCCGTAGCCTCCGCTGACGTTCGGCCCCACCAGGACGGCGGCCCTGTCCCACAGGAAGGGCACCACGGGCGCGTCCTGCATGATGCGCTTGGCGAGTTCGCCGTACGCGGCCCGGGCGGCGGCCGGGTCGCCCGTCGCGGCGATCGCGTCCAGGCGCGCGTCCACCTCGGCGGAGCCGTACTGGGCTCGGTTGTTGTTGCCCTCGGTGGTGATCAGACGGCCGTCGAACAGGATGGGCAGGTAGGTGGAGGCGCCCGGCCAGTCGGGAGTCCAGCCGTCGATCACCAGGTCGTGCTGCCGGGCCGGGCTGCCCACCGTGCTGTAGAACGCCGACGAGCTGATCTCGTTGATCTTCACGGTGATCCCGGCCCGGGCCAGCGAGGCCTGGACCGCCTCCCCCTGCGCCTTGCCGGCCGTGGTGGCCGGCGTGTCGAGGGTGAGGGTCAGGCCGGAGGTACGGCCGGCCTCGGCGAGCAGGGCCTTGGCCTTCGCCGGGTCGCCCTTGCCGTCCGTGCTCGGGTACGGGTCCTCGGCCGCGTACCCGGGCAGGGTGGGCGGCAGCAGGGTGGTGGCCAGCTCGCCCGCGATCGGGCCGCCCCGGGTGGTGCGCAGGGCGTCCTTGTCCAGCGCGTACGCGATGGCCTGCCGTACCCGGACGTCGTCCAGCGGCTTGTGCCTGGTGTTGATGCTGAGGAAGCGGGTGTTGATCGACTCCCCGGTGACCAGCCGCTTGCGCAGCTGCGGGTCGTTCATGACCCGGCCGACCGACGCCGGGCCGATCGGCTCCAGCGCGACGGCGTCGGCATCCTCCCCCTGACCGGCGATCAGCCGCTGGTCGACCACGGCCGGGTCGAGGTTGAGATCGATGACGACCCTGTCGGGCAGGCCCTTGCGGACGGTGTCGGTGGCCGGGTCCCAGGAGGTGTTGCGGACCAGGGTGAGCTGCTTCTTGGGCTCGAACTTGTCGATCTTGTACGGGCCCGAGGAGAAGGGCCGGTTGTCGTAGCCGACGCCGGTGTCCTTGTCCTTCGGCACCGGGGCGAACATCGGCAGCGACACGGCGGAGCCGAAGTCGGACACCGGGCGGTTGAGCCTGAAGACGATGGTGCGATCGTCCGGGGTCTCGATCGACGCAAGCCCGCCCGGGTCCTTGTAGGGGCCTTTGTAGGCATCGCCGCCGACCAGCCAGAGCCGGGCGTACGGCGGGCCCTCGGGCAGCTCGGCGGCGAAGGTGCGCTCGACACCGTACTTGACGTCCTTGCTGGTGACGGGGCGTCCGTCCTCGAACTTCACGCCCTCCTTGAGGGTGAACGTCCACGTCTTCGCCCCGTCGCCGGCGCGTCCGGTGTCCGTCGCCAGGTCCGGCACGATCTTCCCGCCGGCCTCGCCGGCGGCGGGAGCGAAGGTGGTGAGCGTGCGGTAGATCAGGCGGCCCACGTTCTGGGTGGACGTGACGTAGGCACGGCCCGGGTCGAGGTGCTCCAGGTCGATGCTGGACAGCACGTGGAGGGTGCCGCCCTTCACCGGCGCGGCGTCCCCGGCGGCGGTGCCGCTCGATCCGGCACAGGCCGTCGCCGACAGCATCCCGAGGGCCGCGCCCAGGGCCAGGCAAGCTCTTCGTCCCCTCATGTTCACTCCTATGCGATATGACATTTCACATGTGAGACAAGATTGAGGGGCCGCGAGACCTTCCGGGAGATCTCAGCACCCCATAACATCCGGTTATGGAGCTCGAGATACGCCACCTGCGGATCATCTGCGCCATCGACGAGACCGGCAGCCTCACCCGTGCCGCCGCCGCCCTGCGCCTGACCCAGCCCGGCCTCAGCGCGCAACTGCGCCGCATCGAGACCCTGCTCGGAGGCCCGCTCTTCGACCGCAGCTCCTCCGGAGCCGTACCGACGGCCTACGGCGAGGCTGTGCTCGCCCGGGCCCGTGCCGTCCTGCCCGCCATCGACGACCTGCTGGGCACCACGGCGCCGGCCTCCCGGTCCGGTGGCGCCGTCCCCCACTTCCGGCTCGGCTCCGTCAACGCCCCGCTGCTGGGCGGACTGATCACCGCCCTCAAGGCCCACCATCCCGGAGCCCGGATCGTCACCCGGGGGCAGGGGTCGTCCGTGCCCCTGGTCGACGACGTCGCCAACGGCCGCCTCGACCTCGCCGTGGTCGGCGACAGCCCCGGCTACGAACTGGCCCCCCGGCCCGGTGTCGCGCTCCACCCGGTCGCCACCGAGCCGCTCTTCGTCGCCCTGCCCGCCGACCACCGGCTGGCGGCGCGGGACGAGGTCACCCTGGACGAACTCGCCGACGCGGACTGGGCATCCCCGCCTCCCGACGACGACCGGGTCCGCGAGTACTGGTCCACCACGTTCCTCGCGACGGGCCAGCGCATGCGCACAGCCCATGAGGTGGAGGGGCGGCTGCTCCTGGAAGTGGTGCGCAGCGGGCACGCGGTGAGCCTCTGCCAGGCCACCTTCGAAGAGGTGCCCGGCATCGCCGTACGCCCCATCGCCGGCAGCCCTCTCTGGTACCGGCACCTGCTCGCCTGGCACCGAGCCGGCCCGCTGACCCACCTGGGCCCCGCGCTCGCCCGCCGCGCCGGCGAAACCCACCGCGCGGCTGCCTCCCGCAGCCCGGCCTACCGGCGCTGGCTGCAGAACCACCGGACCGAGCCGCCGGCCGCCGACACCGCCGATGGCCCCGACGCCGACCGGTGACGCGTCTGCTCGGCCGAGCCGGTGATGAAGCCCGGGCCACCGTGCGCGCGGTCGCCCCGCTCAGGCCGCGAACCACAATCCGACACATCGCCGGTCCGAGGCGTCGAACCCGTGTAGCGCTCGGCCCCAGCGCACCTACGAGGAACTGCAGGACGGGTCAAGGTCGGTGATCCACTGAGCCATGGTCAACTCCATGACCACTCGCCCGACCGCCAACCCCTACGGAGTCCCGCCCGAACTCCTCGCGGCAGCCAGACCGGCACCGAAGGCCCTCTGACAGCGTTGCCGCCAAGGCACCCGGCAGCGACACCCGCCCCGCGGCCGCCCAGCTGCTGACGTCCGCCACCTGACGAGCCGACAGATCTCTCCCACCGGGTGAAATCGCCGGCCAGGTGTCGGCAACCCCCTGGCCTTCACCGGCAGTCGGTGCCCGCCGAAGGCCTTGGTACCCACCCTCCTCCCCGCACCGCCTCGCACTCCCCCACGGGAAGGCCGATTGAGCGACGATATGCGTTTCTGATTGAAACTGCGGCGTATCTTGCATGTTCGCTCATCCACCGCCATCATCGGGCAATACTGCCCCGCCCCTATGAGGAGACGAGATGAAGCGTCGCGACCTGCTCCGGGCCGCCGCCCTGTCCTCCGGCTTCGCACTGCTCCCCGTGAGCCTGCGCGACGCGTTCGCCCTCGACACGCCTGCCGGCGGGCTCGGAGCGATCGAACACGTCGTCATCTTCATGCAGGAGAACAGGTCGTTCGACCACTACTTCGGCACGCTGCGCGGGGTGCGCGGCTTCAACGACCCCGCCGCGATCACACTCCCGAACGGCAAACCCGTCTTCCAGCAGCCCGACGGCACCGGGTACGTGCTGCCGTACCGGGTCGGGGATCAGTTCATGTCGGGGACGCCGCACGACTGGGCCAGCGGCCACGCGGCCTGGAACAAGGGACGCCACGACCAGTGGATCCCCAACAAGGGCAAGCTCACCATGACCCATCTGGACCGCTCCGGGCTGCCCTTCTACCACGCGCTCGCCGACGCGTTCACCATCTGCGACGCCTACCACTGCTCGGTGTTGGGCCCGACCAACCCCAACCGCTTCCACCTGTTCTCCGGCACGGTCGGCTACGAGCCGGGCTCGACCACCAAACGGGCCATCGGCAACGATGCCTGGCAGAACCTCAGCCACCCCGGCTACACCTGGACCAGCTACGCCGAACGCCTCGAGGCCGCAGGCCGTACCTGGGGCGTCTACCAGGAGTGGGACAACTACGGCGACAACTCCCTCGACTACTTCGCCTCCTTCCTCGCAGTCGGCCGCAAGGCGCTGGCCCGGACCAAGGACGCCAACGGCAACCCGTACACCAAGCTCGAGTTCTTCTACTACGCGGTGCAGAAGGCCTCCTCGGCCACTCAGACCCAGCTGCTCGACGAGCTGGCGCAGGGCGTCGCCACCCTCACCTCTGCCGAACGCAGCCTCTACGACCGGGGCCTGGCCCGGCTGGGGCCCGGGCAGCTGGCGTCCGCGTTCCGCGCCGACGTGGAGGCCGGCCGGCTGCCCGCGGTCTCCTGGATCGTGGCCCCGGAGGCGCAGTCCGAACACCCCGACTGGGGCCCCAACACCGGAGCCGACCTGGTCAAGGAGGTGCTGGACGCACTCGCCTCGAACACTGCCGTGTGGAACAAGACCCTCTTCCTGCTCACCTACGACGAGAACGACGGGTTCTTCGACCACGTCCCGCCACCGGTGCCGCCGACGAGCAGCAGCGACGGCCTGTCCACGGCCGCCGTCACCGACGAGATCTACAACGGCGAGCCGATCGGCCTCGGCAACCGGGTGCCGATGCTGGTGGTCTCGCCGTGGAGCCGGGGCGGCAAGGTCTGCTCCCAGGTGTTCGACCACACCTCGGTGCTGCGGCTCCTGGAGCAGTGGAGCGGCGTCGCCGAGCCGAACATCTCGCCCTGGCGGCGCGCGGTCTGCGGCGACCTCACCGCCGTGCTCGACACCACCGCGGACACCAGTTACCCCGGCCTGCCCACGCCCGTGCCGACCAGCGGCGCGCACGGCACCAGCCCGAAGCCGCCCAGCCCGCAGAGCATGCCTGTGCAGGAGGCCGGCACCAAGCGCGCCCGGCCGCTGCCGTACGACCTGACCGCCTCCGGCCGGCTCGCCTCGGACCGGTTCTGGCTCGACTTCACCAACGCCGGCACTGCGGGCGCGCACTTCTACGTCCGTGCCAACGCGTACCGCACCGACGGGCCCTGGCGGTACACCGTCGAAGCCGGCAAGTCGCTGTCCGACTACTGGCAGAGCGGCACACCGACCGGCGCCTACGACCTGACCGCAACCGGCCCCCACGGCTTCGTGCGCCGCTTCGCCGGCAACCGCGTCACCGCCACCACCGCCGGTAACGCCAACCCCGAAGTCACCTTGGGATATGTGCCGGCCGACCAACTGGTCCTGCTGCGGATGACCAACACCGGCGGCAAGGCGTGCACGCTCACCGTCCGCGCGGGCAACCGGGGTGACGGCCCGTGGAGCTATGTGCTCGCGGCGGGCGCGAGCACCGAGGCGTCCTTCTCCACCGCCGGCTTCGGCGGCTGGTACGACCTCACCGTCACGGCCGATACCACCGATGGCTTCCTGCGCCGCTTCGCAGGCCATCTGGAGAACGGCGCGGAGAGCATCACCGACCCGGTGATGGCCGCCAACCCGCTGCCCCGCACCCTGAAGTACGCGGACAGCCAGGAGCTCACCGGCGAGAACGGCGCCGCCGCCAACGCCGTGGACGGCAAGACCGGCACCATCTGGCACACCCGCTGGTCGAACGGCACCGACCCATTGCCGCACGAGATCCAGCTCGACCTGGGCGCCGTCGCCACCGTCGCCGGACTGACCTGCCTGCCCCGGCAGGACGGCACGGTGAACGGCCGGATCGGCCGGTACGAGGTCTACCTCTCCGGTGACGGCACGAACTGGGGAACGCCGGTGGCCACCGGCGCCTTCGCCGACGACGCCACGCTCAAGACCGTCCGCTTCGAGCCCGCCCGGGCCCGATACGTACGGCTGCGGGCGCTCACCGAGGCGGGCAACCGGGGTCCGTGGACCTCGGCTGCCGAGGTCACCCCGCTCGGCTGGAGCTGAGCCCGAACGGCACGGCGGCCTGCGGGCGATCACCTTCATGAAGGGGCCCGGTTGTCGGCCGGGTCGGACCGGGGCGTCACGTCGGCTGCCGGGCCGACCGGCAGCACTCAACAGGACCGCACCGCCTCGGGATCGGTGGCTACCAGTGACGAGGTCGCGATGCGGTGGTTGGCCCGGCGGAACTCCTCGGCGACCCGCCCACAGCCGGGACACTCCTCCAGGTGCCGGGCCAGCTCCCGTGCCCGCCGCCTGCCCGGCCGGCGTACGGCGCCGGTCAGCAGCGACGTGAAGTAACGGCACTCCAGGCCGGTGCCCTCGTCCACGTGCGCGTGCAGGTACGCCTCACGCAGCCCCGTGCGGGCGCGGGCCGCGAGGGAGCGCACTCCACTCGGCGTCATGCTCATCCGCTGGGCGACGGCGGCAGCCGACTCGCCCTCCACCACGAAGAACCACAGCAGCACCTGCCACCGCTCGGGCAGGGCCCGGTAGGCCCTGGCGACCAGCGCCGTCTCCTCGGCCGCGAGCAGCGCGCCATCGGTCTCCGCCTCGTCGGCCAGGTGCTCGGCCCACGTGTGGAAGTCCTCCGCCAGCAGGACCGTGGTCTGGGTGCTCCACTCCATCGCGGTCCGGCGGACACAGGCTTTCAGGTACGGGCGCCAGGCGTACCGCGGGCCGCGGCCGCGTGCGACGGACAGGTACGTGTTCGCGTAGGCCTCGGAGGCGAGATCCTGAGCGGTCTGCGGGTCGCGGCAGAAGCGGCGGGCGTAGGCGAGCACGGCACCGTGATGGCGGGTGAACACCTCGGCCATCACCTCCCGGATGCGGGAGCCGCCGGTCGCGGTCGAGGTGGCGAGCGCCGCCGCGAGTTCGGCGTCGCTCAGCGCGCTCAAGCTCTCTTCACGGGTGCTGGTACGAAGGGTCACCTGGTTCCTCCTCAGCTATGGCCTTCTCACGGTGGGGAGTTCGCGGGGCCTGGCCGGCGTGACGGCCGCACGGGCCGGGACGGGGAACTACCTGGACGAAGGCATCGACGGCGGGCTGCTGCTGCGGCCGTCGGGACGGTGTGGCAGGAAGGGCCACAGCACACCAGTCCCACGGGTTTCAGTGCAACAGTCCTCAAAATGGTCACGCGCCCGGTGATTCCGGATCCGAATGTGGGGAATCCGTGTGCAGGGCGGCGCAGCGGCGTGCGGGTGGCGCTGCACCCGCCCTGGTGGCGGGCCGCCGCCCTCGCCGACACCCTGGCGAGACCGCGTCAAGTGCGGCGGCCTACAAATAACAGAAAAGTTCATACGGCATTTGCATGGTTGAACGTCACTGCCGGGGTTGGTTCATGACGCCGTGCCAGTTCGCCACGGCGGTTCCTTCTGCGGAGGGCGGGCATCGCACGACGGCAACAGGGCGAGGGTTCCCGCCGGCCGACGCCGGCGGGAACCCTCGCCCTGTTGTCGCTGTTGTTCCGCGGTCACCCGCTACCTGCGTGCGCGTGCTCGCCGGTGTGGTCGGCCCCGCTGACGATCACCCCGCCGAGCAGCCCGTGCAGGAGGTCCGCCGTGGCGTCGGACAGCACGACCACCCACCCGTCGCCCACCAGGTACGACCCCCCGTAGGCCTTGGCCTCCGAGGTCCAGGCGTCCTGGGCGCCCGGTGTCGGGAAGGTGGCGATCCAGATCTCCTCCCCGCCCGAGGTGCACATGCCCTGCCGGAGGTCGGCCGCATCGGTGGTGATCTCGGCCGTGCAGCCGATCCGCCGGGCCAGCCCCTCCACCGAACTGTGGCCGGGGCGCTGCGCCGCCTGCGAGGATCCGGCCAACCCGCCTGCGCCCCAGAGGAGTTCGAAGACTCCGAGGAGGAGCAGGACGAGCAGCGCGGCCCACCGGAGTGCGGTGCGGACGGGGCGGACGGTACCGGGCGGTGCCAGGGCGGCGTCCTGGGCGCTCACTTGCCGGTGGCCGGCTTGCCCTGCGGGTTGATGGCCGACCACTGGTCGCCCATGCCGTTCCCGAGGGCGTCACCGTAGCCCTGGTCGCCCGTGTAGAGGTACGCGGGCGTGCAGTTGATGCTCAACTGCCAGGTACCGTCCGGCCGCTGCATCTTGCCGATCAGCTTCGGGTCGACGCCCTTGATCTTGGTGGGGTCCACCGGAGGAGCGGGCGTCCAGGTCTTGAGGCACTGCCCCTCACAGTTGGAGCGCATGGGCCAGGCGGTGTCCTTGCCGTAGTGGTAGAGGGTCCGGCCGTAGCCGTCCACCATGATCTGGCCGAGCTGGGGGTGGACGATGACGGAGATCTGGACCTTGACCTCGGCCTGCTGGGACGGCTGCGGCATAGCGGTGGCCGGGGCCGTCGGTGCGGTGGACGCCGTGGCAGCGGCACCCGGGGCCTTGGCCTTCGTCCCGTCCGGCGCCAGGGCGTGCCAGGTGCCGCCCACGCCCTCGCCCTTGGTGTCGCCGGGCGCGGCGTCCTGCGCGTAGCGGTAGGCGGGCCATCCGCCCACCGTCAGCTGACGTGTGCCGTCGGTCCTGGTGATCTCGCCGAGCTTGCTCGGGTCGATGCCGGTGCCCGCGGAGGTGCTGCCGTCGTTGATGACGGGCGGCCAGGTGGTGGCGCAGGTGCCGGAGCAGTTGGACGCCGGCGGCTTGGCGGTGTCCTTGTCGAACCGGTAGAGGGTGAAGCCCTGACCGTCCGTCATGACGGGGCCGAGCTTGTCGTCCACCCGGACGGCCAGCTTCCCGCCGGGCTTGCCGCTGTCGGCCGCCGTCGAGGACCCCAAGTCGCCGTAGGAGCCGTATCCGCCGGCCGGGGACGGCGTCGCGCCGGCCAGCTGTCCGGAGTCGGACTTCGCGTTGGACGGGCTGGCATTGCTGTTGGCGCTCCCGAGGGCCGCCATGAGCACGAGGCCGGCCAGCAGGAGGCAGACCGCCACGAGGCCGTATCGTTTCGTCGTCAAGATCTTCCTTGCCTTTCCATCGGTGGAGCCTGAGCTTTCGAGGGATTGCGGGTCAAGGTCGTTCGTTCGGTTGGGAGTTCGGTGGGGAGTTCGGTGGAGTGAGCTGCCGCGAACCGGGCGGCGCTCACTGGATCCGCAGCGCCAGCGCCGGGCACCGGTCGACCGCGCGGGCCGCCTGCTGGAGCAGCTGCGGCGGGACCGGCATGACGCCGGCGGCGGGGAAGCCGTCTGCCTCCAGGCTGATGACCTCGGGCAGGACGCTGGTGCACAGCCCGTGGGCCTCGCAGAGCGTCCAGTCCACGACGATGCTTCCGGCGCTCTCCATGACCGGCATCGGGAGCACATCCTGGACGGACCGGCCGCAGCCGTACTGGTACGAGTGCAGCTGCAGATCTTCGTCGAAGACCTCCAAGGCCGAGGCCACGAACCGGGAGGCGGCGTCGGGGTGGCTGCACGCACCCCGTCCGATGACCGCCCGCATCCTGGTCTCGACGACGTCCAGGGCGGCCCGGCCGCCGCCCCTCACCACCTCCTCCAACGCTTTGACCAGCGCGGGCAGCCCGAGATAGCACGGCCCGCACTGACCCGCCGTCTCGTCGGCCAGCCAGCGGGCGACCCGGAGCACTTCGCCCAGCGGACAGGTCGTGTGCGGCAGCGGGAGGATCGCGCCGGCGCCCAGTGCCCCGCCGAGGCTCTGGAAGGACTGGCGCGACACCTCGGCCATGGCAGCGGCCTCGGGGGTCAGCCACTTGCCGTGGTAGCCGCCGACGAGGACGCCCTGCCCGATGTCCAGGCCGAACATCGCGAGCAGCTCGCCGAGCGGGACGCCGGAGGGCGTCTCCACCACCTGGGAGCCGGCAAGGGTCAGCAGGACCGTCCCGGGTTCCGACGGAGTGCCGACCTCGCGGTAGGGCAGCGCCCCCAGCCGGGCCGCGACCGCGAGTTGCGCGTACGTCTCGGCGTTGGACAGCAGGGTCGGCATGCCCCCGACCCCACTGTCGCTGGTCCGCACGCCACCGCCGCGCGGGAGGGCGATCCCGCTGGTGATACCGCGGGCGAGTGCGCTCCCCTCCCCCGAGACGAACCGCTCGGGCAGCCGGGCGACGGAGACCGGCAGCCGCGTGGACCGCCGCTCGGTCAGCGCCCTGCGCAGGGACTGCTCGGTGTCGGCCCGGGTGACACCGAGCACGACCTGCTCGGCGTCCAGCGCGTCGGCCGCCAGCAGGGCACCGTCCAGGACGAGGTGGGGGGTCCGCAGCAGAAGTGCGGCGTCCTTCAGACAACTCGGCTCTCCTTCCGTGCCGTTGACCACCACGACCGGGCGGCTCCGGCGTCGGGCGGCCGCCTTGACGACGGCCCGGAGCTTCCTCGCGAACGGGAAGCCGGCCCCGCCCCGGCCGCGCAGGTTGACGTTCTCGGCCAGGTCGGCCAGGTCCTCGGCCGACATCGTCGGCAGCCGGCCGTGGACGACCAGGTGTGAGCGGTGGTCCAGCCGCTCGGTGTGTTCCAAGCCCGCGAACAGGACCGGCCGGCCGAGCCAGGCGATCGGAGCGCCGCTCATGCGCCCTCCTCGCTGCGCTCGTCGGTCGCTTCGCGAAACGCGCACCTTTCAATGATTCGCTCGCTGCGCTCGCTCATCCGTCCTGCCGTTGTCGTCCGGATCCGACGCGGACCGGCGGCCGGCCGGCCGCCTCGGGCCGGATCGGGGCGGCGGTCCGAACCGGGACGGCGCTCCGGCGCGGGGAACCGCGGTCCTGGAAGGCCAGCCGCAGCCCGAGCGCGACGATCACGCCCACCACGGCCACGCTGTACAGGACGGACACCCAGGGGGCGGGCAGCCGGCCCGCGTTCAGTCCGTGGACCAGTGCGGCGCCCCAGGCCGGATAGGCGCAGATGTGGACGATCCGCCACCGCCTCGCCTCGCCGGTCCGGGCCAGCAGCCCGCGGGCCGCGCCGGCGAGGGCCACGGCCAGGAGCAGGTAGCCTGCCAGGACCCCGAGGCCCAGGAGCACCGGCCGGTGCGGGTCGGCGAACGGCACGAAGGCCGGGACCGCGCCGATCCGGTGCTGGATCAGGTTCATCCACACGTGCAGGACGAGGAAGATCACGCCCGCGACGCCCATCGCCCGGTGGATCGCCTGGGCGGCCAGGCGATGGACCGGATACAGCAGCAGCCGGTCGGTCGCCGCGAGTCCCCACAGGACGGCGGAGGAGAACGACACCAGGGCGAGGACCCCGGCGGCCACCCCGAGGAACGCCTGCAACGCGCCGTTGACGACCACGGCCGCCAGGCCCAGCCCCACCGCCAGCAGCGGAAGGAGCGACCATGCCGTGGATGCACCTTGGCTGCCGCCCTCGGGCCGGTCTCCGGTGGTCCCCTCCGGCGCCTGCTCGCTGCGGCCGGCCCGGCCCACTCGGCCCGCTCGGCGCGCTCGCGCGGGCCCTGCGGCCGAATGCCAGGATCGGCGTCCTTGCCCTGTCAACATCACTGAGCCTCCGGCCTTGTCCTTGCTCCGCTCGAATGGGGCGCCCGGAATCGGGGGCGGTCATCCGCAGCGCCGACCCTCGTTGATGCAGCTCACCATCTGGTCCAGCAGGTTCCGGTTCATCACGTTGATGAAGTCCCCGTGGTCGGTGATCGGGTTGTGGAGCTGCTCGGGGAAGCTGTCGACGGCGAAGCGCACACCGGACGGCACGTCGTAGGCGACGCGCTCCACGAGCTGGGGGATCGCCCGGAAGTTCTTCGGGCAACTGCCGTTCTTGGAGAAGGCGGTGTGGCTTCGGTGGTTGGCGCTGTCGATGTTCTTGCCGTCCCAGCAGTCCGGGAACTTCAGTGTCCGCACGACCCGGCTGCCGTTGGGGCAGATCGGGTACTTGTCGGCGAGCTGGCGGTCCTCGAACCCGGTGCAGCTCCACGAGGCGTGGGCGTTGGCCGGTCCGTTGGTGAGGGCCTTGGCGTCGCCGGTGATGATCCGCAGGAAGCGGGTCATGGGCTGGACCTTGTTCCCGGTGGTGGAGCTGTACGTGATCCCGACCTCGGCCGGCTGCAGGATGCGTCCCACGTTGCGGTCCTTGCCGCCGCCCGGCGCCTTGGCGTCGCGCTCGTTGGCGCCGTCGAGAAGCCGCAGCACCGGCCAGTAGTAGGCCGACTGGTCGCCGTTGGAGCAGGTGGTGCCGGCGCCGGCGAGTCGGCCGTTGGCGGAGAACGCGTCGGTGATGCGGTTCCCCACGTAGTCGTGCATGTGGTGGGCGCCGTTGCTCACCCCGGGGGCCACGATCACGTTGTCGGGGTTGAGATGCCGGTTCTCGTTGCGTCCGCACCGCGAGGTGAAGGTGCCGCCGGCCGGCCCGGAGCGGGCGGGTTTGGCGGTGTTCGGGGAGACGGACGTGATGTCGACGAATCCGCGTCCCAGGCCGGACTTCCCCCCGGTCGGCGCCTTGCTCCGGGCGGCCGCGCCGCTCCGGTCCTCGGGGGCGAAGTCCCGGGCGGACGCGTCGACCACCAGGTCGCGCCGGATCGCGCAGTTCGCCAGTCCGGAGAGGTCCTCGGGCAGACCGGAGTCCGGTCCGGCACTCGCCGAGAGCTTCTGCAGGGTCGCCGAGCGCTGCTCGGCCAGTGCGTCCATGACGCGCTGCTCGCCACCCCCGGAGCCGGGCTCCGAGAGGCTGCGGTACGCGTCCGCCACCTGGACGTCGAGGTCGGCGAGGTCCCGGTCGACGTCCGGCTGGGCGGCCTCCGGTACCGAGGCCAGCATCGCTCCGACGTCGCCGCAGGCGACCGTGCCCACCTGGGCGGCGGCTGGCTGCGACCGCCCCGGGCGCTGCCCGGCGAACGCCGCCGCGGCGAGTACCGACGCGCCACTGACCGCCAGTATCCCGGCCAGCAGCAGGGCAAGTACCTTCCGCCTGGCCGTGTCACGTTTGTGAATCCTCATGTTCGCACCCTCGAAACGGGATCGGGCCTGTCGAGCAGGCCGTGGACAGCCTTGTTGCCGCATGTGTCTAGCGCTGCGTCGCCCCGGGTACCGGAGCCGTGGTCGGCGAGGAGCTGCCGGTCGGCGGTCCGGAAAGGTCGCCGAATTTCACCAGCCGGGTGTCCTCCAGGACCGTCATATGGTCCAGCACCGTGGAGTTGGCCATGGTCGCGAGATCCCGGACCGTGGAATTCTGGGTGCCGGCGCGCACTTGGGCGACGAGGGCGAACACCTGGCCGTGGGCATTGCGCAGAATATTCGCGAACAGCCGGTCGAACTCTTCGCCCTGGGCGTCGTCCAGCTGTTCGAGCCATGCCTTCTGCTGGGCGGACGGCTCGCCGGGAACGTCCAGACCCAGGGTCGCGGCCGTGTCCAGCACGGCCCGGTCGAGTTCCGTGTGCCCGTCGATCAGGTGCCGGCCGGCGGTCCTGACCTCGGGACTGCCACCTTTGGCGACGGCCATCCGACCTGCGGGGATCTCCCACAGCCCGGCCAGCCGGACCCGTTTGACGAAGTCTCGGTCGAGCGGCGTCAGCGGCCCGGACGGCGTCTGCACCGTCCCCGGTGACTCGTCCGCCCGCGGGCTGCGGTACGAGCCGGCCGAGCGCACGATGGGGACCACCAGGGCCGTCATCGTGGCCATCATGGCCACGATCACGAGAAGAGTGGCGAACGATCGCGGAAAGCGGCTCACCTTGGGAATTCCGTAGGCAGCTTTCCCGGGTCCGCGCTTCTTCCTCGAAGATGACATCGGCTTCCTCATCACGCCGGGATGAGCGATCGCACCGGCCCGCCACCGGGTCAGCAAGGGACAGATTTCGGTGATCGCAGATCCTGGTCGAAGGTCACGGGAATCTGGGACGGTCAGAACCGGATACGGCTCACAGACCGCCGTGTCGGACGTCCTGCCGGGGCTCGGACGTCCGACGCGAGGGCAGTTCCTCCGCCCTGTCGCGCAGCCGAGCACACTCGGCGGCCATGCCGTGGATCTTCAACGCCAACAGGATCTCGAACCGCGCCTGCGAGGTGCGCAGGCTGCTGCCGAAGATCCGCTCCAGCTTCCGGAGCCGGTACCGCACGGTCTGCGGGTGGATGCGCAGCAGCAGCGCCGCCTCGGCCGCACCTCCGCCCTCCGGCCACGCGAGCAGGGTCTGCTCCATCCGGCCTCGCTGACGCGGTGTCATGTCGTGCAGTCTGCCGAGCCATTTGGCCACCAGGTGGCCGGCCGGCAGGGGGGCCTGGAAGAGCACCACCTCGGCCATGTGGTGCTCGACGAAGAGGAGTTTCCCGGCGGTGCCCGGCCACTGCGGCGCCAGCGCCAGCAGTGTGCGGGCCCAGCGCAGCGAGGCTCCGGCGTCGGCGCGCGCCACCATCGGGCCCACCACCGCCGACCGGCCCTGGAGCCAGCGGACTAGCGTCCGGTGCATCCCCGGGACCGGGTCGGGAATCAGCAGGTACGGCTCGGGTCCGTGGAGGTAAGCGACGACCTTCGCGGCGGACAGCCCCGGCGGGGGCGGTCCCGGTGCCGCGGAGAGCGCCACCGCCTGGACCGTCTTGGGGCCGTTCCGCAGCCCGGCCCTGTCGGCGGGCTCGGGCTGCCGGCGTCGTGCCGGTTCGCCGCGGGGCAGGGTCAGCGAATCCACAGCGGCTCCTTCCACGGTGTGCCGGGACGGCACCGCCGGCGGCGGCCGCCGGGCTTCGCGGTATCGGCGGCACCACTGCCGGGTAGAGCGGGCGTCCGCCGCGTGAGAACGCCGGACGGAGAATGCGCTGCCGGTTGACCGCTGGGGCACGGGTGCACCGGAACACCTCCCGAGGAACTGCCGGCCACTGGCGGGCCGGTCACCATGGAAAGAGGCCCGAACCGAGGTTTCGTCCCGCTACTTTGCGAATCCTTTGCCGTTCAGCAGGCGTCGGTCCCACCCACGCGAGACCGGCCGACCCCTGCCCGACCGGCCGTCAGCACACGTGAGGGGCACGGAAGACGGGCGCGCGTGCCACTTCGGTCCGGCAAATGCCGCAGGTGGACCTGCGCTGTGGCGCGAGCCCCGGTGCACGGTACATTGCCCTACCGGCCGGGCCCGCGAGGCGCCGCGCCGCCCCTGTGTCCCACACCGTCCGGACGCGAGCGAGGCCATGATGCGACTGAATCTCAATCAACTGGCGGTATTTGCACAGGTCATCGAATGCGGGGGATTCTCGGCAGCGGGCCAGGTCCTGTTCCTGAGCCAGTCGTCCGTGTCAAAACAGGTGCAGAACCTGGAGATAGCCCTGCGGACCCAGTTGATCGACCGCTCAGGCCCGAAGATCCGCCCCACCCTGGCCGGCGAGGTCCTGCTGGCGCAGACCAAGGAGGTGCTCGCACTGGCGGACCAGGCCGTCAAAGCCGTCCATGCGGCAGCGCTCCAGCGCGAGGACCCACTGGTGATCGGCAGCACGAGCACCATCAGCGGGCACTTCCTGCCGTCAGTCCTGCGGGAGCTGCGGCGCCGGGAACCCGCTGCGCGGTTCAGCCTTGCCGTCAGCACCGCCGACCAGCTCGCCGCGGCTCTGGAGGAGGGCCGGACCGGCATCGGGCTGAGCGGCAGCCCCCTGCCTCCCGGCCAGTACCGGTCGGAACGGCTCGCCAGCGAGGACATGCTGCTGATCTGCCCGGCCGACCATCCGCTGGCGGGACGGAAGATCGCCCCCGCCGACCTGTCGGGCGAGACCTTCCTGCTGCGCGAGTGCGGAGCGCAGACGCGCAGTCAGCTGACGGACCTCCTGCACAGCTGGGAGCTGGCCGGCGCCCGGACCCTCGACCTGTGGGGCACGGAAGGCATCAAGGAGGCCGTGCGGATCGGCCTGGGGGTGGGGCTGGTGCCGCGCCGGTCCGTCCAGCTCGAGCTCCGGCACGGCGTGCTGGCCGAGCTGGAGGTCCACCCGGCGCCCGAGCGCCGCACAGTGATGGCCAGCTGGACCCTGGCCCGCCCGCTGACGGCGTACGAGCAACTGCTGCTCCCGCTCCTGCGGGAGGTCGCCCAGGCGACCACGGGGACGTGACAGCAGCAGGGACCGCCACGGTGTGATGATTGCCCGCCCCAGGAACGACGAAGCACCCCCGCCCGGAGGGGCCTCCACACGTGTGCGCTCGTCGAGATGCGGCGTTGGCTGACCGTCGATCAGGCAGGAGACGGCAACGGCCCCATCGGACACGAGTCCGATGGGGCCGTTGGGAGGGTTCGACCGTCAGGCTGTGGCCGCAGGACCCGATAGGCCGAGCCGTACGCCGTCGAGGAATCAGCTCGTCATGGCGAACGAGGTCTGGAGCCGGGTGACGTAGTCGGCGAGCGCGGGGGCCCAGCAGCCGTAGTTGTGGCCACCGTCGCACGTGCGGGCCAGCGTCGACCCGTTCCCGTAGTCGACGAGGCGGCTGCGGAGTCCGAGCTGGTCCAGACGGGCCTTGACGTTCTTGGCGGCGATCTCGGTGAAGTGGTCGATGACACCCTGGTTGCCGGTGTAGAGCGTGATCTCGACTCCGGTGAGCTTGGCCAGGTTGGCCGTGGCAGCCGGGTTGACTGCCTTCCAGATGCGATCCGCGTTGAACACCGGGTATGGGGAGCCGAAGATCGCGTCACTGTCGACGGTGGGCCCGTAGCCGGTGCACTGGCCGGTACCGGACGGGCTGGAGGTGCTCACGGCGCACCATGCGCCCGTGAGGTTGAGTTCCGTGGCCAGGACTGCGCCGCGGATTTCCGCCATGCCGAAGTCGATGCCACCGGACAGGGAGGCGACATGACCGAAGAGGTCGGGACGGGATTCGGCGTAGTGCAGTGCGCCGGAACCGCCCATCGACAGGCCGACGACAGCCCGGTGGGCCCTGTCGGCGATGGTGCGCAGGTTGGCGTCGATGAACGGGACGACCTGGTCGATGTGGAAGGTCTCCCAGTTCGCCGCCCCCATGACGGTGTTCTGCATGACCCAGTCGGCGTACCAGCCCTTCAGTCCGCCGTCCGGCACCACAGTGATCATCGAGTCCGAATGCAGCGCCGGGGCGGCGGCGGCGTCGTCCACGGTGCCGCCCCCACCGTGCAGGAAGTACGTCACCGGCCATCGTTTGCCAGGGTCGGCTTCATAGCCCCTGGGAAGGAAGATTCGGATCTTGTGCGGGCCGGACAGCTGGCGGCTGGTCACTGTGATCGTGAAGTCGGTGCCGGAGTGCACCTCGGTGGCGCCGACGACCTGGGTCAGGCCGAACCCGTCGGACAACACCGGAGGGGCGGAGCCTTCCGCGTGTGCGGGTGGCGTCGCGAGCAACGCGGTCACGGCCATTGCCGCGGCAATGACAGCTGTTTTCGCGCGCAGTCGCCGAGCGGGCGGTAATGATTTCATCAGTCGTCCTCTCTGGGAGCGGGTGGCTCTCACGCTGTGGAAGAAGATCCGGCTCGTCCAGGCCGTCGCACCACGTACCGACTGGGCGCAGGCCGGACCGGGCCGGGAGGCTGTGGTCCGGCTACGGGCTACATCGCACAGAAGGCGTCGACCGCGGCCTTGGCGGTGTCGAGCTGGCCCCGGGTTCCGCCGATCAGGTGGAACTCGTTGGTCGCGTGCAGCACCTGCTTGGTACCGTCCTCGCTGGTCAGCCAGTTGCTGAGGTAGCCGAGTACCGCGCCGGTGTGTCCCCAACCCCACTGTCCGCAGGGCAGCTGCAGGTGCTGGACGCCCAGCCCGTAAGCGGCGGTGCCCGAACTGTTCGCGGGTACGGTGGTCTTGAGTTCGGCCATCTGCGCGGGCGCCAGGAGCTGTCCGGTCAGCAGAGCCCGGGAGAACGTTGCCAGGTCGTCCAAGGTCGACACCATGGCACCGGCGCTCCCGTAGACCTGCACGTTGGAGGCCGTGACGTCCTGAGTGAAGAAGGTCACCGGGTGCAGGTAGCCGCGCAGGTAGGTGCCGTACAGAGCGGGATCGGCGGTGGGGAAGCTGGTGTCGTGCAGGCCGAGCGGTTCGATGATGCGCTGCTGGATCTCGGTGGCCGCATCGGCACCCGTGACGGCCTTGATCACCATGCCCGCCAGCACGTAGTTGGTGTTGGCGTAGCTGAACTTCTGGCCCGGTACGGCGTCCGGCGCGTGCCGAGAAAGGGCGATGTCCACCAGGGTCTGCGGCGCCCAGGTCTGCCTCGGGTTGGTGTTGAGGAGGTAGGGGACGGAGACCTGCGTGCTGTCCGCGTACTCAGGCAGGCCCGAGGTGTGGTTGAGCAGCTGACGGACCGTGATCTTCGTGCCGTCGTAGCCGTTGGCATTGACCGCTCCCGGCAGCCACCGGGCGACGGTGTCGTCCAGCGACAGCCGCTGCTCGCCCTCCAGTTGGAGCAGCACAGCGGCGGTGAAGGCCTTGGTGTTGCTGCCGATCCGGAACTTCGCCTTCGGGTCGGCGGGCACCTTGGTGGAAAGGTCGCCGACACCCGCGTGCACGTACTGGGCGGTGTCGCCCTGGCGTACCAGGCCGATCACACCCGGGTATCCGTCGGTGATCCCCTGTTGGGCGCCGGCCTGCAGGATGGCGGCCGGGGTCGGGGCGGCGGCGCTCGCCGGGCCGACGCCGGCCGACGCGAGGCAAGCCATGACGGCGATCGGCAGCAGCCACCGCCGATTCCGCGGCACCCGCGGGGGCCGCCCGGCCGCACCGCCGGCGCCTGAGCTGTCCGCGTCGTTCGCGCGGGTGGCCTTGAAACCGTCGAACATGCTCATATCTGACTCCATTTCATAGGGGTGGTTGAAATCGCTCCGACCGCTTCTGGATCGACGGGAGTGCGGACCGTGCCTGTGGGGCGGCGCTGCACCGGGCGCGGGCTGAAACGCTCACCTCCAGCGATGGCACGCAAGCCAGGGCCACTTCGGCTCTGCTGGTTCGCCGCGGTCGGTCGGGCGGTCCCCCGATTCCGTCCGTCGATCGGCCGCGGCGGACCTGCTTCTCGGATGTCCTGCGGAGTGCGCCGCCCTGTGTCTGTGTGCCGACCGGGCACCACTCATCGTGGTGTTCGTACTGTTCAGGAGACAGGCCAAGGCACCGGCCATATATGACCGGCCGTCACGGCAGGCTGTCCGGCGACCGCACTCGGTGGTCGAGGGGTGCGACGTGACGGATCAGCTCGGCACGCTGCAGCACCGGCTGCGGACTCGGTCGGGGTTGACGCAGGAACAACGGGCTCCGGTTCCACAACGGGGCCGTATGGGTGTCGAACTTCAACATGGGCACTTTGATGCGGGTGCCGGTGACCGGCACCCGAAGTGCGGGGCTCACCCGGCATGCCTGAACGGCTCCTGGGGCGTGAGCCCGGTGTTGGTCGGGAACTCCTCCAGACCGTCAGTTGCCGGCGTCCTCGACGCGCGGGACCAGGCGCATGGTGGTGCAGCTCGCCTGCGGACCGGTGATGGCCCCGATGATGTAAGCGCCGTAGCGACCGTACTTGTGGCGGTAAGCGGCGTCGACCTGGTAATTGACGGCTCCGTCGGCGTCCTCGAAAGAGACGTCCTTCGTGACGCCGCCCGCGTGGACGCTGCCGCGCCCGTTGGCGCGGGTGCCGCGGTACCAGTCGGACCCCGGGCCGTTCACCGACCTGATGTACAGATCGTCGCCCACGCGCACCACCCAGATCGTGCGGGGGCCGCTCAAGCGCCGCTTCGCCACACGGAGGCCACGCGCAGTTCCTCGGCGTGTCCGATGCGGTCGAGTTCGTCGCTGGTCCAGGTGGTCATCGGCGCGGCTCCTCGGTTCGTGCCGTCGGGTTCGCCGCAGTGCGCTCCGTGGTGGGGGCGCGGTCGTCGAGGGCGTCGCGTTCGCCCGCGGCCATGTCGAGCAGGACCAAGGCGTCGTGCTCGGGAGTGCCGGGCGCGGCGAAGTAGGTGGTCAGGCGGTGGCCCGGGGTGCCTTCCAGGTTCAGGGACTGGAAGCAGAGCGTGAGCTCGCCGACTTCGGGATGGCGGAACCGCTTGCGGCAGCGGGCGATGTTGCGGTGCTTGGCCGGCCACTCGTCGATACCGGCGAGCAGGCGCAGCCCGCCCGGATTCGCGGCGAGGATGTCGGTGGTGCGGCTGAGCACGTAGCTGGGATTGGGCCGCACCGTCTCCAGCAGCAGCTTCACGTCGGGCCGCACGGTGCGGCTGGGCACCGGGTGCGGTTCCGCGGCCGATCGTGCGGCCCGGGCGGCGAGGCTGCGCAGGTGCTCGTGCTCGTCCTCCTCCAGCAGCAGGGCCCGGGCGAGGGCGTCCACCACCGACGCGCTGGGGCGGGTCTCCCGGCCGCGTTCCAGACGCGTGTAATGGTCGATGCTGATCCCGGCCAGGGTGGCGAGCTCCTCGCGTCGCAGCCCCGGTGTGCGCCGCAGCCCCGTGCCGGCCTCCAGTCCGGCTTCGGACGGACTCACCAGGGCGCGGCGTGCGCGCAGGTAGCGGCCCAGCTCGGTGCCGGCGGCGGGAAGATCACGTGTCATGGTTCCAGTCTCGCGGGGCTGTGACCTGGGCGGGAGGCATGTGGGGGGCCCTGTCACTCCCCGGAACAGCGCTCCCTGGAACAGCCCGGCCTGCCGCGGCACCACGCCGGACGGCACCATCGACAGCGTCGAGGCCCTCACCCGCACCATCGGGCCCAGGGCTCGCGCACGTTTCCGGCGCTCCGGCGAGTCCCTGACCGCCCTCGGCGCCGGCGCCGCGCAGCACCCGGTCAGCACCCCTCTGCTGATCGCAGCCGCGCTCGGCGTCGCCACGGCCGCCGGACTGTGGTGGCTCTACTTCGACGTCGTCACCCATATCGTGCGCCACCGGCTCCACCAGTCCCGGGGCACACCCGGCTGGCGCTTGCCTCCAGCGCGTACGGCGTCGGCCACTTCCCGATGGCCGCGGGCATCGTACTCACCGCTCTCGGCGTCGAGGGCGTCGTCGCACACGCCGGCAGCAGCCACCACCTGGGCTGGTTCTACGCCGCCGTGCTGTGCGGCGGCATCGCCGCCTACCTCGCCGGACTGCTGGTGTTCGGCTGGATCGCCGTGAAGGTCTGGGGCCCGTTCCGTCTCGCGGCCCTGATCCTGACGCTCGCCTGGTGCCCGGCAGCAGCCGCGCTGCCGCCCCTCGCCGCGCTCGGCGGCGTTCTCGTCGTCCTCGCGGCGGTGGGAGCCGCGGAGACGTGGCGCTACGCGGAGCTGCGCCGCCACGTGCGCACCTGATCCGGGCCAGGAGCCCTGACCTGCACAGATGCGTGGTGGGGGGTCGGTTGGAAACGCGACACCCGAGCCGTTGACCGGGGGTCACGTCACCGCTTGACAGCGACTCCCGCATACGCCGGAGCCGCCTCCTGCCAGCCTTGGTGCAGCTGCCCCTGCGGCCGCCACAGGGGCAGCTGCACCAAGCCGGGATCGACCAGTTCGAAGTCCCCGAAGAACTTCTCCACCTCGGCCCGCGTCCGCAGGACCAGCGGCGAGCTGGCACCGCTGTAGATCCGGGTGGTCTCCGCGGCCATCTGCGGCGTCATCAGGTCCTGCGTGCCGTGCGAGAGGATCAGCAGGCTTCCCGGTGCCAGTGCGTCCCGCAGCTGAGCCACCGTCTCGGCGGCCCCCTCCTCGTCCCGGACGAAGTGCAGCACCGCCACCAGCATCAGGGCCACCGGCCGGGAGAAGTCGAGTGCCTGCTTCAGGCCCGGATCGGCGAGTATGGCGGCCGGGTCACGCAGGTCGGCGTGGAGCACCGTGGTGTGCCCGGCCGGGTGGTGGGCCAGCAGGGCACGAGCGTGGGTGAGGACGATCGGGTCGTTGTCGACATAGACCACGCGGGCGTCCGGAGCGACTCGGTGGGCGACCTCGCTGGTGCTGCCCACCGCCGGGATCCCGGTGCCGATGTCCAGGAACTGCCGAACACCGCAGCCGACCGCGAACTCCACCGCACGGCCGAGGAACTCGCGATTGATCCGGGCCCCGAGCCGGGCATCGGGCATGAGCGCGATGATCTTCTCGGCAGCCTCCCGGTCGGCCGGGAAGTGGTCCTTGCCACCCAGGTAGTAGTCATACATCCGCGCAGGGTGGGGGATTCCGGTGTTCAGCTCCGCCGGAGGCTGCCACTCCCCTGTCACGATCGAGGCCATCTCACCGGGTGCCATCTCGTACTGCATCAGCTCTCCCCGAAGTCTCTGACGTCTCGTCAAGTCATCCTAGCCAACCCGGGCAGCGGCGGTGACGGGTCCACGACCTCACCCGACCGTCCGCCGGTGCAGCAGGAGGGCCGTCACCGCCACGCCCGTGAGCGGCAGCAACGCGCCGATCAGCCGGGGCGTGGGGGAATCGGCGACTCCTTGCTGATCCGGTAACAGATTGAACGAATGTGATGCAGGGCCATGGAGCGCGGTGGCACGCTGGTGGCTGGTTGCGGTGCCTGTGTGGATACGGCCTTCGGGCCGGCTAGGGGTGGGGACGTGACAGCAGGTTCGGGCCGGGTGTGGGTGTGGCGAGTCGTGGCGGGGGCCTGCGCCGTGGGTACGGTCGCACTGGTGCTGACGGCGGTCCTGGTGGATCTGGAGTCGGCCGACAAGGCTGCGAGTGTCGTGGGGGCCGTGGTCGCGCTGGCCGGGCTCGTAGTGTCGGTGTGGCAGATCACCGCAGTCTCCACCGGCGGCTCCCAGGATCCCCCAGGAGCTGTCCAAGTGCACGCCTCTGGGGCTCAGTCCTTGGCGGTCGGCGGAGACGTGATCGGCAGTGCCATCGGGAAGGGCAGCAAAGTCGTTGGGCAGCCGCCCGTGGCTCCCGGCAGGTCCGGGCCCGGCGTGGACGATGCGGCCCGCCGGGATGTCCGAGCCAGTGGGGACGGTTCGCGAGCCATCGGAGGAACCGTGAGCGGCAGCGCGTTCGGCCTTGACAGCGAGGTTCGATGACATCCCCCGATGAATCTCGGCAGCCCATCGAGACTCGGCTGGACGTCAGCGGCGAAGGGGCGATCGGCATCGCTGGGGACGTGCTGTACAGCGTCGTCGGCAGCCCTGGTGCCCGCGTCACGGTGGTCAACTCCTCGCCCGAGCCGTGGCAATCACCCAGCTGGCCCGCTCTGATCGGCCTGCTCCCCGACCGGGCCGGGTTCTACCAGGACCGTTCACAGACCCACGAGATCGCCGACGCCCTGGCCGACGGTGGTGCCGCCGTGCTCGGGCAGGTCATCACCGGCACGGGCGGTGTCGGGAAGACCCAGCTCGCCGCCGCGTACGCCCGCACCGTCTGGGAGCGCGCCGTCGCGGGTCCGCAGACGGACGATGACGGGGCGGAGCCGGTCGAGGTACTGGTCTGGGTGAGTGCCACCAGCGCGCAGGCCATCACGAGCGCCTACGCCGAGGCCGCACGCAAGCTGATCGACGGCGGCCTGCGAGGAGTCGACGCCGAGACCGCTGCCCGAGAATTCCGCGGTTGGCTGCGTACCAGCGGACGCCGCTGGTTGGTCGTCCTCGACGATGTCCCACAGCTTGCCGAGTTGAACGACCTGTTGCCGCCCGAGGTGCGAACCGGGCGGACGCTGGTCACCACCCGCAGCCGCGATGCCGCCTGGACCACGGACACCCGGCGCGTCATTCAGATCGGGGTTTTCGAGCCCCTTGAGTCCCGCGCCTATCTGCGGCGTGCCCTCGGCCGTCCCGAGCGGAACCCGGAGGACAGCGACGCCGACCTCGACCGGCTGGCCGACGCCCTCGGACATCTCCCTCTCGCGCTCGCACAGGCAAGCGCCTACCTCGTCGAGACCGGGCGCACCATTGACAAATACCTGGACCTGCTGGAACGCCGGGCCAAAACGCTCACCGAGCTGATGTCCCCCATCGGCGGCCTTCCGGACAAGCAGACCCGCACCGTCGCCGCCCTGTGGGACATGTCCATCGAACTCGCCGACGCCCACCGACCGGCAGGACTGGCCAGGCCGCTCCTGGAGCTGGCGTCCGTCCTCAACAGCGATGGCATCCCGGTCGCGGTCCTGACCAGCGAGGCCACTCGGGGCTACCTCACCCTCCGCCGACCCAGGGGATCAGCCCCGGAGCGGCAGGCCGGCGAGGCCGTCGACGAAGTGGCCGCGGAGGACGCACTGACGGCCCTCCACCGACTCAACCTCGTTGACCGACTCACCAGCCGGCAGACCACGGTGGTTCAGACGCACCAGCTCCTCCAACGCGCCGTCCGGGAGAGCCCACATGGCCGCCCGTCGGCACCGGATCCCGTGCCCGCAGCCGCAGACGCGCTCCTGGAGGTGTGGCTGCAGACCGGACAGGAGCGGGACAACGGAGACCGTCTGCGGGCCGGGGCCGCCGCCCTCAGGAGGAATGACACCCGGGACGCCCTGTGGCGGCCCGGCATGCACCAGGTCCTGGAAATCCACGGCCGGAGCCTCGGTCAAACGGGCCTGGTCCGAGCGGCGATCGAGTACTTCTCCGGCCTCACCGCGGACACGGAGCGCCAGCTGGGCGCCGACGACCCGCACACCCTGGTTGCCCGCGGAGACCTCGCATACTGGCGTGGAGAAGCCGGGGACCTAGTGGGAGCGGTCGAGGCCTACCAGCAGCTCCTGGCCGACCGACTGCGTGTGCTGGGCCCCGATCACCCCCACACCCTGATCACCCGCAGCAACCTCGCAGTACGGCGCGGGGAGCTCGGGGACACGTTTGGCGCAATCGAGGAATACGAGCGTCTACTGCCCGGCCTGGTCCGACGGCTAGGACCGCTCCACCCCGATACCCTGACCGCCCGGCACAACCTCGCCATGTATCGGGGACGGTCAGGGGATCCGGCCAGCGCCCTGGCCGCATACGAGCAACTCGTGCCCGACCTGGTCACCGTCCTGGGACCGGACCACCCCAACACACTCAGGACCCGGGGCTCGCTCGCCCACTGGCAGGCGGCGTCGGGAGACCCGGCTGGCGCGATGAAGGCCTACACGCAACTCGTGGCCGACCAAACACATGCCCTGGGGGCGGACCACCCCGACACCCTGACCACCCGGGGGGAACTCGCCCAGTGCCTGCACGCCGCGGGAGAGCCGGCTGCGTCGGTGGTGACGACCTTCGAACTGCTTCTCACCGACATGGAAAGGGTCCTGGGGCCCAGTCACCCGGTCACCTTGACCACCCGGCTTGAGCTGGCCAACGCGCAAGGCGCAGCGTGCGCACCTGCCGAAACCGTCGCAGGCGACCTGGAACGACTCCTGACCGACATGGAGCGTGTTCTGGGGCCCGAGCATCCCATCGTCCTGGGTGCCCGGATCACCCACGCCCATTGGCACAGCATGGCGCGAGATCCGGCCGCTACGGCGACGCTTCTGGAGGAGATCCTCGGCCACCTCGTCGACGATCAGCCGCAGGATGACGGCCCCGGCCACCCGGACATCGTGAACATCCGCGAGCTGATCGCCTTCTGGCAGGTGCATACCGACGACTCGGCCGACACGGCCGACGCGGCGGACGTACCTGAACGGCTCCTCTCCGACCGACTGGTAGCCCTTGGCCCTGACCACCACGTCATCCTGGAACTCCGGCACCGGATCGCTCACTGCCACGAGCGAACCGGTGACACCGCCGCTACGGCTACGGCGTTCCAGGCCTTCGTCGACGCCCAACTTCGAACCCTGGGACCTGACCATCCGGACACCCTGGGCTCCCGCCGGAGCCTCGCCCACTGGCTCGGTGTCGCAGGCGACGCGCCAGGCGCGGCGCAAGCCCACGAGCAACTGCTGGCCGACCACCTACGGCTCCTGCCACCCGACCATCACGACGTCCTCGCCGTCCGGCATAACCTCGCGGGCTGGCGAGCCGAGGCCGGCGGAGACGCGGCCACAGCGGTTGCGGACTTCGAGGCGCTGCTACCTGACCTCCTCCGCGCCCTGGGCCCGGACCATCCACTCGTCGAAACCACGCGTCGGAGCCTTGCCAGCTGGCGGGCAAAGGCCGACGGCCCGGAAGACACCATCGGCCTCATGGCCGAGCTCCTGCGTCAGAATCCCCACGCTCGTGTGATGGTCAGTGCTGGCGGTGTGCGGGTCTACGGCGCTCCGGGAACATCGAAGGGCAGCGAATCAGCTGGAGCCCTCGCCCGCGTCCAGACGTGGTGGCGCAGGCTCCGGAGATAGAGAGATCAAGGAGCGTACGAGCGGGCCACCCTGGAAACCCCGGAACCGTCACCACCGTCCTTCGCTTTGCCAAGACATCGGCTGGGGAGGCTGAACCTGCTGGCGGATGCTCAGGAGGTTGTCCCCCAGCCAGACCCGCGGAGGAACGCTCTGGACCCCCAGAGCAACAAGCAGGCCCCGTGAGCAGTACAAGGACTGAGGACTCGCCGGAGTCCTACTCCGCCGCAGCGTCATCATGGCTTCGGTCCTGGCTGTCAGCGAGGGCGTGAGACAGCCGTGCCTCAGCCGTCTGACACCTCCGACGGACTGTGCTGTCCCCAGCCGCGTGTGGGCCGCTCGGGCGACGGCCGCTCGCGTGGACGGGGCCGCGGCGCAAGATGCGAGCCCGCAGGTCAGCGCCGTCGAGCCGCGCCCCGACCGACGACGGCCGGCCCACGCCGCCTTGCTGTGCGAAGGCCCGGAGCCTGGCAGGCGCGCCGCGTGCGAGCCGGGTGTCCGAGCAGCTGCACACCGCCGCAGTTGCCGTTCGCCCTGCCCCCGGCCACCGTAGGGAGGTGGAGTCCTGCAGCGGCCGACGGATCGCCTTCGGCCTTTCGGGATGCCGGATCGACGCGAAGCCACGAGCGGCGCGTCCGCCGATCGACAGCCACTGAAGCGGCTCGGCGGCGAACATCTCGGCCGCACCGGGTGCGTACACCTCGGGCACCCGGCGTTTCCGTGACCGCGTCCTCCCGGCCCGAGCGCAAGGAAGCAGCACATATGACCGAGGCCCGACCCGGAGTGGACCGGTACCCCGCCGACGGACCGGCGGGGTTACCTCCACAGCCGGAGAACGACCACCAGGAAGCCGTCGCCGACCTGCGGCGCGTCGGGATCGATCCGGATTTCTGGTATCCGGTGGCCGTGTCCCGAAGAGTACCCAGGGGACGCACCTTCGCCGCTGTTTTCGCCGGTGAGCGGATCGTGCTGTACCGCGGCCGGAGCGGCAAGGTCCATGCCTTGGAGGACCGGTGTGCACACCGCCAGGTGCCCCTGAGCCTGGGCGTCGTGGAGGGGGAGGCGCTGCGCTGCTGCTACCACGCCTGGGCCTACCGCGGAAACGGCCACATCTCGCAGATCCCGTATCTGCCCAAGGGGTGCGAGCGGCCGCCGCGCGGCGTGCGGTCATACCCGGTCCGTGAGGCCTACGGCCTGGTGTTCGTCTTCCCCGGCGCCCCGGGGAAGGCCGAAGGGACGCCGTTTCCGGTGCTACCCGAGTTCCATGCGGCCACGCACCGAACCATGACGTTCTCCCGCACCGTGCGGTGCCACTACTCCTTCATGCACGAGAACCTGCTGGACATGAACCACCAGTTCCTGCACCGGGGTGTGCTGGGCAGGATCCAGCCCGAGCTTCTGGGGTACGAGCGCGGTCCGCGGTTCGTCGAGGCCCGCTACCTGTTCGTCCCCGCCGGGGGCAGGAAGGACCGCGGTGCCGGTCTGCTGGCCGCCGAGGGGCTCGGCGGGCGGCAGAAACCCGACGTCGTCACCATCCGCGCCGAGTACCCGTACCAGACCCTTCAGGCCGTTCCCGACGGTGCCGAACTCCCGGCGTTCTCCCTCTGGGCGGCCTACGTGCCGGAGGATGCCGACCAGCGCACCAACCACGCCTACGGCCTGCTGATGATCGCGAAGCCGCCGGTCCCCGGGGTGATCCACTTGGCGTGGCCGCTGATCCGGCGCTTCACCGAGCGGGTGTTCGCACAGGACCGGATGGCGGTCGAGGCCGAGCAGCGGGCCTGGGACGAACAGGGCGAGGACCGGAACCACGAGGTGTTCCCGTTGATCCTGGACGTCCGCGACGTCCTGCGGACCAACGGCGTGCCCCTCCGTCCCGAGCAACTCGGCGTGGGTGGACCACAGGGCGCGCCGCCGAGCGTCAACGGCTTCCCGGAAGGCCCCGGCCCGGCGGCCGACGGGTCCGCCGGTCACGGATAGTCCCGGGAGGAACGGATCTCGGTCCACAGCGGTGTCTCGATGCCCGTTACTGCGGAGGCGGGGGCGCCGTGCAGGAAGGCCACGAGGTCCGGACCCGTGACCATCACTCACCTCAACGGGAGCGCGACCGGATCGGGGGGCGGTCGTATCCCCTGGCCGCCCTGCTCGGCTCCGCCACGGTCCACAGGCGGCCCCCTAGACTCGGTGTCGCCGAGAGGAGAGCAATGGCGGACGGGCAGTACCAGGTACGGACGATCGGCTGGGTGGAGTCACCGCTTCTGGAGCGGGCGGAGGCACCCAAGCAGGGCGACGAGGGCGGACCGGACGTCTGGCTGGTCTTCGACCCCTCGGTGGCCCAGGGTCTGCGGGACCTGGAGGTGGGACAAGACGTCCTGCTGCTCACCTGGCTCCACCGCGCCGACCGCGAGGTGCTCGCTGTCCACCCGCGCGGGGACCTCTCCCGCCCGGAGACCGGTGTCTTCGCCACCCGCTCGCCGGACCGCCCCAACCCCATCGGCCTGCACCGGGTCACCATCCTGGCCGTCGAAGGTCTGCGGATCCGGGTCAGTAACCTCGAGGCCCTGAACGGCACCCCCGTATTGGACGTCAAGCCGGTATTGGGCCGGAGCACCGAACGCTAGGGCCACTCTCAGAGATCTTGCCGGGCGCGCAACGCAGTTCGAGCCCTCGGTTGTCGTACCCACGGGCATCCCTGCCGGCGCAGACGTAGGAGCGCCCGCAGAGGCCCGGCTCAGCTCGATCAGCAGCAGCCACTCACAGGCACTACGCCCCGGAATCCACCCACGGCCGCCTGGGGTGACGGCCGTCGATGCCGTCACCGAGGGTTCTCGAAATCGAAGCGGCAGCCGGCGTCCCACTCGGAGCGCTGGTTGCCGTGGGCTGCGAGAGCGCACCACGACCCCCGGCGGCCGAACGGGTATCTGACTGGTATTCACCACTTTGAATCGCGCAGGTCCCTCCACTGCACGATCGAAAACTGCACGGCCCCCGACAGGAGCGGCAGGCGCAGGCCCTTGGCAGGACCGTCAACACGGACCGGGGCCGTCCCCGCGCGGGCGGGGAGCCGAGATCAACAGTTCATCCACCCCGGCGTGGTCCGGGGGCCCTTGGGTCTCCCGTACGCCGGGTCACCCCGATATTACGGGCAACCGCCTGCCCGCGTACCGCAGACTCAGACCGAGCACTTTTCCGACCGAAGGATGGTTTTCATGGTTGACCGGCCCCTGACGCTGATGGCAGTGCACGCCCACCCCGACGACGAGGCCACCGGAACCGGGGGTGTCCTGGCGCGGTATGCGACGGAGGGCGTTCGCACTGTCCTCGTCACGTGTACCGACGGCGGTTGCGGTGACGGACCGGGGGGTGTCAAGCCGGGCGAGCCGGGGCACGATCCGGCGGCTGTCGCCGCCATGCGTCGTCAGGAACTCGAGGCGAGCTGCGAGGTCCTGAAGGTCAGTCATCTGGAGCTGTTGGAGTACGCCGACTCCGGGATGATGGGCTGGCCGGCCAACGACGCGCCCGGGTCCTTCTGGCAGACCCCGGTTGAGGAGGGCGCCGCCCGTCTGGCCGAACTGTTGCGGCGCTACCGGCCCGATGTGGTCGTGACCTACGACGAGAACGGCTTCTACGGCCACCCCGACCACATCCAGGCGAACCGCATCACGATGGCGGCGCTGGCGATGACCGGGATGACGCCGAAGGTGTACTGGACGACGGCGCCGCGCTCGATGATGCAGCGGTTCGGGGAGGTCATGCGCGAGTTCGGCGCGGACTGGGAGGAACCGGATCCGGCGGAGGCTGCCGCGATACCCGAGATCGGACTCCCCGACGAGGAGATCACCACCTGGGTGGACACCACCGAGTTCGGCGCTCAGAAGTTCGATGCGCTGGCCGCGCACGCCAGCCAGGGCGAGAACATCTTCTTCCTGAAAATGGGCAAGGAAAGGTTCACGGAGCTGATGGGCGTGGAGACCTTCGTACGGGTCCAGGACACCACCGGCGCGGCCGTGCCCGAGAACGACCTCTTCGCCGGGCTGCGCTGATCCACAGCGCAGCCCGGGCCGTTGGCGTGACCGGACCCGGAGGACCAGGTCCGGTCACGGCCGGCCCGTCGGCTTCGCGCTCGCCGTGGCCCCGGCGGCGGCGACGATCGAGGCACAAGAGCGATTGACTTCCGTGGCGGCCCAACCGGACGGCAGGGGTCGCTGTGGAGGGGGCGGCCTGCCGCTGAAATTGGCGGAGCGCGCAGCCCTGGGCGGTGGAGAGCGCTTGATCGGGCGTCGGTGGCGGTGATGCGGGAGGGGGTGTCCGAGGTCTACGGTATCGCCCCTTTCGAGTCTCCGGTCCGAGGTCTGTGCCATGGCGCCGTTCACTGAGAAGCCGTTCGTCACTCGCCGACTGCGCTCGCCGGTTCTTCGCCACCTCGACCGAGCCGTACCACCGCGCGGAGGCCCGTGAGGCCCTCGTCGCCTGGGACTACGACATCGCGGACCTGGAGACTGCCGAGGCCAGCCGGATACGAGCCCGGTTACCCTCGTTCGACGCCGAGCCGCAGGCGCTTCTCCGAACCGAGATTTCTGACTGCCCGTCAGTATTACTAATCTCTAAAAGCGGACTTGACGGGTGGTCGGAATCGGTTGAACCCCAGGTCAGACCTCATTGTCAGTGCCCCCTCGTAGTGTGGAAACAACGTTGGAGGGGGCGCCGGAAAGGCGTCGAAAGAGTGTCGGAAAAGGGGTAGAACCATGTCCGCGACCAGGATCAAGCACAAGGTCAACCACGTTTCGCTCGTGGTCGACAGGTCCGGCTCGATGCGCCAGCACGAGGCGCAGCTTGTCCGGGTGGTGGACGAGTTCGTGAAGGGCCTTCAGGAGGAGTCCGACCGGCTCGGTCACGAGACCCGCATCAGCCTCTACGCCTTCGATCACGAGGTGAAGAACCTGGTCTGGGACATGGACGTCAAGCACCTGCCATCCCTGCGGGGGCTCTACGAGGTCAACAACGGTGCGACGGCGCTGATCGAGGCGGCCGTGAAGTCCATCGACGACCTGAAGAACATCTGGGAAGGATATGGGGAACACTCCTTCCTTCAGGTCGTCGTCACCGACGGCGAGGAGAACGCCTCCGGTTGCTCGGAGACCGGAAAGATGCACATCCGCATGGACGGCAGCCAGGGCACCGCCGTCCTGCGCAGGTGGACAGGCCGCATCCAGAGCGCCATGGACAACCTCCCTGACCACTGGACCTCGGCGATCCTGGTCCCGAACTCCCTGGCCAAGCGCACCGCTCAGGAGTACGGCTTCCCGGCGGGCAACATCGCGATCTGGGATGCGGACTCCAGCAAGGGCGTCGAGGAGGCCATCGGCACCGTCAAGACGGCTGCCACGAGCTTCCTGCGGGGCCGCGAACAGGGCGTGCGCGGTACCAGGAACCTGTTCACCATGGGCCAGGACTTGAGCACTGCCGAGGTGAAGGCCAATCTCGATGCCCTGGACACCGGCAAGTACTTCCTCATCCCGGTCGACCAGCAGACGCAGATCCGCGACTTCGTCACCCGCGCCGGGCACACGTACAAGACCGGCTGCGCCTACTACGAGCTGTCCAAGCGTGAGAAGATCCAGGGCAACAAGCAGCTCGCCGTGGCGGAGAAGGACCCGGCCACCGGCCGGATGACGGGCAGGGTGTTCTCGGGCCCGGCGGCCCGCCAGCTCCTCGGCCTGCCGGGGTCGGAGGCCACGGTGAAGCCGGGCGACAACCCGTCGTACACCGTGTTCGTCCAATCGACCTCCGTCAACCGGAAGTTGGTGCCGGGCACCAAGCTGCTGGTCATCCTGTAACTGAGAATTGCGATCCAGTCACGGATTTGGCGCCAGACCGGCGGAGCACTCTGGCAGCCTGTCCGAGCTGTGCCTCGCGGACGCGGGAGCCTGACACCCGGTCAGCCGGGGCGCGCCGGGTCTACGGCAGAGGTCCTTTGCGGCGGCTGTGCAACTTGTCTGCAACTTCCGACATCGCGCCCTTGCGCGCAGCTGCTGGTGGCGACAACCTGGAGCACGCCGATCAATGCAGGGAGTGACGGACGTGGGGGGCCATGGCTGTCTGTGCTGAACCTTCGAAATCCCGGATCGCGTACGCCGGCGGCCTCCTGAGCTGACTCGGCGGCCCCTGTCGGCGTCCGATATCCCTCACCCCAACCACCTCCCGCCGCAGGCACGTTCACCAAACGCCTCCCGTCCGGGCTCCGGGCAGATCCATCGCGAGGCAACCCTCCCGTTGGCGACCGCCGGTCAAGGACGAGCAGCCAGACATCCAGGGAACGGAGTGACCATGCCAGCTGCCATCATCGGGCGCGAGGGACCGCTGACGGGGCGGCGGTTCCCGGTCGGCGACACCCCTGTGACCTTCGGCCGCAGCAGCGAAAGCTCTGTGGTGATCGCGAGCCGGAGCGCCTCGCGCCTCCACGCCGAGATGCTCCGCGAAGGCGGCCGCTACGTCCTGTACGACCGGGGCAGCCGTAACGGGACGCTGGTCAACGGGAAACGCGTGACGTCGCACGTCCTCACGTCCGGCGACCTGATCACCATCGGAGGCGAGGTCTTCCGCTTCGAGATCGCCGACTCGATGGAGACGATCACGGAGTTCATCTCCCCCGCCGTCATCGAGAGTCGCGGGCCGGTCCTGAACGTCACCGTCTCGGGCGGCGGTCCGGTGGGGCTCGCCTTCGCTCTGCTGCTCGAACACCTGATGGGCCGGCAGGTGGCCGTCACGGTGTACGACGGCCGCTGGACCGAGGACGGCTCGCGCGTCGTCTGGAAGAACGATGCGCAGGGCAACGTCCGGCGGCAGCAGGTCGTCACCGTCCAGAGTCGCCAGTTCCTGAACCTGCCGGAGGAGGTCCAGGAGCGGCTGTTCCGCGCCGGTGCGTACTCCGAGATGTGGCCGGCCGGGCCGGACTCCATTCGCGGCTACGGCCCGCGGAACATCCGGATCGCCTACATCGAGGACACCTTGCTGGAGATGGCGAACGAGAAGCCCGACACCATCCGGCTCGCTTCCACCGTCTTCGACCCTGCCGAGCGGCGGGAGGAGGTGGTCAAGGATCACGTGCTCGCCATCTGTGAGGGGAGCCGTTCCCGGACGCGCGAGTACTTCGCCGAGAGGTTCGGCACCCCCGACACGTCCATCTACTCGCTGAACGGACAGCACGTCCAGGACGTCGTGCTGGGCCTGCGGGTGAAATCCGACCTGTCGGATCCCATGACCGTCCTGCTGACCGTGGCCCAGAACCGCTTCCTGTTGAACTCCCTGCGCGGCGAGGGCTTCCTGAACATGCGCCTGACCGATGCCGAGGCGAAGGAGGTGATCGGCGTCGACCCGGTCCGGCACGTCTTCGAGGAGTGCGTCGCCTCTCGGCCCTGCCTGATGGCCCGGGAGGACGGCGGCGACTTCCGCTGCTCGACTCATGGCACGCTCTTCCTACCCGCCCTGGTCCGGGGCTCGGCACTGTGGAAGCGGATACTGGAGGGCCTGGTCCTCTTCGGCGTCGCCGAGGAGAACCTGACCGCCGTCACCGGCTTCCGCCTCGACATGGTGCAGCGGCCGCGGTTCACCGCCGAGCTCTACTCCGCCACCTCCAACACGCCCGGGACCTACGGATTCCTGCTTGGGGACGCCGCCAACGCCATCCACTTCTGGCCGGGCCGCGGACTCAACAGCGGCCTGGCCTCGGCGATCTCGCTCGCGCGGTCACTCAGCGACAGCTGGCGCGGGAAGGCGTTCCGCGACGCTGACTTCGTCCGCCACGAAGCGGCCATGTCGATGCTGCAGTACCGGCACAAGAGCCGAGCGTGGAAGGCCATGGTCACCAGCGACGGACACGGCGTCAGCTGCGCGATCAAGGACAAGATCGCCTGGAGCATCGAGGAGGCAGCTCCGGAGAGCGCGGAGGGCGAAGCACACCTCGACGCGCTGATGGACCGGCTGCGGAAGATCCGGAACCGCCTGTCGCCCCGGCTTCCGGGCATGCCCGACGACCGGGCTCTCCGCGACCACCTGCGGCGGCTGAATAGCGAGACCGTCCGGATCCTGGTGGCCAGCGGGCCCTGGGACACGTTGGTCGTCGGCGGCGAGGAGGTCGACCTCGACATCTTCTACCGCGGCCGGCAGCGCCCCGACGCAGCCTTGACCGAGACGACAGAGCTGCGTCCACAACCCGCTCGGCGCGACGCCCACGAGATCCCGCCTCGGCCGAACCACCGACCGGCGGCGCCGGGTCCGCTCAGCTCGAACCCGCCGCCTGCCTGATTCTTGTCCGGATCGCCGGTAGCGCTGGGTCATCGGCTACCGCCGACCCTCGGAGAGCCGGCGCCGGGGTGGCCGGTGCCGCGATCCCCTGCGAGCAGTCCGTCATGCGTGCGATCCGAAACTCCACCGATCGACGGGCGCGAACTGCTCGGCAAGGACGACTCGCCGACCACGCCGAGCACCTGCCCGGCGTCTAGGTCAAAGTCGAGCCGATCCACGGCACCCGCAGCACCGGTCGTGTCCTCGATGTCCGGCATCGACACATCCCGAACCGAGGTGGAGTTCCGGTCGGTGACCGGCTCCAGCTCGCAACGGTGCAACCGGGGCGCGGGGAGTCAGCGGGAAATCAACGGCCTTGGAGGGACTTGACGTTGTCGCCGAAGGTCCAGCCCTTAGAGCCGTCCCAGTTGACCGACCACGTCATGAGCCCCTTCAGCGAACCACCGAAGGCGTTCCACGACTGGCCGACCAGGCTCGGCGCCATGTAGCCACCACCCGCGCCGGGCTGGGCCGGCAGGCCGGGCACCTGCTTGTCGTAGGGCACCTTGATGGTGGTGCCCTGGATGGTCAGGCCGTTGTTCAGGCACGTGGTCTGCGCGGTGAAGCCCTGGACGGTACCGGCCTGGTAGGAGTCGCCGGAGCAGCCGTACATGCTGCCGTTGTAGTACTGCATGTTCAGCCACCACAGGCGGCCGTTGTCGGCGTACTTCTTGATGATCGGGAGGTAGGCCCCCCAGATCGACCCGTAGGTGACGCTTCCGCCGGTGACGTACGCGGTTTCGGGGGCCATCGTCAGGCCGAAGCCTGCGGGCATCTGGGCCAGCACGCCGTCGATGATGCGCTCCAGGTTGGCCTGGGAGGCGGACAGCGTGTTGATGTTGCCGCTTCCGGACAGGCCGGTCTCGATGTCGATGTCGATTCCGTCGAAGTTGTACTTCTTGAGGATCGGGACGACGGTCGCCACGAACCGGTCGGCGACCGTACTGGAGCTCAGGTCGATGCCTGCGGCGGCACCGCCGATCGACATCAGGACCGTCGCCCCGGCCGCCTTGGCCTGGCACATCTCGGCGGGGGTCGAGACCTTGACGTTGGTGTCCATGCCGTCCTGCCACAGGACGGTGCCGTCCGAGAGGATCACCGGGAAAGCGGCGTTGATGACGATGTAGCCGTGCGCGGCGATCCGACTGTCCGTGATGGGGACCCAGCCCATGCCGGGGTGGACTCCGTTCGCGGCACCGTCCCAATTCTCCCAGTATCCCTGCAGGACCTTGCCCGACGGCTTGGGCTTCGTGGGGCAGGTGTCGCCCGACGGGCTGGTGCTCGGCGAGGCACTGGTCGGCGGACTGGTGCTCGGCGAAGCGCTGGTCGAGGAGCTGGCGGTCGGCGAGGCAGTGGCCGACGGGCTGACGGTCGGCGAGGGGCTGCTGCCACCGGGGCCGGTGAGCGACACGTCGTCCGCGTAGTACGCGGGCTGCCCGTACCAGCCGTGCACGTAGACGGTGACCGAGGTGGTGTTCGCCCCGGTGGTGAAGCCGACGCTGAGCTGGCCGTACGACGAGCTGTTCGGCGTCCAGGTGGACGGGGCACTGGTGAGGCCGGCGCCGGTGGCGCCCAGGTAGACGTAGCTGCCTTGGACGTAGGCGCTCAGCGTGTACTGGGAGTTGGGCTGCACGCTGATGGTCTGCGTGCACTGGGCGTTGTCCTGGCCGGTCGGCGTGGCCTTGAGCGCGGACGCGCCGGAGTGGACCGGACTGCTGACGACCGCGCCGGAGCCGCTGGAGCAGGCCCAGTCGGAGAGTCCGTTCTCGAATCCGGAGTTGGCCACCAGGTTGGGGGTGGCAGCCCCCGCCGTGACGGAGCCGGCCACGGCGATGCCGGCACCGATGACGGCGGCGGCGCTCACCCCGGCGAGGGAACGCCTCAGGACGGTCGGTCGGTGCTTGGCGCGGCTGGTCCGGTTCACCTGTAATGCGCGGTCCACGGCCGCCCTCTGCGGGCGAGGAGCTGGGACCGGCTCGCTCCCCGCCTGGTCGCCTTCGAGGCGGCCGTGATCCGCACAAGGGCGGAATGCGCCCGACAGACGTGGAGTACGCGACCTCCGACGGAACATACTGTGCTCCCTTCCCGCCGAGCGCCATGGACATGACCGACGCGTGGGGGCGTGACGCTCGGCTCCGGGTGAGGTGGGGACATGTGGGGCTGTGCCGCACCGGATCGTAGGAGGGGCGACACGGCTCGTCAATAGGTCTGGACCAATAGCAACGTTGGTCTGCGGCGAGTGCTCAGCTGGGTCACCCTCCGGGGTGGCCACTGGCGATTCTCCGGAGTCGCCGTCAGTCACCCACAAGAGCCGGACGAGTCGGAGCAGCACCCCCTCGACGAGCAACAACCTCAGCCGTTGTCAGGCCCGCCGGACGCACCTTCGTCGCTATGAGCGGCAGGTTGATCGGCCCGGCCAGTCGGGGCCGACGACGTTCTTGAGTCTCACTCCTCACGTCATGGTGCCGTCGCCTCTGTCGGCGCGTCAGACAGCAGGCTTCCGGACGGAGGCCGGCTTGGTGGTCAGAAGTGCCGTGATCTCATCGGCAAGGTGCGGGCCGAGCTCGCCCCAGCCGTCCTTGTAGCCGTAGACGCCGGCCAGGGTGCGGGCCTCGTAGTCGCCGTTCATGATCTCGATGTCGTTGGCCGTGATGAGTGCCGGGTGGGCGACGCCGACGGCCGCCGAGATCTTGATCAGCTCCGTGCGCAGGGTGCGCAGGTAGGCAGCGGCCCGGGTGGCCTTCGAGGCCGGGTCGAGGCCGCGGGCCAGCCACGGGTTCTGGGTTGCGATGCCGGTGGGGCACTTGTCGGTGTGGCACTTCTGCGCCTGGATGCATCCGATCGACAGCATCGCCTCACGGGCCACGTTGATCATGTCGGCACCCAGGGCGAAGGCGACCGCGGCGTTCTCGGGCAAGCCGAGCTTGCCGGAGCCGATGAAGGTCAGGTCGTCGGTCAGCCCCAGCTCCGCGAAGGTGCCGTAGACCCGGGAGAAGCCCATCCGGAAGGGCAGCGACACCGAGTCGGCGAAGATCCGCGGCGCTGCCCCGGTGCCGCCCTCGCCGCCGTCGACAGTCACGAAGTCGACTCCACGGTCACCACGCACCATCAGCGTGGCCAGCTCCTGCCAGAAGCCCATCTCTCCGACCGCACTCTTGACCCCGACCGGCAGACCGGTCTCGGTGGCGAGCAACTCGACGAAGTCGAGCATCGAGTCCACGTCGCTGAACGCGGTGTGCCGCGACGGGGAGGCGCAGTCCTTGCCGACCGGGATGCCCCGAATCCCGGCGATCTCCGAGGTCACCTTCGCGCCCGGCAGCATCCCGCCCAACCCGGGCTTGGCGCCCTGGGAGAGCTTGATCTCTATCGCCTTGACCGGAGCACTGGCGACGACGTCCTTGAGCCTGTCAAGGTTGAAACTGCCGTCCTCGTTGCGGCAGCCGAAGTACGCCGTACCGAGCTGAAGGACGAGGTCACCGCCGTTCCGGTGGTACGGCGAGAGGCCGCCCTCACCCGTGTTGTGCATCGTGCCGGCCAGCGCCGCCCCCTTGTTGAGCGCCGTGATGGCCGCGCCGGAGAGCGATCCGAAGCTCATCGCCGAGATGTTCACCACGCTCGTCGGCCGGAACGCCTTGGCGCGCCCGCGCGGCCCGCCCAGCACCTTGGCCGAGGGCAGCGGAGCCTGCGGATCGTGCGCGTCGGGCAGAGTGCCGGCGAACGTGCGCTGCTTCAGATAGGCGTGCCCCTGTACGTGCTCGACGTCGACCTCGGTCCCGAACCCGAAGTAGTTGTTCTCCTCCTTCGCCGACGCATAGATCCAAGTGCGCTGGTCACGACTGAACGGGCGCTCCTCCTCGTTGGAGGTCACGATGTACTGCCGCAGCTCCGGCCCGATCGTCTCCAACAGGTACCGGGCGTGCCCGATCACCGGGAAGTTCCGCAGCAGTGCGTGCCTCTTCTGCATGAGGTCGCGGGCAGCCAGAAGCGCCACCGCTGTTGCGGCGGCCGCGCCGATCTTCCGGGCTTGCATGGACGTTCCTCCTCGATGCACGGCTCCATCGCGATGCGGCGGAGTCGTTGTGTCCTGTTGGGTGTTGGACGGCGGGCACCCGGCCGGGTAGGCAGCAGCGTCCGTCGAAGAATCCGAAATGATGTTAAGAGGCCACGCGCACAGGACTGCGGTCAGGGGCTGGTCAAGGGTTCGGCTTCGCGCCAACGGGGGCGATGGTGCGGAACGCCCGTGCACAGCGACAGGCAGCCGGCTGCCCGGCCATGGGGAAGCCGTCGACGGGGACGACAAGCGAATGCCCCTGCCGACGGCGCGGCGGACTCGGGTGCCGACCGGCTACGCCGCATGGGGCGATGGACCGTTGCATCGGACGGTGCAGGCCGGGCCGGTGTTCCTGGCCGACTCCCCCTGCCGACCCGCGGGGCAGCCCCGCTCGCGCCCATCCGGGCGGACGGCGATGATGAGTGGATGCCACGGGATCTCGTTTTGGTGGGCGCGCCGACCAGCGCGGGCAGCTACGCACCCGGCCAGGAGGCCGCACCACGCGTGTTGCGCGAGCTGGGCCTGATCGATCGCCTGAGAGCGGCGGGCCGCCGGGTACGGGATGCAGGGGACGGGCCGCTGCACGTGTGGGCCCCAGACCCGCAGCACCCGCGGGCCCAGAACCTCGCGGCAGTGGTCCAGGCCGTCAAGGCGGTCGCCGACCACGTCGCCGGAGCGCTGGAGGAGGACGCGGACGTCCTGGTCATTGGCGGGAACTGCACCGTCGCACTGGGTGTGATGGCAGCTCTCACGGCAGGCGACCCGGACGCCGGCCTGCTCTACATCGACCGGCACTTCGATCTCAACACACCCGAGAGCACCTGCGATGGCGCCCTCGACTGGATGGGGCTCGCCCACGGACTGGACCTGCCCGGAGCCGCGGAGCCGCTGGCGGCCGCCTTCGCCCGCCGCCCGCTGCTCACCCCGGACCGGCTCCACCTCCTCGGCATCGACCCCGAGGCCGCCACCTCCTGGGAACGCGAGCAGGCAAGTCGACTGGGCCTGCGATGGGGCTCGCACATCGATCTCGCCACCACGCCGGGAACCGAGGTGGCACGGGCCCTCAGTACGCTCCCGGCCGGTCCCCTGGCCGTGCACCTCGATGTCGACGTCCTGGACTTCACCGACGCGCCTCTCGCCGAAAGCACGGACGGCCGCAACAGCGGCCCCACTCTCGACGCCGTGTCCGAGGCGCTGGACACCGCCTGCCGGGACCCGCGCTTCCGAGCACTCTCGATCTGCGAGCTCAACCCTTCCCGCGCCGCCGGACACCCCGCCGTCCTCCACCGGTTCATTGCGAGCCTTCAACACGCCCTGCGCGCAACCCCGTGAACTGCGTACCGGACCTCGGGTACCTCCTCCGAACCCTCGCCGCCCCTCCGGAGGGTGGCTGACCGTCAAGTCGGCGCCCTCGACATCGGCACCCGGGGCAAACCAGGTCGTCTGCCAGAGCGCCCTCTTCACCGTCGGTCCGGCAACGCACAGCCGCCTCAGCACCTGCTACTTCACCCTCCGGTTCCTGGCATCGCCCTCGGCTCCTTTACCGGCTCCTCGCCCGGGAGGACGGCGGCCGGCCCGCCGTAGCCGGCCTCGATGGGTCACCTTCACCAGGCGCCTCAGCGGGCGTCGCTTCAGCGCACCCGTCGGCTCAGGCCGTTTGTGTCCTCAGCGGTGTTCGGGGTTCTCGAAGTCGAAGCGGCAGCCGGCGTCCCATTCGGAACGCTGGTTGCCGTGGGCGGGGATGCCGCCGGCGTCCTTGAGCATCCTCGCCAGGTGGAGCTGGTTCCAAGTCATGAAGGTGGTGTTGCGGTTGGTGAGGTCGTTCTCCGGGCCGCCCGATTTCCTGCCACAACACTCAAGAGCGACCGGGAGCGCGAGGTTCGGGCGACCTCCGTGCTGCTGCCGGTCATGGCGCAGGTGCCGGAATTCGGCCGCAGGCTGACCGCCCCGTTCGGAGCACCGGCCGGGCGGATGGAGACGTTCACCGACGTCTCGCTCCCCCACGGCGAGTCCCCTGAGCGGCCCGACGGGGTCGTTCGGATCGAACGTGCCGGGTGGCTGTGGACGGCCTGGTGGAGAGCAAGACCAACGGCAATCCACTGAAGGCCGAACAGGTCCAGGATTACATGGACATCGCGGCCCGACGTGGATACGAGGCGGTGATCACGCTGTCCAACGACGTGGCCCTGGAGGGCAGCCCGCTCGTCCCGGTCAAGATCGATGGGCGCCGAAAGCACAAAGTGACGCTCTGGCACCTGTCGTGGGCCGAAGTCTCCTACCAGGCGGATGTGCTGATCCGTCACGAGGGCGTCGGCAACCCGGCCCACGCCTGGTTGCTGCAGGAACTCCTGCATTACCTCCAGCACGAGAACTCCGGCTGCCACGGCTTCCAGAACATGGGGCCAGCCTGGGTCCCGGTGCGAAACGGCATCGAGGACGAGACCCTTTGCCAGGGGGACGCGCGCGCCACCCAGGTCATCGAGAGCTGGGAGCGGCTGATTCGGCAGGTCTGCCTCCAGCTCGGAGGCGAACTGGGTACGAAGGTCCTGCCCGTTCAACGGGCGCGCCGCGGCGACGATCCGCAGGCGCGGCGCGCCGCACTCGCCGACCATCTGTGCGAGAGCGGCCGCCTGAGCGCTGAGATCAGGGTTGATGAGACCCTCGGAAACATCGCGATCGACGCCGACCTCCGCGTCTGAAAACTGCGGACCTCCATCGCGATCCCGGCTCCAGAGCAGGGATATCCGCTGAGCTGGGTCAAGCGCCTGGTCCGGCAACTCGCCGAGGCACCGGCGGACCTGCACATCGAGACCCTGACGGACGGCTCCGGCCTCGGCCCGCGGGGAACCTTGGAGAGGCTCCGCCCCGAGCCGGGCGACCTGCTGCCGAAGGATGCTTCCAAGATCACTGGCTTCCGGCTGTCCCTGTCCAAGAGCGTGGGAAGCACCCGCGGCAACGCCGAGTCCAGCTTCATCCGCAGTGTCGACGCCGTAGAGCGATTCCACCACGGTGTGGTCGCATGTCTCGATCATCGCTCGATCCGCCGACCGCAGTCGGCCGGCGTGGCGGCAGCCGCAGTGCGCTGACAGCAGCGGAGCGGGCGTGGCGGCCTTGCGGCAACGCCCGGTGCCTTTGAGGGCGCTGAGGCCTTCCCCGGCACACCCCGGTGCGGCAGCCGGTATCGGACGACCCTCCCAGCTCGAGGCCGCGGACTGGACGGCAGGACCTGCCGGCCACCGGCCACCGGCCCAGCCTCCGGAGCTCTCCCCGACCCGTCCGGTCATCCGCCTGACTCCGCCCGGCGCATGGTGATGTGCGTGACGCCGCTGGGGGTGGTCACGGACTCGATCCCGAAACGCTTATCAACACCTTCGAGGCCGTCCCACAGCCGCACGCCCCGGCCCAGGACCATGGGGACGACGACGATGTGCAGATGGTCGATCAGGTCCGCGGCCAGGAACTCCCGGACGGTGCTCGGCCCGCCGCCGATCCGCACGTCCAGGCCGCCCGCGGCCTCACGCGCCTGACGGAGCGCCTCCTCGGGCGTGGCGTCGATGAAGTGGAAGGTGGTACCCCCTTCCATCTCGACCGAGGGGCGAGGGTAGTGGGTCAGGACGAACACCGGCGTGTGGAACGGCGGATTGGGCCCCCACCACCCGGTCCACTCATGGTTCTCCCACGGGCCGCGCTGGGGCCCGAACTTGTTCCGCCCCATGATCTCCGCGCCGATGCCTGTAGCCCAGGTGTTCGCCACCGCGTCGTCGACCCCGGCGCCGCCCCCGCTCTCCCCGCGCATCTCATGGAAACTCCGCGTCTGGAAGAACCACTCGTGCAGTCGCCCGCCCGCATGCCCGAACGGCGCGTCGAGACTCTGCCCTTCACCGGTCGCGAAGCCGTCCAGGGATACCGAGAAGTTGTGCACTCTCACACGCGACATGACGCGCCCTCCTACTGCCTCGCACCCATGTGAACCGACAGACCCCACCCATCGAAGCCCTTCGCACCGATGCCGTCACGCACCATCACCCACTAGTGGTCATGTCAGGACCCATGGTGACCCCGCGGCCCGAGGCCGCTTCCGGCGTTCGAGCTGCGGCCGATCAGCATCAGCGCTGCGTCGGCCGGTGCCAGATCCTTCAACGGCGACGTGAGACGTTCGGCAGCCAGAGCGGGACACCTCCCAGGTGGGCTCGAACATCGCCCGTAGGTGCCGCTGGATGCGCTCGACCATCCACTCGCCGAAGCCGAAGACCCGCACCTCCATGCTGGGGCCGACGGCGGTGAGCGCCTCCTCTCAGGCCGCGGCGCGCAGTCCGTGCTCGACGCCCTTGCGCCACACCGCCGTGAAGCCGTTCGCCTGACGGTTGCGCAGGTACTGGTTGACCGCTCCGGGCACCAGCAGGACCGGCACGGCCCACCACACGTACTGCGCCAGCACCGCACAGGCGCCGGCCAGGCCGAGGAGCGAGGCGCGGCGGCGCAGGCGTCCCAGGGCGCCGTCGGCCGGGGTGCGCTCGGTCCAGTTGGCCGGTTGGGCGCGGGCGCGGCGGATCAGCTGCTGCACCTCCGGCGTCTCGAGCGCCTCGATCGTGGGGCCCGCCGTGGTGAGCCCCAGGACCCTCGCGGTGCGCCCCGTCGATGCGGAGGGCGGCGAGCTGCCCCAGCGGGGCCGTCAGCGCCTCGATCACGTGCCCGAGCAACAGGACGGAACCGAAGGCGACGAGGGGCGCGAGGGCGGCGTCGAACAGGTCCGCACCTGGACGGCTCTGCACCCTGGCCACCAGGGCCGCGGTGGCCAGCGCGGTGGCAGCCGGCAGCGCCGCCTGAACGAGAAGGAGCCCGACCAGGGCGGCCAGGAGCGGTGGTCGCGCGTCCTGCAGCGGGCGCAGCAGCAGGGTCAGGTGATCCACCCTCGACCGAACGGCACTGTCGAAGCGCTTCGACCCGAACATTCGGCAAATCTGTCAGGTCTTCTGATCTCATGTCAACTCATAATCCCTGCTTGTGAGTTACGTTGAAATTCATCGAATCAGCATCGAATATCCGATGACTCGAAGCTGGGCGAGCAGAACTCCCTTCACTTCGAATCTTTCGAGTAGCATTCCGACTACGATGGGTCGTAGGGCCGCCCTCGCCACCCCGTCGGGAGCCAGGGCGGGATCTGCTCCGGCCCGTCGGCGGTCTAGCATCCAGTCCGTACGGTGCGGTCGCATCCCTGCCGTACTGCCATCCACGCCCAGCAGGGGCATTGCAGGAGGACCTCGTGACCAGAGCGGCGACACTCGCCGAGATCGCGCAGGAGGCAGGGGTTTCCGCGCCGACTGTTTCGAAAGTCCTGAACGGGCGCGCCGATGTCGCTCCCGCCACCCGCGAGCGGGTGGAGGAGCTTCTCCAACGCCACGGCTACCGGCGGCGCGGAGGCCGCCAGGTGAGCCCCCTGCTGGAGCTGGTCTTCCACCAGCTGGAGAGCGCGTGGGCGATGGAGGTGATCCGCGGCGTCGAGAACGCGGTGCGCGAGGAGGGGTTGAGCATCGTGCTCTCCGAATCCGCCGGACGCCTCAGCCCCGGTCAGTCCTGGATGGACGGCGTGCTCGCCCGCCGCCCGACCGGCGTGGTGCTGGTGCTGTCCGATCTGGACCGCGCGCTGGGCGAGCAGCTGACCAGCCGGAACATCCCGTTCGTGGTGCTGGACCCGGCCGGCGACCCGGGCCGGGGGATACCCGCTGTCGGCACCACCAACTGGGACGGCGGTCTGGCCGCCACCCGGCACCTGCTCGACCTCGGCCACCGGCGGATCGGCCTGATCGGCGGCCCCGCCCGGATGATGTGCAGCCGCGCCAGGGCCGACGGCTACCGCGCGGCGCTCGACATGGCGGGCATCCCGTACGCGAGCGAGCTGGTCAAGGAGGGCGACTTCCAGCACGAGTCCGGACGGCGGCTCGGTATGGAGCTGCTGGGCTTGGCCGACCGGCCGACCGCCGTGTTCGCCGGGAACGACCTGCAGGCGTTCGGGCTGTACGAGGCCGCCCGCGAGCTGGGGCTGCGCATTCCGGAGGACCTCAGCGTGGTGGGCTTCGACGACCTCCCGCCGGCCCGCTGGGTGGGCCCACCCCTGACCACCGTCCGTCAGCCACTGACCGAGATGGCCGAGGTGGCGACCCGTCTGGTGATCGACCTGGCCCGCGGGGTGCAGCCCGGGACTGTACGAGTGGACCTCGCCACCACCCTGGTCGAGCGCGGCAGCACCGCCCCGCCGCGAAGGGGTTGACGGAGCCTCGGACTCCCCGACCGAGTGCGGAGCAATGCGGGTGCCGGGGAGCCGCCCCCGGCACAGCGTGGCGACGGCGCCCGCCCACCCGGTGGCGGTGCGCAAGGCTGCAACCCCGGCTCCCTGGGCGACCCCGGAGTGTCGCAGCACGGCAGCCACTGGATCTGGGCCCGCCCGCATGGGGCCAAGCTCGCCGAACCGGCGGCAGCGGCCGACCGCGGCGCGCTGACCGTGGAGGTCGCCCGGACCTTTCCCCTGGAGCAGACGGGCGAGGCCTTCGACGCAAGCCGCACCGCCCACACCCGCGGGAAGCTGGTCATCGTGCCGTGATGTCCTGGCCGCTCGTCGCACGGAGCGCACGCAGCGGGAGCCGGACCCAGCCTGAAGCCAGGCGCCGGAATCACGTTCCGGGGCGCACGGCTGCCCGGAAGAGCCCGTGGAGACGGCCGGCGAGCAGGACGCACCCACTGCCGTGGTCGTGGTCGACCCGGACAGCGTGGTGAGCGGTTGGAGCGAGGGGGCCGGCTGTTGCTGGGCCGGGCGGCGGCGGAGACCATCGGCCGCCCCGTGAGCGACCTCGCCCTCGGTCCCCCGCCCGGTTTCGCCGGGAGCGGCGGCACCGACCTCACCGGTTTGGTCGCCTTGCGCCACCGGGACGGCTCAACGGTGAACGCCGTGGTGACGGCGCATCCCCTGGACGGCGACGACGGCCGGCGGCTGGGCCGCATCCCCTCCTCGGCTGCGGACCGCAGTACGCACACGGGGCGGGGCGGGTGCCTCCGGAGCGGCGCCGGACCGAGCCCCGGCCGGGCGGGTGCTTCCCGAGGACCCACGTCCGGCCGTCGCCGTTGCACGGCCGGGTCACCACCGTGGTGCCGTCGGCCGTCCCGACTACGCGTCGTCAGGCGGAGTGGAAGTCCGCGTGCAGGCGCCGGGTGTGGTCCAGAACGCGGACCGGCCCGTCCAGCCGGACGGTGGCGGTGAGCCGGAGGTCGGTGCTGGAGGCGGCGAGGCGCAGCTCCAGCTCCCCCGGCTCCACGATGCGCCGGCCGTCGCGCCCGGTGAAGGACGCGAGGTCGGCCGGGACGCTGACCCGGACGCGGGTCTCCTCGCCCGCGTCGAGGGTGATCCGCCGGTAGCCGATCAGCCGCTGCACCGGCTGGACCACGCTGGCGACGGGGTCGTGCAGGTAGAGCTGGACGGTCTCGCTGCCGCTGCGGTCACCGGTGTTGCGCAGGGTGAACGCGAGGTCGACCGCCCCGTCGGTCGTGGCGTCGGCCCGCTCCACCGCCAGGTCGGTCCAGGCGAAGGTCGTGTAACCGATGCCGTGCCCGAATCCGAACGCAGGGGTGGGGTCGGTGCTGGACACCTCGCTGGGTCCGGCCAGGCGGGCGGCGAGGTAGGTGGAGGGCTGCACGCCCGGCCGGGCCGGGATGCTGACGGGCAGCCGGCCCGAGGGGTTGGTCCGGCCGCTGAGCACGGCGGCGACGGCCTCCGTCCCGGCCTCGCCGGGGAAGAAGGTCTGCACGAGGGCCGCCGCCTCGGTCACCGCGCGCCCCAGGGCGTAGGGCCGGCCGGCCAGTAGTACCGGGACGACCGGCTTGCCGGTGTCCAGCAGGGCGTCGAGCAACTGCCGCTGCACGCCGGGCAGTTCGAGGGTCTCGACATCGCAGCCCTCGCCGCTAGTACCGCGCCCGAACAGGCCGGCCCGGTCGCCGAGGGCGACGATCACGACGTCGGCCTGCCGGGCCGCCTCGACGGCCTCGGGGAAGCCGGACGTGTCGAGCCCGTCGACGCTCGCCCCGGTGGCGGTCCGGATCTCGCTGTAGGGGAACTCGGCCGCCAGCGCATGGCGCAGGGTGGGCAGTTCGATGCCGACCGGTACCTCGGGGTGCTGGCTGCCGACGTGCACGGGGAAGGCATAGCAGCCCAGCACCGAGGTCGGGGTGTCGGCGTTGGGGCCGATCAGCGCGATCCGGCGGGGGCCGCGCAGCGGCAGGGTACCGTCGTTGCGCAGCAGCACCACGGCCCGCTCGGCGATCTCCCGGGCCAGGGCGCGGTTCTCCGGGCGGTCCAGGTCGACCGAGCCGCGCAGCTCGCGCGGGTCGTCGAGGCGGCGGCCGGCGAGTGCCGCCGGGACGGCGTCCCAGTCCGGGTCCAGCAGGCCGAGCTGGGCCTTCTGCGCCAGGACCCGGCGCAGCGCCCGGTCCACCAGCGCCTCGGGCACGGTCCCGTCCTCGACGGCGCGCAGCAGCGGCTCCCCGAAGGTCTTGACCGTCGGCAGCTCCACGTCCACGCCGCTGGCCAGGGCGAGGGCGGCGGCCTCGGCCCAGTCACCGGCGACACCGTGCAGCACCTTGAGGAAGGCGATGCCGAAGTAGTCGGCCACCACCGTCCCCTCGAAGCCCCAGGTGTCGCGCAGCAGCCCGGTCAGCAGGGCCTCGTCGGCGGCCGAGGGGATGCCGTCGGTGTCGGTGTAGGCGTGCATGACCGAACGGGGCCGGGCTTCCCGGACCGCCATTTCGAAGGGCGGCAGGATCACGTCGGCGCGCTCGCGCCCGCCCATGCCGACGGGCGCGAGGTTGCGTCCGGCGCGCGAGGCGGAATAGCCGGCGAAGTGCTTGAGCGTGGCGACGATGCCCGCGGACTCCAGGCCCTGCACGTAAGCGGTGGCCACCGTGCCGACCAGGTAGGGGTCTTCGCCGATGGTCTCCTCCACCCGCCCCCAGCGGGCGTCGCGGACGACGTCGAGGACCGGGGCGAGGCCCTGGTGGACGCCGACCGCGCGCATGTCGCGGCCGATGGCCTCGGCCATCCGCCGGATCAGGCCCGGGTCGAAGGTGGCACCCCAGGAGAGCGGCACCGGGTAGGCGGTGGCGCCCCAGGCGGCGAAGCCGGCCAGGCACTCCTCGTGCGCGAGGGCGGGAATGCCGAACCGGTTGGCGGAGGCGATGCGCTGCTGGCTGCGGGCCAGCGAGAGCGCGCCCAGCGCCGGGTCGACCGGCACCGTGCCGAAGGACCGGGTGAGCTGGCCCAGCCCGGACGGGAGCAGCTCGTCGAGATCGGGCGGCTCCTCCATGTCGTGCTGGTGCGGGGCGACGTCGCCGCCTTCGTCGGAGGCGCCGACCCAGACGCCGACGAGCTGGGCCAGCTTCTCCGGCAGCGTCATCTCGGCGATCAGCGAGTCCGCGCGCTCCTCGGGGCTGAGCGCGCGGTCGCGCCAACGGGCGATCGGGGCAGCGGACGGGACGGCCTGGTACATGTTGCCGGTCACTTTCCTCCGACGCCCATGAGGCCCTGGACCAGGGCACGTCGGGCGAACAGGTAGACGATGAAGATGGGGAGCATCGACAGCACGACGGCGCTGAGCAGGCCGGGCACGTCGACGCCGTGCTCGGTCTGGAAGTTGTACAGGCCGAGGGTGATGACCTTGGTGCTCTCCGACTGGGTGAGGATCAGCGGGAACAGGAAGCCGTTCCACGCCTGCAGCGCGGCGAAGACCACGACGGACGACAGGCCGCCCTTGGACAGCGGCAGCACCAGCTGCCAGAACACCCGCCACGGGGTGGCGCCGTCCATGGCCATGGCCTCGTAGAGCTCGCCGGTGATGTCGCGCATGGCGCCGGTGAGGACCAGCGTGCACACCGGCAGGCAGAACGCCGCGGTGGGCAGGATGACGCCGAGCAGGTTGTCGTAGAGGCCGGCCTTGCTGATGACGTAGAACATCGGCACGATCACGGCCTGCGCCGGAATCGCCAGCCCCAGCAGGAACATCCGGAACACCGTGCCGATGGTCCTGCCCCGGGCGCGCACGATCGCGTAGGCGAGCGGTGGCACGACGAGCAGCACGATCGCGACCACGCTCACGGTGACGAGGAGCGTGTTCAGGAAGTCCTGGCCGAAACCGTTGGAGAAGTCGTCCAGGTAGTTCTGCAGGGTCAGCTGCGAGGGGAAGGTGAGCGGCCCCTGAGAGGAGTAGTTGGACCGGGTCCGGAACGTCGAGATCAGCAGGACGTACAGCGGGAAGCCGACCAGGGCCAGCCAGACCAGCGAGCCGAGCCCGGCGAGGTGGTTGGGACGCCGTCGCATCACAGTCCCTCCGTGGTGCTGCGCATCTTGTCGTAGCCGGACAGGCGCACGACGGCGAGCGAGATCAGGGTGGCGACCACCACGAGGACCAGGGCGATGGCCGAGCCCGCGCCGAAGTCGAAGCTCTTGAAGGCCTGTTGGTACATGTAGAAGGCACTGTTGGTGGTGTCGGTGCCGGGGCCGCCCTGGGTGAGGATGAGGACGGTGTCGAAGGTGGTGAGGCCGCCGACCAGCATCAGGATGACCGAGGTGATCATGGTGTTGCGCAGCTGCGGCAGGGTGATGTGGAAGAACTGCCGCACCTTGCCCGCGCCGTCGATCGACGCGGCCTGGTAGAGCACCTGCGGGATGGCCCGGGCGCCGCCCTGGTAGAGCAGGGCGTGCATGGGCGTCCACTGCCACAGGCCGACGAAGGTCAGCACCCCGACGGCGCTGCTCTGACTGCCCATCAGGTTGCCGTCACCGAACAGCCACTCCAGCTGGGAGGGCACGCCGAAGTTGGGGTCGAGGATGGCGCGCCAGACCACCGAGATCGCGGTCGCGGACAGCAGCAGCGGGATGAAGAAGATCGCGGACAGCACGGCGCGGTTGCGCTGGCGACCGGCCGCCCACACACCCAGCAGGATGCTCACCGGGGTCTGCACGACCACGCCGGCCACGGTCAGCACCAGGGTCAGCCAGACGCTCTGCGTCATCACCGGGTCGTGCAGCAGCTTGGTCCAGTTGGCGAGGCCGTTGAACCGGGGGGCGTCGACGCCGTTCCAGCTGGTGAAGGAGAGCACCGCCACCAGCACCAGCGGCAGAAACGCGAACATCAGGAAGAACACGGTCGCGGGCACTGCCCAGGCAAGGCCCGGGCGGGTCACCCCGACGCCGGTCCGGCCCCCCGCCCGCAGGCGGTGGCCGTACTCGGACACGAAGGAGGAAGCATTCATGGCGATTCGTCTCAGGAGGCGGGCAGGGCCTGCATGGCCTTGATGAAGCCGTCCACGTCGAGCTTGCCGTTGAAGAACTGCTGGACGGCGGTGTGGATCGGCGTGTTGGCGGCCGGCGGGTACGCCTGGTCCCAGGACAGCTGGAACGACGGGGCGGCCTTGACCAGGTTGTACTGGTACTTCGAGTAGTCGGGGTTGGCCGCGGTGCCGAGGAACTGCTCGGTGTTGGTGGTGGTCGGCAGGTTGCCGATCGCCAGTTGCGCCTTCACGAACTCGTCGGAGTACATGAGCTTCAGGAAGGCGGCCGCCGCATCGGGGTGCTTGGTCTTCTTGAGCACCGAGTAGAAGTTGTTGGTGTTGCCGACCACGTCGGCCGGGTCGCCCTTGCCGCCCGCGATGCCGGGGAAGTTGCTGTACCCGAGGTCGCTCTTGGCGAAGTCGGGACTGGCGTCCTGCTGGGTGGCGTACTCCCAGGAGCCCATCAGCTCGAAGGCCGCCTTGCCCTTGGCCAGCAGGGCCGGGGAACCGCCGTCGGTGAACTTGACGGAGTCGAAGTTCGAGCCGAACGCGCCGGCGTCGACCAGTTGCTTGAGCATGCCCAGGGCCTTCTTGGCGTCCGCGCTCTCCCAGGCGCTCTTGTCGCCGGCCAGCGCCTTCCGGAACAGCTCGGGGCCCGCCACGCGGTCGAAGACGTACTCGTACCACATCAGGGTCGGCCACTGGTCGCCGCCGCCGAGGGCGAACGGGGTGATGCCCTTGGCCTTGAGCACCTGGACGGCGCCCAGCAGGTCGTCCCAGGTCTTCGGGACGCTCAGGCCGGCGGCGGCCAGCACCTTCTTGTTGTCGAACAGCAGTACGGGCTGGGTGCCGCGCATCGGGATGCCGTAGGACTTGCCGTCGATCACCGCGGTGTTGAACACCGAGGGCAGGAAGTTGCTCTTCAGCCCCGGGTCCGCGGCGATCATGTCGTCCAGCGGGAGCAGCAGGTCGGACTTCACGTAGGGCTGGATGCTGCCGCCACCCCAGTTGAAGAAGACGTCCGGCGCCTGGGGGGTGTTGATGATGGTGTTGAGCTTGGCCTGGTAGTCCGCGCCGGGAATGGTGTCCAGGACGGCCTTGACCTTCGAGGTCTTGTTGAAGGTCTCGACCAGCTGCTTCTCGACCTTGTTGCTGGCGTCCCCGTAGACCAGCACGTGGATCGTGCCGGAGTCCCCGCTGGCGGAGGAGGAGCCGCTGCTGCTGCAGGCGGTCATCCCCACCATGGCCACGGTCAAGCCGAGCGCAACAGCGAAAGAGCGTCTCTTCATCAGAACTCCCCTGAAAGTTTCGATCTGACTGTCGAAATCCCTGATGGCCGGACGCTAGGTTGCAGGCATGTTGCGGGTCAACCCCTGGCGCCGAGGGTTACGGAAGCGTGATCCGCCACAGTGCGCTCAAGGATGCATCCCACCGCCGCGCTCCCGAAACTTTCGACCAGTCGACTCGCCCCTTGTCGCGCCGACCTCGGAACACTAATTTGTTGCTCGGCATGATGAATAGGGCCTCCCCCAAACCCCGGGCGTGAACCGATGACGACCACCGGCCCGTTGACCAACTGGGCGGGCAGCCTCGCCTTCGGCGCGCGAGCCGTCCACCGACCCCGCGCCGTGGACGAGTTGCAGGAGCTGGTCCGCCGCAGCGACCGCGTCCGGGCCCTGGGCAGCGGCCACTCCTTCAGCACGGTCGGCGACACCAAGGGCGACCTGGTTCTCCTGGACGGCCTGCCCACCCGGATCGACATCGCTCCGGACGCCCGAACGGTCACCGTCTCCGCCGCCACCCGCTACGCGGAGCTGGCGGTCGCCCTCCAGGCGGCGGGCCTGGCGCTGGAGAATCTGGCCTCACTGCCGCACATCTCCGTCGCCGGCGCCACCGCGACCGGCACGCACGGCTCGGGCGACGGCCTCCGGTCGCTCTCGGCCGCCGTTCGCTCGCTGGACGTCGTCGGCGCCGACGGCGAGTTGAGCACGGTCACCCACCCGGGTGCGGTGGTGCACCTGGGTGGCCTCGGCATCGTCACCGCGCTCACCCTGGACGTGGTCCCCGCCTTCGACGTACGGCAGTACGTCCATGTCGGCCTCGCGCTCGCCGACTACCCGGCCCACCTGGACGAGATCCATGCCGCCGGCTACAGCGTCAGCATGTTCACCGACTGGGGGTCGGGCACGGGCCGGGTCTGGGTCAAGCAGGTCGGCGACGGCCCGACCGCGGCCGTCCCCGGCGCGCGGCCGGCCGACGGCCCGGAGCACCCGGTACCGGGCATGCCCACCGTCAACTGCACGCCGCAGCTGGGAGTTCCGGGCCCCTGGTACGAGCGGCTGCCGCACTTCCGCCCCGAGTTCACCCCCAGCAGCGGCGCGGAGCTCCAGTCCGAGTTCCTGCTCCCCCGCGCGGCGGCCTCGGCGGCTGTAGCGGAACTGCGCGCGCTCGGGGCACAGTTGGCACCCGTACTGCACATCTCCGAGGTGCGCACGGTCGCCGCGGACGAACTGTGGCTGAGCCCGTCCTACGGCCGCGCATCCCTGGCGTTCCACTTCACCTGGAAGCCCGACCTCGCCGCGGTCGCCCCGGTGCTCGCCACGGTGGAACGGGCCCTGCTGCCCCTGGGCGGCCGTCCCCACTGGGGGAAGCTGACGCTCTCGGGGCAGGCCGCGAGCAGCTACGAACGGTTGCCGGACTTCCTGGCCCTGCGTCGGGCACTGGACCCGGCCGGGAAGTTCGGTAACCGCTTCACCGATGCGCTGGCCGGCACCGAGGGATGAGACGGCCGCTGCGGCGGCAAAACTTTCGACGGGTTACTGGTTGTAAGTTTCAGACTTTTGACGAAGTGCCAGCCGGGATCTTGGGTTTGCATCGGGCGTCAGCCACCTGACCAGCGCCTTCCTGAGCGGGGGCGAGCTCGATGACCTGCGAATCTATCGGTAACCCGGTCGAAAGTGTTGACAGCCTGTCGGGACCGGGCCAACACTGGCGCCGTCGACAAGTCCGAGCGGCCCTGGATCCGGGTCGCATTCGCCAACCTGCTGTGGACGCAGCGAGGTTGATGACAAGTCGATTCGTGCACCGCCGCGCGACACCCGTCCGGCCGACCACCCGCACGGTCACCGGTGGCGCGGGGCTGCACCCACCCCCACCCATCGGCAGGACGGATCAATCTCGTGAACTCCCCCCACCCCAAGAGCCGCAGGACCAGCCGCGTCCGGCGGATCGCCGGCAAGGCGCGCGTCCTCGCGCCGGCCCTGGCGGCCGTCCTGATCTTGCCCGGCACCACCGACGCCGCGACCATCGCCACGAACCAGACCGGTACCGACGGCGGGTACTTCTACTCGTTCTGGACCGAGGGCAGCGGTGCGGCCTCGATGTCCCTGAACGGCGGCGGCAACTACGGCACCTCCTGGACCAATGCCGGCAACTTCGTCGCCGGCAAGGGCTGGAGCACCGGATCGCGCAACCCGGTGACCTACTCGGGCACGTGGAGCACCAACGGCAACGCCTATCTGTCGCTCTACGGCTGGAGCACCAACCCGCTCGTCGAGTACTACATCGTCGAGAACTACGGCTCCTACAAGCCCACCGGCACGTACAAGGGCACCGTCACCAGTGACGGCGGCACCTACGACATCTACGAGACGACGCGCTACAACGCCCCCTCCATCGAGGGCATCAAGACCTTCAACCAGTACTGGAGCGTCCGCCAGACCAAGCGGACCGGCGGCACCATCACCGTCGGGAACCACTTCGACGCGTGGGCCAGGTACGGCATGAACCTCGGCACCATGAACTACGAGATCCTGGCCACCGAGGGCTACCAGAGCAGCGGCAGCTCGAACATCACGCTGGGCTCCTCCACCGGCGGCGGCACCGGCGGCGGCTGCACCGCAACGCTCTCCGCCGGCGCCTCGTGGAGCGACCGCTACAACCTGAACGTCTCGGTCGCCGGATCGAACTCCTGGAAGGTGACCGTGAAGATCCCCTCCCCGGAGAAGATCGGCTCGACCTGGAACGTCAACACGTCCTACCCCGACGCCCAGACCCTCGTCGCCACCCCCAACGGCTCGGGCAACAACTGGGGCATGACCGTCATGAAGAACGGCAGCACCACCTGGCCGACGGTCTCCTGCAGCACGAGTTGACCCAGCTCTGAACTGTTAGCGCTAACAGACGGTACGGACAGCCAGGCCGATCCCCCATCGGTCGAACCGTCCAGTGGCGTGAGCAGCGCGTCATCCGACAGCACAGCGAAGGGCATCCCCCACCCACGAGGAGAACGATCCGTCATGCCATGGCTCACCAAGAAGCCCCTTCTCCGCAAGGCCCTCACGGCCGCCGCCTGCATGGCCGTCAGCTCGGTCACGGCCGTCACCGCGAGCCCCGCGGCCCATGCCGCCGGGGCGACCACGCTCGGCGCGGCGGCGGCCGACAGCGGCCGCTACTTCGGTACGGCAGCGGCCGCGGGCAGGCTCGGGGACTCGACGTACTCCACCATCCTCGACCGGGAGTTCAACATGATCACCCCGGAGAACGAGATGAAGTGGGACGCGATCGAGCCCTCCCGCGGGTCGTTCAACTTCGCGGCCGCCGACTCGATCGTCAGCCACGCCTCCGCACACGGCCGGCGCATGCGCGGCCACACCCTCGTCTGGCACTCCCAACTGCCCAACTGGGTCGGCTCCATCACCGACGCCAACACCCTGCGCGGTGTGATGAACAACCACATCACCCAGGAGATGACCCACTACAAGGGCAAGATCTACGCCTGGGACGTGGTCAACGAGGCCTTCGCCGACGACGGCAGCGGCCAACACCGCAGCTCGGTGTTCCAGAACGTCCTGGGCAACGGCTTCATCGAGGAGGCCTTCCGCACCGCCCGCAACACCGACTCCTCGGCCAAGCTCTGCTACAACGACTACAACATCGAGAACTGGACCGACGCCAAGACACAGGGCGTCTACACCATGGTCAAGGACTTCAAGTCCCGCGGCGTGCCCATCGACTGCGTCGGCTTCCAGAGCCACTTCGGCACCGGCGGCCCGCCGGCCGGCTTCCAGACCACCCTGTCCAACTTCGCCGCCCTCGGCGTCGACGTCCAGATCACCGAACTCGACATCGCCCAGGCATCCCCCAGCGCCTACACCAACACCGTCAAGGCCTGCCTCAACGTCGCCCGCTGCACCGGCATCACCGTGTGGGGCATCCGCGACAGCGACTCCTGGCGCACCGGCGAGAACCCGCTGCTGTTCGACAACAACGGCAACAAGAAACCCGCCTACAACGCCGTCCTCACCACACTCGGCGGCACCAGCGGCGGCACACCGGAGGGCGGCATCAACTCCGGCAGCATCTACACGCTCACCGACACAGCCGCCGGACGCGTCCTCGACGAACCCGCAGGGCAGAACGGCAACGGCACCCCGCTCCAGGTGTGGGACGCCAGCGGCGCCACCAACCAGCAATGGCGGGCAGACCGGAACGGCGACGGCACCTACACCCTCACCAACATCGCCAGCGGCCGGGCCCTCGACGAACCGGGCGGCCAGACGGGCAACGGGACACGGATACAGGTCTGGGACTCCAACGGCGGCGCCAACCAGCACTGGAAGGCCACCCAGAACAGCGACGGCACCTACACCCTCACCAACGTCGCAAGCGGCCGAGCGCTCGAGCTCCCCGGCGGTCAGACCGCAAACGGCACTCCCGTCCAGATCTGGGACGCGAACGGCGGTGCCAACCAGCACTGGACCTTCCGTTGAGTTGAGCCGCCGGCCACCATCGCAGCGCGGCGCTCAGGGCCACCAAGAAATGTTAGCGCTAACAGAGCTGCGTTCAGTAGCTCCATCCATTCCTAAGAGAGAGGTCCCCATGCGCAGACGAACTTCCAGCCGCAGGCGGCTGTCCGCAGTACTCATTGCCGTCGTCGCGGCCGTGGCGGCGCTGGCGACGATGCTCGTCGCCAACCCCGCTCAGGCGGCCACCACCGGCGCCTTGCGCGGTGCGGGTTCCGGTCGCTGTCTCGACGTGCAGAACGCCAGCCAGACCGACGGCGCGTCCCTGCAGATCTACGACTGCTCGAACGGGACCAACCAGCAGTGGACGCTGACGTCCGCCAACCAGCTGACCGTGTACGGCAACAAGTGCCTGGACGTTCCGAACCACGCCACCACAGCCGGCACCCGGGTACAGATCTGGACCTGCAGCGGCGGGGCGAACCAGCAGTGGCGGGTGAACTCCGACGGCACGATCGTCGGAGTCGAGTCCGGACTGTGCCTGGACGTCACGGGCGCCGCCACGGCGAACGGCACGGCGGTGGAGCTCTGGACGTGCAACGGCCACAGCAATCAGCAGTGGACCGGACTGTCCGGTGGCGGCGGCACGTGCGCGCTCCCCTCTGCGTACCGGTGGTCCTCGACGGGTTCGTTGGCGCAGCCGGCGAACGGGTGGGCGTCGGTGAAGGACTTCACCGACGTGGTGTACAACGGCAAGCACCTGGTCTACGCGTCGAACGTGTCGGGATCGTCGTACGGCTCGATGATGTTCAGCCCGTTCACGAACTGGTCGGACATGGCGTCGGCCGGGCAGAGCGGGATGAGCCAGGCCGCGGTGGCGCCCACGCTGTTCTACTTCGCGCCCAAGAACATCTGGGTGCTGGCGTACCAGTGGGGTGCCTGGCCGTTCATCTACCGCACGTCGAGCGACCCGACCAACCCCAACGGCTGGTCCGCGCCGCAGCCGCTGTTCACCGGCAGCATCCCGAACTCCGGCACCGGCCCCATCGACCAGACCCTGATCGCCGACGGCCAGAACATGTACCTGTTCTTCGCCGGCGACAACGGCAGCATCTACCGGGCCAGCATGCCGATCGGGAACTTCCCCGGCAGCTTCGGCTCCTCCTACACGACGGTCATGAGCGACACGGCGAACAACCTGTTCGAGGCGCCGCAGGTCTACAAGGTCAAGGGCCAGAACCAGTACCTCATGATCGTTGAGGCGCAGGGCTCCGGCGGACGCTACTTCCGCTCGTTCACCGCCCTCAGCCTGAGCGGTTCGTGGACCGCGCAGGCCGGCAGCGAGAGCAGCCCGTTCGCGGGCAAGGCCAACAGCGGTGCCACCTGGACCAACGACATCAGCCACGGCGACCTGGTCCGCAACAACCCCGACCAGACCATGACCATCGACCCCTGCAACCTCCAGTTCCTCTACCAGGGCAAGTCCCCCACCGCCAGCGGCCCCTACGACCAACTGCCGTGGCGGCCGGGTGTTCTCACCCTGCAGCACTGACCCATCCGCTCCACCGTGATCGCGTGGAACCCCAGCCGTCCGTCAGCTGGGTTCCACGCGCTTGTGGACCGGCTGACCGACCCCTCGAAGACGCGCCCTGGAACTCCTGGTGCCAAACTCGGCGGCACCGCCCACCCCGTCACTCGCGTCCCGATCGCACCCGAGCTGGCCGTCCTGCCGGGGCCGGTGGAACCGTGACCCCGGAACCACTCACGCCTGAGGCTGCGTCACCTGCTACTCGTTTACCGCATCTTGACGCACCGGTTGTACGGCTGGCTTCATTGGAACTGTGGGAGCGCTCCCATTTGCCTTTGGGGCTCCCATCATCCCCTCCCCCACGAAGGAAGGCTCCCACCCATGCCTCCCGTCCTCTCCGGCCGCGGGCTGCCCCGGCGCGCCGCCGCCGTGCTGACCGGCCTGGCCCTGGCCGCCGGCGGGCTGACCGCCACAGCGTTCGCCCCGGCCACCGCCACCGCTGCCACGGCCACCACAGCCGCCGACTTCCCCGTCCGGGTGAACCAGCTGGGCTACCTCCCCGACGGCCCCAAGCGGGCCACCGTGGTCAGCTCCGCGAGCGCTCCGCTCACCTGGCAGCTGCGCGACGCCTCCGGCGCGCAGGTCGCCGCCGGCACCACCACCGTGCACGGCGCCGACCAGGCATCCGGCCAATCGACGCACCTGGTCGACTTCAGCGCGTACAGGGGCACCGGCTCCGGCTTCACCCTGGTCGTGGACGGCCGGGCGACCCACCCGTTCGACATCTCGGCCGCGCTCTACGACGGGCTGCGCGCGGACAGCATGTCGTTCTTCTACCAGCAGCGCAGCGGCATCGCGATCGACGCGGCCCTGGCCGGCAGCGCGTACGCCCGCCCCGCCGGCCACCTCGGGGTGGCCCCGAACAAGGGCGACACCAGTGTGCCCTGCCAGGCCGGGGCGTGCGACTACCGGCTCGACGTACGCGGCGGCTGGTACGACGCCGGCGACCAGGGCAAGTACGTGGTCAACGGCGGCATCGCGACCTGGGAGCTGGTCAACTCCTTCGAGCGGGCCCGCCGCTCGGGCGGCGATGCGGCGCTCGGCGACTCGACGCTGAAGGTGCCCGAGCGCGGCAACGGGGTGCCGGACGTGCTGGACGAGGCCCGCTGGGAGCTGGAGTTCATGCTGCGCATGCAGGTCCCGGCGGACAAGCCGCTCGCCGGGATGGCCTTCCACAAGATGCACGACGCCCAGTGGACCGCTCTGCCGACCCGCCCCGAACTCGACGACCAGCAGCGCGAGTTGCACAAGCCCTCGACCGCCGCCACGCTCAACCTGGCCGCCACCGCCGCCCAGTGCGCCCGCGTGTACGCGCCGTACGACGCCGCGTTCGCCGCCCGCTGCCTGGACGCGGCCCGCCGCGCCTGGGCTGCGGCCAAGGCCAACCCGAACCTCCTCGCCCCGGCTACCGACAACACCGGCGGCGGCGCGTACGAGGACGCCGAGGTCTCCGACGAGTTCTACTGGGCGGCGGCCGAACTCCTCGCCACCACCCGCGAGTCGCAGTACCGGGACGCGGTCATCTCCTCGCCGCACCACACCAAGCCGGTCGACGCGTTCTGGTGGGGCGGCACCGCGACGCTCGGCCGCATCACCCTGGCCACCGTGCCCGGCGTGGCCCTGCCGGCCGACGACGTGACGCGGCTGCGCGGCCTGCTGACCTCGGCCGCCGACGCCTACCTGTCCACCATCGCCGGCCAGGGCTACGCGGTGCCGATCGCCGCCGACGGCTACGTGTGGGGCTCCAACAGTGCGGTGGCCAACAACGCGATGGTGCTGGGCGTCGCCTACGAGCTGACCGGCGCCCAGCGCTACCGGACCGGCGCGCTGGAGACGATGGACTACCTGCTGGGCCGAAACGCCCTGGACCGCTCGTACGTGTCCGGCTACGGCGAGCGCGCCTCCGAGAACGAGCACCACCGTTTCTGGGCGCACCAGAACGACGCCTCGCTGCCGCACCCGCCCGCCGGCTCGTTCGCGGGCGGCCCGGATGCCGGCCTGGAGGACCCGGTGGCGAAGGCCCAACTGGCTGGCTGCGCACCGGCGGCCTGCTATGTCGACGACATCGGCTCGTACTCGACCAACGAGGTGGCGATCAACTGGAACGCCTCGCTGGCCTGGCTGGCCGCGTTCGCCGCCGAGCGGCGGACCGCGCCCTCGACGCCCGCAGTGCAGGTGACACCGGCGGCGATAACCGTCCCCGAGGGCGGCTCCGCGACGGTGGCGGTGCGGCTCTCGGCCGCCCCCGTCCAGAACGTCACGGTGACGGTCACCCGCACCTCGGGCGACACCGACCTGTCGGCGACCACCCCCTCGCTGCTCTTCACCCCGGCCAACTGGGCCACGGCACAGCAGATTTCACTGTCGGCGGCGCAGGACGCCGACACCGCGGCGGGCAGCGCGGTGTTCACAGTCGGCGGCCCGGGCGTTCAGGCGGCGACCTTCACGGCGACCGAAGCGGACGACGACACGGTGCCGCCACCGGCGTCCTGCTCGGTGGCGTACAAGGTCGACAACGCGTGGAGCAACGGATTCACCGCGACGGTGACCGTGAAGAACACCGGCACCTCCACCGTCTCCGGCTGGACGCTCGGCTGGAGCTTCTCCGGTGACCAGCGGATCTCCAACGCCTGGAACGCGACGGTGGCCCAGTCCGGCGCCGCCGTGACCGCGCGCGACGCCGGCTGGAACGGCACCCTGGCCCCCGGGGCGAGTGCGAGCCTCGGGTTCCAGGCGACGCACTCCGGCACCAACCCGGTGCCGGCCCGGTTCACCTTGAACGGCGCCGACTGCGCCTGATCACCACCCCGATCCGCTGCCCGCCGCACCGTCACGGTGCGGCGGGCAGCGCGGCCGGCCGACCGGCTTCAACTCCCGATGCCTGCAGCACCATTGGCTACGGCAGATTCCCGGGGCTAGCTTCAGATAGTTCGATAAATATTTCGAAACTTTCGAGCATCCCGTCTTCCCATGACCCCCAGGAGTTCGCTGTGAAGCTGCGCCGTCAGCTCGCGGCCGCCGCCGGTATGGCCGCCGTCCTCATGCTCGTTCCGTCCGCGGTCGCGACGGCCGCCGGAGACGGTGTCCGGCCGGTGCCGAGCGACTCCCTGCGTACCCTGGGCTCGCAGCAGAACCTGCGCATCGGTACCGCCGTCGACATGGCCCGGCTGGGGACCGATCAGGCGTACACCGAGATCGCCGCCGACCAGTTCTCCGTCATCACCCCGGAGAACGCCATGAAGTGGGAGGCGGCGGAGCCCAGCCGGGGCAGCTACGACTGGGCGCCCGCGGACCAGTTGGTGCGGTTCTCCCAGCAGCACGGACAGGCGGTCCGCGGCCACACGACTACAACATCGCCGGCCAGGACGGCACCAACGCGAAGTACACGGCGGTCCACGACTACGTCGAGAAGCTGCGCGCGCAGGGGGTACCCATCGACGGCATCGGCGAGCAGGGGCACCTCGACACCCAGTACGGCTTCGACGCCCAGCGCTTCCAGGCCGACCTGCAGGGCTACGGCGACCTGGGGCTGAGGGTCGCCGTCACCGAGGCGGACGTGCGCACCTCCGTGAACAACGCGACGGACCAGGTCCCCACCAGTCAACTCGCCGAGTTCGCCCAGCCGTACGAGTTCTCCGAGATGCTCAAGGGCTGTCAGCTCGTCCGGCAGTGCATCTCGTTCACGGCCTGGGGCGTGTACGACGGTGACTCCTGGATCCCGGGCACGTTCGGCGGCGAGGGCTACGGCCTGCTCTACGACGTGAACATGCGGCCGAAGCCTGCCTACTTCGCCCTGCGGCAGGACCTGGCCGTGGCCGCGGACTCCGCGCACCATGGCGGCCGGGGCTCCGGGAGGAAGTGACCCCCGGCCGGCCCGCAGGGGCGCGCCCCTGCGGGCCGGTGGTGTCACCCCAGTGCCCACTGCTGGTTCGTGCCGCCGCTGCAGGTCCACAGCTGGACCGGGGTGCCGTCGGCGGTGGCCAGACCGCTCACGTCCAGGCAGAGCCCCGACTGCACCCCGGTGACGGTGCCGTTCGGGTTCAGCTGCCACTGCTGGTTGGCCTGGCCGTTGCAGGACCAGACGATCGCCTTGGTGCCGGGGCTGGTGCCGTGCGCGTTGGCGTCCAGGCACAGCGTGCTGCCGCCCACGGTCACGGTCAGCTGGTTCGACGAGGTGTGGGTCCAGGTCTGGTTCGCACCGCCGTTGCAGGCGTAGATCTGCTGCTGCGTGCCCAGCGTCGTGTTGTTCGCATCGGTCAGACACTTGCCCGCGGCCACCGCGTGCAGTGCACCGGTCGTACCGCTGCCGGAGGATCCCGCGTCCAGGCCCATGAAGTGGATGGCCGAGGCGGCCATCGCAGTGCCCTGTACCGGCAGTTCGTGCCCGGCGCCGGCGATGCTGTACGCCTCGACCTGGGTGGTGCCGGCGCTGTTGTTGTACCGGGTGCGGGTCCAGTTGGCCGCGGGTGTGTCCGTGGCCGACGGGGTCTGGCTCACGCCGAGGACGTCGGTCCACTGCTTGATCTCTTCACCGAGGTTGTTGTGGCTCAGGATCGTGTCGGCGGTTCCGTGCCACAGCTGCACTCGCGGCCGCGGACCGGTGTAGCCGGGATCGCCCGTGCCCCGCACCAGGCCGCCCCACTGCTGGGGGGTCATGGAGACCTGGCCCTGGGCGCAGGCGGAATTCCAGCCGCGTGCGGAGCCGGTGTAGAAGCAGTGGTAGGGCACTCCCATGAACGCCGCGCCCGCCTTGAACACATCGGGGTAGTCGGCGAGCATCACGTTCGTCATCATCCCGCCCGACGACTCCCCGGTCACGTACACGGCGTTGGCGTTGCCGCCGTAGTGCTGCTCCGTGTAGGTGATCATCGACATGAGCCCGACCGGGTCACTGCCGCCGTTGCGGGTCAACGCCTGGCCGGAGGAGACGTCCCAGCAGCTTCCGTTGGGGTTCGTCGAGGGATAGATGACGAGGAACCCGTACCGGTCGGCCAGCGACGCGAAGTCGGTGCTCGAGTACAGGTAGGGCCCCGACCCCTGGCAGCCGTGCAGGGCCAGCAGGATCGGGGGGTTGGCCTTGACGCTGTTCGGCACGTACAGGTTCATGACCAGACCGGTCGGATTGGTGCCGAAGTTCGTGATCTGCGTCAGTGAGGCGGCGGCGGCCCGGGGGGCGGCCTGCAGGCTCAGGCCGGCCGCGAGGCCGACCGCGGCGGCCAGGCCCAGGAGGCGGGATATGAGGGAGCGGGATCGAAACACGGTATCTCTCCGTCCGGGATTGCACGAGCTTTCCGAAATATTCCGGTGATTCCACCGAAACATGCCGATCCTCGTGTCGATCAATCTCAGCCGTCAACGCCCCCGCCGCAGGGGGTCCAGCGGGTTCCGCACCCACTGCACCCACCTGCGGATTCGTCTCCGGTCAGGCCGCCGGTCCCGCCGTACGCGGTGAAAGTTTCATCCCGGACCGCCGCTCAGTGGGCCAGGAGCACCAGGGCGAGCACGATGAGGGCGGGCACGGTCTGCACGAAGAGGATCTTGCGGGACGAGCTCACGGCGCCGTACAGGCCGGCGACGGCGACGCAGGAGACGAAGAAGAGCCGCACCTGGAATCCGACCGGGTCGCCGGCGAGGGCGCCCCAGAAGAGGCCGGCCGCCAGGAAGCCGTTGTACAGGCCCTGGTTGGCGGCCATCGCCTTGGTCGAGACCGCGAACTCCCCCGTCGTGCCGAAGGAGGCCCGTGCCCGCGGCGTGGACCACAGGAACATCTCCAGGACCAGGATGTAGACGTGCAGGAGGGCGAGGGCGACGACCGCGATCACGGCCGCAGTGGACATCGCGGAAATACTACGCAACGGACGGTCCGGCCGAAATTCCTCTCCGGCGAGCGGCAACCTCTGCCGCCGCAGCGGCAACTGACGGGTGACCCGAAGGCAGAGCACGCCCACGGGTCGTCAGATCCCACTGCCGTCCGCTGCCGCGCTCCGCCGATCTCGGTCTCGGCGAGTTCGCTGGAGACACCGGTGATGATGTCGGAGAAGTACGGCTCGGAGCGCAGCCTTGCGACGCTCTCGGGGATGACCAGGGCGACCGAGTCCGTCCGCGAGGTGACCAGGGACCGGGCCGCCTGGTTGGGGACGTAGCCCAGCTCGGCGATGGCCTGCTCGACGGCCGCCCTGGCCTTGGCGCTCACGTTCGGCGAGCCGTTGACCACCCGGGACACTGTGCCCAGGCCCACCCCGGCCCGCGCGGCCACCGCCTCCAGGGTCGGTCGGAGGACGGGCGGCTGCTGTCCGGCTCGACTCATGATCGGTCTCCCGGAGGGTAGTGGGCTGCGACGGCCGCTCCGAGGGATGTCGGACACGTTCCGGTAACGGAGCCGACTCGCACCCTTGACACTCCCCCGTACGACGCAGCAATCCTCCCACAGCGTGGGAGCGCTCCCACATTCTCACCCCGCTCCGGACCACAGCCGGCCGCCCAACGCGGCACATCCACGAACCACCCTGGACGAGGAGACATTCGGCCATGCGGAACTCCGGCACCACCCCGGGCAGAAACGCCCTGACCACAGCATCGATCCTCGCCCTGAGCGCCCTGCTGGGTCAGCGGCTGCAGCAGCTCGGGATCCAGCACGGCCGGCGACGGCGCCTCCGGCGGCAAGAACACGCTGACCGCCGGTGACTTCGGCGCCTTCGGCTACAAGGAGGCGGCCTCTTCAACGCCTACCAGCAGGCCCACCCCAACGTCACCATCGTCGAGCACAGCGTCCAGCAGGAGGGCGACTACTACCCCGCGCTCCAGACCCATCTGGCCTCAGGCAATGGTCTGGACGACATCCAGGCGACCGAGGTCGGCCGGATCGCCCAGGTGGTGAAGAAGCAGGCGGACAAGTTCACCGACCTCGGCAAGGCGGACGGTGTCAGCCAGAGCGACTTCCCGCCCTGGCAGTGGCAGCAAGCCACCACCTCGGACGGACACACCATCGCTCTGGGCACCGACATCGGCCCTATGGCGGTCTGCTACCGCAAGGACCTCTTCCAGCAGGCCGGGCTGCCCAGCGACCGCGACCTGGTCGACAAGCTCTGGCCAGGCGACTGCGCCAAGTTCGTCGAGGTCGGCAAGCAGTACCAGGCCAAGGCGCCCGCCGGCACCTTCTTCACCGACTCCGCCAGTGGCCTCTTCAGCGCCGGGGTCTCCTCCAGCGCCACCCAGTACGCCGACAGCAGCGGACAGTTCGCCTACAAGGACAGCACCTCGGTCAAGTCCGCCTGGGCCCTGGCGGTCAGCGCCGCCCAGGCCGGTGTCAGCGCCGGGCTCAAGCAGTTCGACACGCCTTGGAACCAGGGCTCGCCAACTCCAAGTTCGCCGCCATCGCCTGTCCCTCCTGGATGACGGCCGTCGTCTCCGGCAAGTCGGGGGACGCCAACAAGGGCAGGTGGGACATCGCCGCACCGCCGGCGGCCGGCAACTGGGGCGGCTCGTTCCTCGCCCTGCCCAGCCGCACCGCCGCCTCCGCCTTCCCCGCCGGCTTCGTCTGGGGTGCCGCGACGGCGGCCTACCGGATCGAGGGCTCCGTCGACATCGGCGGCCGAACGCCCTCGATCTGGGATACCTTCAGTCGCACCCCCGGCCGGACGGCCGGCGGCGACACCGGGGACCTCGCCACCGACCACTTCCGACGCTACCGCGAGGACGTCCGGCTGATGGCCGATCTCGGCCTGGGCGCCTACCGGTTCTCGGTCTCCTGGCCCCGGGTGCAGCCGACCGGGCGCGGCCCGGCGGTGGAACGGGGCGTGGACTCTACCGCCGACTGACCGACGAGTTGGTGGAGCAGGGCATCGCGCCCGGTCACGCTCTACCACTGGGACCTGCCGCAGGAGTTGGAGGACCTGGGCAGCTGGCCCGCCCGGGACACCGCCGCCCGCTTCGCGGAGTACTCCGCGCTGGTGGCGGAGGCCCTCGGCGATCGGGCCGCGACCTGGATCACCCTCAACGAGCCCAGGTGCTCGGCCTTCCTGGGCTACGGCTCCGGCGTGCACGCCCCGGGCCGCACCGACTGGGCCGACGCCCTGCGGGCCGCCCACCACCTCAACCTCGGCCACGGCCGCGCGGTCGAGGCGCTGCGCGCCGCGCTGCCGGCCGACGCCCGGATCGGCGCCTCGCTCAACCTGCACGCCGTCCGGCCGCTCAGCGAGTCGCCCGCAGACCGCGAGGCCGCCCGGCGGATCGACGCGGTGGGCAACCGCATCTTCACCGGCCCCATCCTGGAGGGGAGTTACCCGGACGACCTGCTCGCCGAGACCGCCCGGCCCATCGACCTGCTGGGCGTCAACTACTACACCCCCACCGTGGTCTCCGCCCTGCCGCCGGGCCACACTGCGGCGGCCGGCACCTCGCGCGACGACGGCCACGGCCAGGGGGCGCAGTCCCCCTGGCCGGGCAGCGACGACGTGCTGTTCCACCGGGCGCCGGGCGAGGTGACCGCGATGGGCCGGCCGATCGACCCGACCGGCCTGACCGGCCTGCTGCTCTCCGTCCACCGCGACCACCCCGGCCTGCCGCTGCTGGTCACCGAGAACGGCGCGGCCTTCGAGGACCGGCTGACGCCGGACGGCGCCGTCCACGATCCCGAACGGATCGCCTACCTGCACGGACACCTGACCGCTATCCAGGCTGCGATCACCGCCGGGGCGGACGTGCGAGGCTACTTCCTCCGGTCGCTGATGGACAACTTCGAGTGGGCGTACGGCTACGCCAAGCGCTTCGGCGCCTACCACGTGGACTACGCGACCCAGCGGCGGACCGCGAAGGACAGCGCCCACTGGTACGCGGAGGTGATCCGGCGCAACGCGCTGCCCGAGGTGGGGTGAGCGGTTCGCGTCAGATGTCTTGACGCTGATCGCCGGGCGGCCCAAGCTTGCGGGTGGCCTGATGCGGGTGACGGCCGACGCGCAGTCTCTTCCTGTCATGGACCGATCCAGGACGGCCCGCATGCCGCAGTCGACCCGCAGTTCCGAATCCGCCCCCACCCTGGCCGAGGTCGCCCGCCGGGCCGGCGTCTCCACGGCGACCGCCTCCCGGGTGCTGAACCGCTCCGCCCGGGTCTCCGCCGAGTTGGCCGCCCGGGTGGAGAGCGCGGCGCACGATCTGGCGTACGTACGGCGCCGGGCCCCCAGCACCCGGGACACCGGGGTGGTGGCCGTCGTGGTCTTCGCCGACCCGCTCCAGTACCACGTGGACGCCTTCCACGTCCGGCTGCTCTCCGGCCTACGGCGAGCACTGCCCGGCGCGGACCGCGAGTTGGCGGTCTTCACGGTGCCCAGGCGCTCGCGCCGGGCGCCGCTGGTGCGCTACCTGTGCGGCGGCCACGCCGACGGTGTCCTGCTGGTCGGCCCGTGGGGGGACATCGCGCTCGCCCGGCTGCTGCACGCTGCCGGGGTGCCCGTGGTGTCCCTGGGCCGCCCGCCGGAGCCGGGCGCGGTGGCCTTCGTGGACGCCGACAACCTCACCGGTGCCCGGGACGCGGTGCAGCGGCTGTGCGCGTCCGGCCACCGGTCGGTCGCGACCGTCGCCGGGCCGCCCGACACCGCCGTCGGCGCGGACCGGTTGGCCGGCTACCACCAGGTGGTGCGCCAGGCCCGCCCGACCGTGCGGCCCGCCGTGGCGTACGGGGACTTCAGCAGCGCCTCCGGCGAGCACGCGATGCACCGGCTCCTCGACCAACGCCCCGATCTCGACGCGGTGTTCGTCGCCTCCGACCAGATGGCTGCCGGGGCGCTCCGGGCGCTGCGGCGGCGTGGTCTCCGGGTGCCCGAGGACGTGGCGGTGATCGGCTTCGACGACGCACCGGTCGCGGCCCGCTCCCGCCCGGGGCTGACCACGGTGCGGCAGCCGGTCGAGGAACTCGGGTCGCGTGCCCTGGAACTGCTGCTGCAGAACCCGGTACGCGGCGAGTCGGTCGTGCTCCCCACCCGGCTGGTCCCCCGCGCCTCGGGCTGAACCCATCAGGCCTTGCCCTGCAGTCGCCAGATCTGCTCGCGTAGGACACCGCGAACAGGTCTCGGCCGGTCAGCCCGTGCCCGTCACCGGGCGCCGCTGAGCCAACGGGTGACACTGGAGATATGGACGGTCGCCCAGGCTCGTGCGGTCTCCGCGTCGTGGAACTCCAGGGCCTCCAGGATGGAGCGGTGCTCGGCCGCTGTCCGCTTCAGGGCCTCCTCCTGGGTGATGCGGCGCCAGATCCGGGCCCGAACCGTCGGACCGGAGATCGTCTCCAACAGGGAGCACAACAGCGGAATACCCGAGGCCGCAGCGATCTTGCCGTGGATCTCCAGATCGTTGGCCACCAGCTCCTCGATGCTGGGCTCCTCGCCCAGACCGTCGAGAAGGGCGCGCAGGTCCGCCAACTCCTCGTCACCGATGCACTGGGCGGCGAGAGCGGTCGCCGTCGGCTCCAGGATCCCGCGGACCTGGAACGCCTGCATCACCGTGTCGTCCTGGTGGAAGTCCAGGATGAAGGTGACGGCTTCCAGGAGGAGTTCCGGCTCCAGGCTGCTCACATACGTGCCGTCGCCCTGACGGACATCAAGGATGTTCAGCAGCGACAGGGCCCGCACTACCTCGCGCAACGAGTTGCGCGACAAACCGAGTTCAGCCGCCAGATCGGCCTCTTTGGGCAGCCGGTCCCCAGGCCGCAGGGCCCGGGAGACGATCATCTCCTTGATCTTTCCGATGGCCTCATCGGTGACCGCCGCAGCTTGCCTCCTGATAGATCCGACGTCCCCCGAGTATGCGACCGCCGCGCATTTCGGAGTCACCCGCAAGAAATCTTCTATGGTGGGAAAAAGGAACAAATCAGGACACCGGACGACAGGTGCGTGGTCAGGAATGAGCCGGCAGGTGACGCAGACGAAGACGCGGAGGGCAACCCCGGCGCGGATCACAGCCGTCGACACCTACGACATCCGCTTCCCGACCTCGCATCGGCTCGAGGGCTCGGACGCGATGCACTCCGACCCGGACTACTCCGCGGCGTATGTGATCATCCGCACCGATGCGGCGAACAGCCCGGAAGGACACGGGTTCTGTTTCACCATCGGCCGCGGCAACGAGGTCGAGGTTGCGGCGATCGACGCGCTCCGCCCTCTCGTGATCGGCCGATCTCTGGACGAGATCTTCGACGACCTCGGCGGCTTCTACGGCATCCTGGTCGGCGACAGCCAGCTGCGCTGGCTGGGACCCGAGAAGGGCGTCATTCACATGGCCGTCGCGGCTGTGGTGAACGCGGTCTGGGACCTGCACGCCAAGCGCGAGGGCAAGCCGCTCTGGAAACTACTCTCCGACCTCACGCCCGAGCAGATCGTGGCGCTCCTCGACTTCCGGTACCTCACCGACGCGCTGACCCCTGACGAGGCCCTGGACATCCTGCGCCGTGCCCTGCCCGGCAAGGCCGAGCGCGAGTCCCGGCTCCACGCCGACGGCTACCCCGCCTACACCACCTCCCCCGGCTGGCTCGGCTACTCCGACGACAGGCTCGCAGCGCTGGCCGGCGGGGCCGTCGCCGACGGCTTCACCCAGATCAAGATCAAGGTCGGCGGTGAGCTCGCCGACGACATCCGGCGCTGCCGGATCACCCGCCAGGTGATCGGCCCGGATTTCCGGATGGCCCTGGACGCCAACCAGCGCTGGGACGTGGCGGAGGCCATCGAATGGACAGGCCGTCTTGCCGAGTTCGCCCCGTACTGGATCGAGGAGCCGACCAGCCCGGACGACATCCTCGGGCACGCTGCGATCCGCCGGGCGGTGGCCCCGGTGAAGGTGGCGACCGGGGAGCACGCCGCCAACCGGGTGATCTTCAAACAGCTGCTGCAGGCGGGTGCGATCGACATCCTCCAGCTGGACGCCTGCCGGGTCGGCGGGGTCAACGAGAACCTGGCGATCCTACTGCTCGCCGCGAAGTTCGGCATTCCGGTGTGCCCGCACGCGGGCGGCCTGGGGCTCTGCGAGCTCGTCCAGCACCTGGCGATGTTCGACTACCTCGCGGTCTCCGGCACGCTCCAGGACCGGACCCTGGAGTACGTGGACCATCTCCACGAGCACTTCGCCGATCCGGTGGTGATCAGGAAGGGGCGGTACGCGGCCCCCACCGTGCCCGGGTTCGGCGCGACCATGCGTCCCGAGTCGCGGCGCGCGTACACCTACCCCCACGGTTCCGCCTGGGACCGTGCCCCCGCGGGAGACGTCCACCCGGGGGAGGCGTCCGAATGAACGCGCGTCGCGCGCTCGAGTTCCAGGGGCTGTCGGCGATCGTCACCGGCGGGGCGTCGGGCATCGGCCTGGCCGTCGCCGAAACCCTGGCCGCGAGCGGTGCCGGCATCGCCGTCCTGGATCTGTCCCCGGAGCAGGCACCCGGGCACCTGCACGCGATCCAGGCCGACGTCGCGGATACCGCAGCGGTGGCCGACGCCACGGCCCAGGCGGTCGAATACCTCGGAGGTCTGGACGTCCTGGTCAACAACGCGGGCATCGGGGCCCAGGGCACCGTCGAGGACAACTCGGAAGAGGAGTGGCATCACGTCCTGGACGTCAATGTGCTCGGAATCGTCCGCACCACCCGGGCGGCCCTGCCCCACCTGCGCCGGTCTGCCCACCCGGCGATCGTCAACGTCTGCTCGGTCACCGCGACGACCGGGCTGCCCCAGCGGGCGCTGTACTCCGCCAGTAAGGGAGCCGTACTCGCGCTGACCCTGGCGATGGCGGCCGACCACCTGTACGAGGGCATCCGCGTCAACTGCGTCAATCCCGGAACCGTCGACACCCCTTGGGTGGGCCGGCTGATCGCGGCGGCCGACGATCCCGGAGCCGAGCGGCGCGCGCTCGAGGCCCGTCAGCCGAGCGGCCGACTGGTGACCGCCCAGCAGGTGGCCAGTGCCGTCGCCTACCTCGCCGGGCCGTCGGCCGGGGCGACCACCGGCACAGCTCTGGCCGTGGACGGCGGGATATCCGGCCTGCTGGTACGACCCTCCGCAAGCCTTCGACCGGAGGCGCCTGCGCACCGCGAACCGTGAATGCGGTACCCATCACCCGCACCTTGTCAGCACATGTCGGGAGCAGAGCACCATGAAGCGCATCGCCACCGCCGCAACGGTCCTCGCTCTCGCCTGCGGCGGCGCCGCAGGCTGCGGCGGCGGCAGCACCACCGGCGGAGGCGCAACCTCCTCCGGGCAGGTCGGCGTGGTAGTGCCGTTTCTGACCTCGCCGTTCTGGCAGGCGTACAACACCGCCGTCCCGCAGCAGGCCGCCGCCCAAGGCGTCGACACCCTCGCGACGGTCAATTCCAACTCCGATCCGAGCAAGCAGCTCTCCGACATCCAGAACCTGCTCACCCAGGACGTCAAGGGACTCGTGGTCGCACCGCTCGACTCCGCGGCGATCGTGGCCGGGTTGAAGGCCGCCGACCGCAGCCACGTGCCGGTGGTCGCGGTCGACGTGGCGCCCGACAGCGGGAAGGTCGCCATGGTGGTTCGCGCGGACAACCGCGCATACGGCGAGAAGGCGTGCAGGTACCTCGGTGACGCCGTGAAGAGCGGCAAGGTGGTACAGATCCAGGGCGACCTGGCCTCGGTCAACGGCCGGGACCGCTCGGATGCGTTCAACGAGTGCATGGCGAAGAACCACCCGGGCATCAAGGTGCTGGACCTCCCCGCGAACTGGCAGTCCGACAAGGCGGCGGCCGGCCTGGAGGCGCTGTACACGGCCAACCCGGACATCAAGGGCATCTACATGCAGGCCGGCGGCGTCTATCTGGCGCCCACGCTGCAGACCCTCAGCCGTCACAACGCCCTGGTCCCGGCCGGGGATCCCAGGCACATCGTCATCGCCTCCAACGACGGCGTCCCTCAGGAGCTCGACGCGATCCGCAAGGGCGAGATCGACGCCACCGTCTCGCAGCCGGCCGACCTCTACGCCCAGTACGGCATCTCCTACATCAAGAAGGCGATGGCGGGCGAGAGCTTCAAGCCGGGCCCGACGGACCACGGCAGCACCATCGTCACGCTGCCCGGCGGAATCCTCGAGGACCAGCTCCCCGCACCGCTGGTGACCAGGCAGAACGTCGACGACCCGGCTCTTTGGGGCAACCGCTCCCAGTAGTGCCCGCCCCCGAGGAGAGCAGATGGACCTGTCGGCCACTCCCCCGCCCTCGGACCGGGCAGCGCCCGGCCGCCCCCTCGTCGAGGCCCACGGGATCACCAAGCGTTTCGGGCCCACGGTGGCACTGGACGACGTGCGGATCACCATCCGGGCCGGCGAGTCGCACGCCCTCGTCGGCCGCAACGGCGCCGGCAAGTCCACCCTGGTGTCCGTCCTGGCCGGACTCCTCCGGCCGAACAGCGGAACGGTCCGCTTCGACGGCGCGCCCGCGCCTTCCCTCGCCGACCGGGGCGCCTGGCACCGCCGCGTCGCCTGCGTCCACCAGAAGCCCACGATCTTCGGCGATCTGACCGTGGCGGAGAACCTGTTCCTGGGCCGGTACCCCACCACCTTCGGCCCGGTGATCAGCTGGCGGCGGATGCGCCGGGCCGCCCGCCAGGTGCTGGACGAGTGGCACGTGCCGGTGGACGTGAACGTGCTCGCCGGCCGGCTCAGCGTCGAGGACACCCAGCTGGTGGAGATCGCCCGGTCGCTCTCGCGCGGCGTCCGGTTCATCGCCCTGGACGAGCCGACCGCCCGGCTGGACAGCAGCGCCATCGACCGCCTCTTCAGCCATATGCGGCGGCTCGACCGGGCAGGGGTGACCTTCCTGTACATCTCGCACCACCTGGAGGAGATCTACGAGGTCTGCCAGGTCGTCACCGTCCTGCGCGACGCCCGGTGGATCACAACCGCGCCAGTGGGCGAACTGCCCAGGGCCAGGCTGATCGCGGAGATCACCGGCGAGCCGGCCGCCGCGGCGGCGGCAGGCTCCGTCGGGCGTCCGTCGAAGGCGGACGCGCCCTTGGCGGTGGAGGTGGACCGGCTCAGCGGCCCGTCCTTCCGCGAGGTCAGCCTCACCGTCCGGGCCGGTGAAGCGGTGGGCCTGGCCGGACTCGCCGGCTCCGGCAGCCACCAGCTCGCCGAGGCCCTGGCCGGGCTGCACCGGCCGACCGGCGGCCGGATCCGCATCCTGGGCCGTCCGTTGGAGCCGGGCAGCGCCTGGGCGGCGCTGCGCGCCGGCGTCGGATTCGTACCACGCGACCGGCATTACGAGGGGCTCGTCCCCGATCTGTCGGTGGCCGAGAACGCCTCCATGACCATCACCGACCGGCTCGGCCCCCTGGGAATGATCACCCCGAAGGCCCGGGACGCCTTCGCCCGCCGGACGATCGCCGACCTCGACATCAAAGCCACCGGGCCAGCGCAGCCGGTCACCAGGCTGTCCGGCGGCAATCAGCAGAAGGTGGTCCTGGCACGGGCGCTGGCCACCGACCCGAAGGTGCTGGTCCTCATCAACCCGACGGCCGGCATCGACGTGAAGTCCAGGCGCGCCCTGCTCTCGGTCGTCGACCGGGCACTGACCGAAGGACGCGCGGTCCTCATCGCCTCCGACCAGCTGGAGGAGCTGCGGGTCTGCGACCGCGTCCTGGTGATGTTCAAGGGAACTCTGACCACCGAACATGCCGCCGGCTGGACCGACCACGAGATGGTCGCCTCCATCGAAGGGGTCACCCTCAGCCATGAATGACGTGCCCTCGCGCCCGGCCGGGGACGGAGCCTCATCCGACCGCTCGGCGGCCGCCACCAGGACCGTCCTCGGTCCCCTCCGCCGGCTCGCCCTCGGCAGGGTCCGGGATCTGGCGCTGCTTCCCGCGGTGATCCTGCTGCTGGTCATCGGCGCACTCAGCAACGACAACTTCATTCACCGGGACAACCTGGTGAACATCCTGGGGGCCTCCTCGGCCCTCGGCCTGCTGGTGCTCGCCGAGGCCATGATCCTGATCAGCGGCAAGATGGACCTGTCGTTGGAGTCCATCGCCGGCCTCGCCCCCGCCCTCGGTTTCATGCTCGTCATCCCGGCCGCCTCGGCCGGCCTCGGCACTGAACTTCCCACCTGGGTGGGCCTGCTGGTCATCCCCCTCGCCGGTGCGGCTATCGGCGGCGTCAACGGCCTGCTGATCGTCAAGCTCCGGCTCAACGCTTTCATCGTCACTCTCGCGATGAACATCGTGCTGCGCGGAATCCTGGTCGGCATGGTCTCGGGGAAGACGCTCTTCGACGCCCCGAACGCCTTCTTCACCCTCGGGTCCAGCGACTGGCTGGGCGTTCCCGTCTCCGTGTGGCTGACCGGGCTCTGCTTCGCCGTCGCCGGATGGTTTCTGCGCTACCACCGGCTGGGCCGGGCGCTGTACGCGATCGGCGGCAACGCGCCGGCGGCGCGGGCGGCGGGCATCCGGGTCGAGCGGGTTGCCTGGAGCGTCCTGGTCATCGGAGGGGCTCTCTCCGCCGTGGCGGGCCTGGTCATCGCCGGACGCGTCGGCGCGGTCAACGCCAACCAGGCCCAAGGCACGATCTTCACGGTCTTCGCAGCCGCCGTGATCGGAGGCATCAGCCTGAACGGCGGCAAGGGCTCCCTCCTCGGCGCTCTGCTCGGGGTCCTGCTGCTGGGCATGCTGGAGAACCTGCTCACCCTCGCCCAGGTGTCGTCGTTCTGGATCCAGGCGATCTACGGCGGCATCATCCTGGTCGCGCTGCTGGTCACCAGGCTCACCACCGGCGAGGCACAGGACTAGGGCCGCACCAGGCGGGCCCGGACGTGCCTGGCGGGCCCGCAACCCGAGGCATCACAATGGGGTGAGGAGTGGATTGTCATGCGCCTTACGCCAGCCGTAGGCGGGCCGACCGCGAGGTCCACCGACGGGGATGTCACGCCGAGCGGAGTGCACGGGCCGTTCGACATGGCGAATACCGCAACAGCAGTGATCGACGCGGCGGGCACGGTCATCGGTTGGACGGCGTCCGCGGAGGAGCTTCTCGGCTATTCCGCCGCCGAGGTGGTCAACCACTCCGCCGCACTGCTGCTGGCAACACCGGAGGACATGGCGAAAGTTGCGGGCGTCGCCGAGCAGTGCTGTGCGGGGAGCGGTTGGGGCGGTCTGGTCGCGGTCAGGCACCGCGACGGCCGACGTATCGAGGTCGGCCTGCGGGTCTCGTCGCTGTTCGACCTGGACGGGCACGACTGCGTGCTCGTCTCCGCAGTCGACCTGGCGCAGACGCCGTCCTGGGCGGTGACCGGCTCCGTACTCGAAGGGTTCCTGACGCGTTCGCCGATCGGCATGGCGGTGCTCAGCCCGGATCTGCGGTACGTCTGGATGAACGACACCCTGGAACGCTATGGCGGGATCCCTCGCGACCAGCGGCTCGGACACCGGATGAGGGACTCGCTGCCCGGCCTGAACACCGATGCGCTCGAGGCGCAGATGCACAAGGTGCTGGAGACGGGCGAACCGGTGATCGACTACGAGTACCAGGGGTGGACCTGGGCGGATCCGCACCGGCAGCACTCGTACTCGACCTCGTTCTTCCGGCTCACCGACCGGGACGGCAACGTGCTCGGCGTGTGCTACATGGGCATGGACGTCACCGACCGGTGGAAGGCGCGAGAGCGCCTGGCCCTGCTCAACGAGGCCGGCGCGCGTATCGGAAGCACCCTGGACATCATGCGCACCGCCCAGGAGCTGGCCGACTTCGCCGTGCCGCGCCTCGCCGACTTCACCGCCGTCGACCTGCTGGAGTCGGTTCTGCACGGTGACGAGCCGGCTCCGGGTCCGCTCGCTGCCAGGCCCGCGATGCGGCGTGCCGGGCTGCAGTCGGTCCGCGAAGGCTGTCCCGAGGCGGTCGCCGCGCTCGGAGAACCTGTCAACGTCGTGCCACCCCACGACGGCAACTACCTGATCGAGGGCGAGGCATTCCTGGCCCCGGCCCTGGATCCGTCCGACAGTATGTGGGCGATCGAGCATCCTGCCAGAGCGGCGAAGATCCGCGAGTTCGGCTTTCACTCACTCATGACCGTGCCGCTGCGAGCGCGCGGTGTCGTCCTCGGTCTGGCCACCTTCGCCCGCTCGCAGAACCCGGTTCCCTTCGAGCCGGACGATCTGCTCCTCGCCGAGGAGTTCGTCGCGCGGGCCGCGGTGTACGTGGACAACGCACGCCGGTACACCCGCGAGCACACCGCCTCCCTCGCTCTCCAGCGCAGCCTGCTGCCGCACACGCTCAGCGGCGGGACGGCCCTGGAGGTGGCATCGCGCTACCTCCCGGCGGACGTACGGGACGGAGTGGGCGGGGACTGGTTCGACGTGATCCCGCTGTCCGGCGCCCGGGTCGCCCTGGTCGTCGGCGACGTGGTCGGGCACGGCATGAATGCCGCGGCCACGATGGGGCGGTTGCGCACCGCCGTGCACACGCTCGCCGACATGGATCTGCACCCCGATGAGCTGCTGGCCCGCCTCGACGACCTGGTGATCCGCCTCACGGAGGAAGAACCCGACGACGAGGCCGTCTCCCAGGCCGTCCTGGGCGCCACCTGCCTTTACGCCGTCTACGATCCGGTCACGCGGCGGTGCGCCATGGCCAGGGCCGGGCACCCCCCGCCCGCGGTGGTCGCATCGGACGGCACCGTCACCTTCCTCGACCTGCCTGCCGGTCCGCCGCTCGGTCTGGGAGGACTGCCCTTCGAGTCCGCCGAACTGGAGCTGCCCGAGGGAAGCCTGATCGCCCTCTACACCGATGGGCTCGTCGAGGCATTCGACCACGACATCGAGGAGGGGCTGACCCGCTTGAGCATCGCCCTCGCACAGCCGGGCCTGCCGCTGGACACCCTGTGCGGGGCGGTGGTCGACACCGTGCTGACCGGTCCACCGTCCGATGACGTCGCCCTGCTGATCGCGCGCACGCGTGCCCTGGGTGCCCATCAGGTCGCCTCCTGGGATGTGCCGTCCGATCCGGCCGTCGTCGCGAACACCCGGTCTCTGGCCGTCCAACAGCTCGTCCGGTGGGGCCTGGTCGACCTGGCGATGACGACGGAACTCATCGTCAGCGAACTGGTCACCAACGCCATCCGTTACGGCGGCGGTCCGATCCGTCTGCGTCTGATCCGGCACGCCGTACTGGTCTGCGAGGTGTCCGACGCCAGCAGCACCTCACCGCGGCTGCGCCACGCCCGCACCACCGACGAGGGCGGTCGCGGCCTGTTCCTGGTCGCCCAACTCACCCGCCGCTGGGGCCACCGCTACACCACCGACGGCAAACTCATCTGGGCGGAACAGGATCTTCCGGCTTCCACCGCGGCGGCGACCACGGCCTGACGGGGCGACAGCGGTGCGCCGGGTCGCGCCGGGCCAGCCGCTCGGCGGCCCCGCCCGGGCAGTCTGCGAGCAGAGCGACTATCCCTGAGCCGGCGGATGACCCGGGCCTCGGGCAGCAAGTCGCCCGGCCTTCGACGCCTGCCGTGCGTCTCATCTGTGTTCAGGGTTCTCAAAGTCGAAGCGGCAGCGCGGCGACCCACTCGGAGCGCTGGTTGCCGTGGGCGGGGATGCCACCGGCGTCCTTGAGCAGGCGGGCCAGGTGGAGCTGGTTCCAGGTCATGAAGGTGGTGTTGCGGTTGGTGAAGTCGTTCTCGGGCCACCCGAGCCGGGGTCGAGATAGGACGGCCCCGGGCCCGCCCCCCCACCCAGCCGGCGTCCGCCTGCGGCGGGATCACGTACCCCAGGTGCTGCAGGCTGTACAGCACGTTCATCGCGCAGTGCTTGGCGCCGTCCTCGTTGCCGGTGATCAGACAGCCGCCGACACGGCCGTAATAGGCGTACTGACCTTCGGAGTTGAGGATCGACGAGCAGGCATAGAGCCGCTCGATGACCTGCTTCATCACCGAGGAGTTGTCCCCCAACCAGATCGGCGGGACACTCTGGCACCCTATCTGACCAGCGGAGAAGCGAAAAGGCGCCGGCGCCCTGCTACCGCGCACCGAGAACCAGGGATCACCCTGACGACCATTTCGCTCAGGTCGCTGGGTCGAGGAAGATGACGAAGGAGGTGGTGACCTCGGGGTACGTCCCCCGCGCATCCGCAGGGGTCGGGAATCTGGGCTGGGACCTCACCCTCCTCGGCCCGCTTCCAGTGCCCGTCGCCGACCTCGTACGGATCGCTGCCGCCGCATACCTCGCCGACCGACGGGCTTACTGCGCCACCACGTTCAGCCGAAGCTTGGAGCTCACAGTCCACACGCACGACCCGGTCCCGTGGAACAGCCGACCAGGCGAGCTACTCAGTGAACTCCTTACCTGGCTCACCGGGGACGCCTGGACAACCGAAGGCCACTGCTTCCGAGGAATCTCGACATAAAGTATCTTGATGTCGAGATTCATGTCGAGAGCGGATCGGGGCTTGCCATGCGGCGGAGCGGGAACGGACTGGTTGCACAATTGCGGCGGCCGCCGGGCGGGCGGAACGGGCGGATGATGCTGCTCTCCCAGTTCGTCGACCGGACCGGCACTGGCGTCTGGTCGGCCGCCTCGGTGCTGTACTTCACCTTCGTCCGCGGCCTCGACGCCCGCCAACTCGGCCTGCTGCTCGGCATCGGCGCGGTGGCCGGGATCGCCGGCTCCCCGCTGGCCGGCCGGGCGGCCGAACGGCTCCCGGTCCGCGACCTGCTGATCACCTGCCACCTGCTGCGCCTCGGAACCATGGCGGTGCTGCTGGTGGTGGACCGGTTCGCCGTGCTCCTGGTCGTGGTGGCCCTCACCTGCCTCGGCGAACGGGCGGCCAAGACACTGGAGATGCTCTTCGCCACCCGCGTCGCGGGCGAGCACCGGGGTGCCTACCAGGCGCTGTTCCGCAGCGTTGCCAACGCCGGCTACGCGCTCGGCGCCGGCCTCGCGGCGCTCGGGCTGGCGGTCGGCACCGCCGACGCGTACCGCACGCTGATCGTCGCCAACGGCCTCTCCTTCGTCCTGGCCGCCGCGCTCGTCCGCCGCACCGACGAGCCGGCCGGGCACGGCCTGGTGGTGGCCCGGCAGCCGGACGGCACCGGGGCGGAGCCGGACGGCGCGGCGGTGGCCGCGCCCAGCCCCTGGCGCGACCGCGGCTACCTGCTGTTCGTCCTGCTCGACATCCCGCTCAACCTGGACGACTCGGTCCTCAACGTGGGCCTGCCGCTGTGGCTGGTCCATCGCACCGGGGCGCCGCCCGCCCTGGTCCCCGCCTTCCTGGTGCTCAACACCGTCCTCGTGGTGGTGCTCCAACTGCGTGTCTCCGCCTGGGCCGAGGGGCCGCGCGGAGCCGTCAAGGCACTGCGCTGGTACGGGCTGACGCTGCTCACGGCCTGCCTGCTGCTGGCCGCCGCGACCGGCGGCGGCGCCCTGGCGGCCTCCGCGGCGCTGCTGGCCGCCGCCGTCCTGGTCACCATGGCCGAACTGCTGCGCTCGGTCAGCTCCTGGGAGCTGGCGGTGAGCCTGGCACCGCCGCGCGCCCGCGCCTCCTACCTGGGAGCCGCCGGGATGGCGCAGTCGGTGCAGAAGTCGCTCGGCCCGCTGCTTCTGACCGGGGTGGTGATGACCGCGGGACCGCTGGGCTGGGTCGCGCTCGGCGGGGCGGCGACCGGCCTCGGCGCGCTTCAGCGGCGGGCGAGCCTGCTCCGGTTGGCCGCCGCGCCTGGCCGGCCCGCCGCGCCGGAGGTGGAGGCGGCCCATCCCGTGCAGGAGGTGGCTCAGCCGGTGGGGCAGAGCACAAAGTCGCGCTGGTGACCGGGAAGGAACCATGCGCGCAACTCAGGCGGCTCTACCTTCTGAGCTGGGTTGATCGAGCCACTCGTAAGGTTGGGTCGCCCAGGGGTGCTGGGTGTGGCTATCAGGCGGCTGCCGTCTCGTGGCATACGACGCTTCGCCGCCCAGCACCCCACGACGACTCGGCCGCCGATTAGGAAGTGCGAGCAAGTCGCTGAGTAGAGCAATGCCGGCGAGGTCGTCCGTGGTACGAACAGAACGAACACGCACGTCAGGAGCACGATGAGCCGGATATGGGCGGGGATCGACAGCGGCAAAGGCCACCACCACGGCCTGGCCCTGGACACCGAGGGCAAGACCCTGATGTCGCGGCGGGTCGCCAACGACGAGCCCGAGCTGCTGCAGCTGATCGGCGACGTCCTCGCCCTGGCCGGCGGCGACCAGGTGACCTGGGCGATCGACATGACCGGCGGGGAACCCGCCCTGCTGCTGAGCCTGCTCGTCGCCCACGGCCAGGAGGTCCTGTACATCCCCGGCCGCCTGGTGAACCGCGCGTCCGACGGCTACCGCGGGGAAGGCAAGACCGACGCCCGCGACGCCTACGTGATCGCCGACCAGGCCAGGATGCGCCGCGATCTGCAGCCCATCCGTCCCGGCGACGAGGCCGCGATCGAGCTCAAGCTGCTGACCGGCCGCCGTGCCGACCTGGTCGAGGACCGCACCCGCGCCGTCAACCGTCTGCGCGGCACCCTGCTGAGCATGTTCCCGTCCCTGGAGCGGGCCCTGGATGTGACCAACCTCGGTCCGCTCAAGCTGCTGACCGAGCATCAGACGCCGGCCGCGATCCGCCGCGTCGGCGTCGCGCGGCTGACCAAGTGGCTGGCCAACCGTAAGGTCCGCAATGCCAGAGCCCTGGCCGAAGCGGCCGTCGAGGCCGCCCAGCGCCAGCACACCTCCGTCCCCGGGGAGAAGACCATCGCCAGGCTGGTCCACACTCTGGCCGAGGGGGTGATGGCCCTCAACGAGCAGATCACCGAGATGGACAAGCTCATCGAGGGCCGGTTTCGCGAGCACGAACTCGCCGAGATAGTCGAGAGCGTCCCCGGCATCGGCGCCGTGCTCGGCGCCGAGTTCCTGGCCGGAGTCGGCGGCAGCCTGGATGGCTTCGCCTCGCCGGACGCTTTGGCGGCCTTCGCCGGTGTCGCCCCGGCGCCACGCGACTCGGGCAAGGTCAGTGGCAACCTGCATCGGCCGACCGTCTACCACCGCAGGCTCCAACGGGTCTTCTATACCTCGGCGTTGGTGAGCATCCGCTGTGATCCGAACTCGCGGGTGTTCTACGACCGGAAGCGCGCCGAGGGGAAGAAGCATGTCCAGGCCGTGATGGCCCTGGCCCGCCGACGGGTCAATGTCCTGTGGGCGCTGATCCGTGACCGACGGTGCTACCACATCACACCCCCAGTGACCGAGACGGCTTGACAACGACATTAGGAAGCGTCGATCACCGCGAGGCGATGGAGCGTGGCTCTGCGGTTGCGTCGCTCGCCGTAGCCGCATTGTTCCGGCACGCAGAGGCGCTCGCCGCCAAGGCCTCACGGTCGGGCGATAGGTCGTCCGGGAGCGCCGTTCAAGAGCACTCCCGAAAGGCACGACCATGCAATTCACTTCTGAACAGCGCCTCGACGACGGCGTCCTCGAACGCGAATTCACCCTCGGCGAGATCCCCGGCATCCTGTGGACGCCCGCATCCTCATCCGCACCGGCACCGCTGATCCTGATCGGCCACCCTCCGCTCGGACTGCACAAGATGTACCCCCGGCTGGCGGGGCGGGCCCGGTACTACGCGGCGGAGTACGGCTTCGCCGCGGCCACCATCGAGCTCCCCGGGAGCGGTGACCGTCCCCGTTGGGCCGCCGCCGAGCAGGCCCGCGCCGGCCTGCGCCGGGCGATGGAGGCCGACGAGCCGGTCAGCGACGAGATCGTCGACGCCCTCATCCTCCCGCTGGTCGACAAGGCGGTCCCGGAATGGCAGGCCACCCTGGACGCCCTCCTTTCGCTGCCCGAGATCGGCGGCCCGGTCGGGTACGAGGGGGGAGTGATCTCCATCGGCATCCGGCTGGCGGTGGTCGAGCCGCGCATCTCGGCCGCCGGACTCTTCGCCGGGAGTCTCGTGCCCGCCGCCATGTTCGAGGAGGCCCGCCAGGTCACCATTCCGCTGCAGGTCCTGCTGCAGTGGGACGACGAAGGGAACAACCGGCAGGCGGCGGCCCTGGACCTGTTCGACGCCTTCGGCACCAAGGAGAAGACGCTGCACGCCAATATGGGCGGACACACCGGCACCCCGTGGTTCGAGCTCGACGCCGGGGCCCGGTTCTTCGCCCGGCACCTGAAGTGAGACCGGGCCGTCAGGCCAGCAGCAGACGGTAGGCGGAGTCGGCCAGGATGCCGCTCATCGAGGACAAGTCCCGGCCCTCCTCGATGGCGGTGGCCGGCAGATGCACGACCGCCCCGATCGCGGCGGTACCGGCCATCGGCGGAACCGGCCGGTCGGGGCGGCGCTCGGCCACCAGCGCCTCCATCGGTTGGGCCCACGCCGTGAGGAACTCGGCCGGTACCTTGCGGATCGCCGGGATTCCCCTTACGGAACACCTCGGCAGGTCGATCGTCGGCGCTGTCATTGAGCGAGCACGCTGTCGGCCGACCACACCCCATCACGATCCGTCCGGCCGTCTCGTCTGCCGACCGTCTGCGAACCAAGCGCAACCTGGAGCACCACGCCAAATTCCACACCGAACGCTGGTCACAGGCCGTGGCGATGACCACGCAGGGCTACTTGGGAAGTCTCATCGCAGCTTGCCGGGTGGAGGGCCTCCTTCCCCGCGTCCGCCCCAGCCGATGCCCTTGTCTTTTTCGGGCCTCGTCGCGGTGGCGGGTGTCGCCTGAGAACGCCGGCGGGCGGGCAGCTACAGGCTGCACTGCGGTCAACGGTGTTCGGGGTTCTCGAAGTCGAAGCGGCAGCCGGCGTCCCACTCGGAGCGCTGGTTGCCGTGGGCGGGGATGCCACCGGCGTCCTTGAGCAGGCGGGCCAGGTGGAGCTGGTTCCAGGTCATGAAGGTGGTGTTGCGGTTGGTGAAGTCGTTCTCCGGGCCGCCCGAGCCGGGGTCGAGGTAGGACGGCCCCGGGCCGGCGGCGCCGACCCAGCCGGCGTCGGCCTGCGGGGGGATGGTGTAACCGAGGTGCTGGAGGCTGTAGATCACGTTCATCGCGCAGTGCTTGGCGCCGTCCTCGTTGCCGGTGATCAGACAGCCGCCGACACGGCCGTAATAGGCGTACTGACCTTCGGAGTTGAGGATCGACGAGCAGGCATAGAGCCGCTCGATGACCTGCTTCATCACCGAGGAGTTGTCCCCCAACCACACAGGTCCCGCCAGCGTAAGGATGTCGGCTGCCATCACCTTCGAGTAGATGACGGGCCACTCGTCCGTCTCCCACCCGTGCTCGGTCATGTCCGGCCACACACCGGTCGCGATGTCGATATCCACTGCTCTCAGGACTTCTACCTGGACGCCCTGGCGCTCCATGATGCCGGTGCTGATGTCGATCAGACCCTGTGTGTGGCTGCGCTCCGGCGAACGCTTGAGCGTGCAGTTGATGACCAGCGCGTGCAGGTCGTCGTAGGTCGCAGTCGTGTCTGCCATGGAGGTATCCCGTTCAGGACGCTGTGCGCGGTGAGTGCCGCCCGCCCGGGATGATGAACCGGATCCCTCTCCCGCTGCGAGCACCCGTCCTCCTCGGCAGGGGCTGGACGGGGAGGCCGTCATCCCACTCCACCAGGACAGGCTCCCGACCGCTCCCGGGACTGGGCCACATGCCTGATCCGTCCCGTCCGGCGCCGCGCCTACTACGCGGACGAGGCAGCCCGGCCCACCATTCCGCCGCTGTCACCATGATCGGCGGGCTGATCTTCACCCGATACCCGAACCCGCCGCCCACCTCCGCCCGCCCGACGACCGCCGACGTACGCCGGACCCTCGGCCCGCCCCTGCGGGCGGCACCGTACGGCCGTGTCTCGCGTGGCCCGGCCGACAGTGGCAGAAGGGTGAGATCATCAGGGCACGAACCGCTCGTTACCGCGCCGACCGGCAGGCCCGGGGCGGCGCAGCGCGGCCGCGGGGGCAGCGGGGCCGGAGGGGCAGCGGGGCCGGAGGGGCAGCGGGGGCAGCGCCGGGAACATCGGGGGCGTGCGTAGGGTTGTGCGCTTCGGTGACATCCGCCCCCCGAAGGGAACCCCCGTGAGCCTGTACGACATCCCGCTGCGCACCCTGTCCGGCGAGCCCGCCTCACTCGCCGACTACAAGGGCAAGGCCCTGCTCCTGGTCAACGTGGCCTCGAAATGTGGGCTGACCCCGCAGTACGCGGGCCTGGAGCGCCTGCAGCAGCGCTACGCCGACCGTGGCTTCAGCGTCCTCGGCTTCCCGTGCAACCAGTTCCTGGGCCAGGAGCCGGGCAGTGCCGAGGAGATCCAGACCTTCTGCTCCACCACCTACGGCGTCTCCTTCCCGCTCTTCGAGAAGATCGACGTCAACGGCGACGACCGGCACCCGCTCTACGCCGAGCTGACCAAGGCGGCCGACGCCGAGGGCGAGGCCGGCGATGTGACGTGGAACTTCGAGAAGTTCCTGATCTCGCCGGACGGCACCGTCGCGGCCCGGATCCGCCCGCAGATCGAGCCGGAGGCGGACGAGGTCATCGCGGCCATCGAGGCCCAGCTGCCCGCGTGACGCGCGAGGCCGGGCGGATCGCCTGAGGCGCATCGGCCGCTCCCCGGGGTACTGACCCTCCCCGGGGAGCGGCCGAATCGTTTCACCAGCCGTCGAGCAGGGTTCAGCAGCCGTTGAGCAGCGAGGTGAGCGCGGCCTTCTCCGTGCTGTCCACGCTCAGGCCGTAGTAGTACTTCACCTGCACCCAGGCGCGCGTGTAGGTGCACTGGTACGAGGCCTGCGGCAGCCAGTCGGCCGGGTCCTGGTCGCCCTTGGAACGGTTGGAGCTCGCGGAGACCGCGATCAGCTGCGGCCGGGTCACGTCGTTGGCGAAGGCCTTGCGCTGGTCGGTCGTCCACGCCCAGGCGCCCGAGCGCCAGGCCTCGGCGAGCGGGACGAGGTGGTCGATGTCGAAGGTGGAGGCGTCGGTCGTGGTCACGCTGTCGTACTGGGAGTACCAACTGCCGCTGGTGGCCGTGCAGGCGGAATTGACGACCACGTTGGTGCCGTCGCGCTTGATGACCGTCTCGCGGGTGTTGCAGGTGCCGGAGATGGTGATCCAGGTGGGGAACAGCGTCCGGTCGTAGGTGGAGGTGTGCGACTCGGCCGCGACGGTGAGGGAGGCCAGGTAGGTCTTCGCGGTGGCGGTGGAGACCGGGGTCGGCAGGGCCGCCTGGGCGGTGCCTGCGCTGGTCAGCAGGGCGCCGGCGGCGAGCAGGGTGGCGCCGAGACCGGCGGCGGCACGGCGGAACAGACGTATCTCGGGCATGCGGAACTCCAGGGTGCGGGGCAACCGGACAGGCGCCGGGCAGGAGGCCCGAGCGGGCAACCAGCATGCCGCGCTGGAGGTTTACGCGGGTAGACCCCTGCGGTTAACTTTTGACGCCTTTTCAACAATCGGCCGGAACCGACCATGAGGAGCGCCAGGATCGGCGCCGGATGCGAGCGCGGCCGCATGGGCGATGCTTCGGTCCCGAACCGGTGACAGCTCTGCAACTACCTTGCTCCCGAGCCGGATCACCCCCGCGACGGACCGGCACACTGTCAGTGGGGGCGGGCATGATCTGGACCGTGCCGCCGCGAGGGAGGGGACGCCCGATGAGCAGCGAGATCGAATCGATCGCCGAGGCGAAGGCCATCCATCAGCTCTTCGGGGAGCAGGCGCACCGAGCGCCCGAGGCACCGGCCGTGGTGTGCGGCGAGGCCCGCCTCACGTACGGCGAACTCGACGCCGGGGCCAGCCGATTGGCCCGCCATCTCGCCGAGCTCGGGCTGGGCCGGGGCGGGCTGGCGGCGGTCGCCCTCGGACGGGGCCCGGAGCTGCTGACGGCCGTGCTCGCGGTCCTCAAGACGGGTGCCGCGTACGTACCGCTGGAGCCGAGCGGTCCCGATATGACCATCCGTCATATTCTCTCGGAGGCCGACCCGCTGGTGGTCATTACCCAGGAGGTCCACCGGGTCAGGCTGGCCGACGCCACCGGGCGCGCCGTGCTCTGTCTGGACACGGCCGCCGAGGCGATCGCCGCGCAGCCGTCCGGTCCGGGCCCGCTCGGCGTCGAGGTCCAACCGACCGACCTCGCCTGCGTCTTCTACACCTCGGGGTCGACGGGCAAGCCCAAGGGCGCGCTGATCGAGCACCGCAATCTGCTGCACGCGTACCGGGGTTGGCAGTCCGTCTACCAGCTCTCCCCCGCCGACCGCTTCCTGCAGACGGCGACGCTGGAATTCGACGTCTTCTCCGCCGACTGGATCCGCGCCCTGTGCACCGGCGGCACGCTGGTGATGGCAGAGCGGAACTTCACCCTGGACCACACGGCCGAGGTCTCCGAGCTGCACGATCTGGTGCTCCGCGAGGGCATCACGGTGATGGAGACCAACGTCCACACGCTGCGCCGGCTGTTCGCCCATATCCAGCCGCGCGGGCTGGAGTTGGGCACCGTCCGACTGCTGTCGGTGGGCGCCGAGAAGTGGTACCTCGACGAGCAGTTGCGACTGCAGCGCTACCTCGGCCCCGGGGTGCGCCACATCAACGTGTACGGAGTCGCGGAGGCGACCGTCGACAGCACGTACTTCGACACCACCACTCTGGCCGACGCGCCCGAGCACGCCGAGCGGATCTCGCTGATCGGGCAGCCCTTTCCCGGGACTCGGGTCCACCTGCTCGACCAGGCCGGCAGGCCGGTGCCGACGGGTGAACCGGGCGAGATCTGTCTGGCCGGCCCCGGTCTCGGCCGGGGGTATCTGCACCGCCCCGAGCTGACCGCCGAGCGCTTCCGGCCCACCGAGGTGGACGAGGACGGGCGGATCTACCGCACGGGGGACATCGGGCGGCTGCGGCCGGACGGGCTGCTCGAATACATCGGCCGGTCCTCCCCCGCCGGTCCTCCTGACGCCAAGGAGGTCGCGGCGATGGCCGAGGTCGAGGCGGTCCTGCGCGGTCACCCGTCCGTCCAGGAGAGCGCGGTCGCCAAGGTCGAGACAGCTCCGGGCCGGACCCGGCTGGTGGCCTATGCGGTCGCGGCCGAAGGCGGGACGGCCGATCCCTGGACGCTGCGCTCGTACCTGTCCGAGCAGCTGCCGGAGAGCCTGGTGCCTGAGGCGGTGGTCCCCCTGCAGGCGCTCCCCCGCACCCGCGCGGGCAAGCTGGACCGTCCCGGTCTGCCGCTGCCCGCCCCGCGCGGCCACGGCGAGTCGTTCTCGGGCAAGGCCGCCAGGCCCGGCGGCGCAGAGGCGGGCGGCTACCGGGCCGGGTCCGGTGGCTCGGAGGTTCCGCGGGGGACGCTGTGGGCAGTGCTGACGATCACCTTCGGCGTCCTCGCCTCGGCCCTCACGGAGGTGTTCTGGCGCGGCTCCACGGAGGTCTCCGCGGTGCCGTCGCCATGGGCGGGACTGCTCCGGCTGCTGTACATCTGCGAGTGGCTGAGCTTCGGCGCGGGCATGGCCTTCCTGTTCCTGGGGCGGCGGATCCTCGACCGGCACGCCCGCCCCACCGGTCTGACGAGCCGTACGCTCCTCGCGGTGGCCTGGCTGCTCGGGGCCTGGTGGCCGCAGGACAACTGGTACCGCGTCAGCCGACACGCCGACTGGCCCCGGCAGGTGGCGCTGGTCTACGGCTTCAACGTCACGCTGATCATCGCGGCGGTGGTGGTGGTCCGCTTCCTGGCCTGGCAGCCGCCCCGCTCGGCGGTCACGGAGGGCTGACGGGCTCGGCCGGTGCTCCGAGGCCGTCGAACGCGTCGCCCAGCGCCAGATTGGCGGCCCGGACCAGGGCCTCCGCCGCGGTCAGTGCCTCGGCGGCCGTCAACGCCCGGGTGGATTCCGGGACGTCCGCCGTGCGGGCGCAGAGCGCGATGCCCACCGACGGCCGCGGGTCGAAGCTCGCGGTCGGGATGGTCGGCAGAAGCGTGACGCCGAGCGCGGCGCACCGCCCCGCCGTCCGTTGCAGGTGCTCGAGCAGCGTCTGCTGCGGCAGCCGGGCGCCCAGCGGCAGGTGGTCGAGGGTGCGGACGAGGTGGCCGGGGCCGCCGCGCACCGCGTCGAGGCGGGCCTGCAGCATGAACGCCACGGCAGGGCCGGTGAGACGGAGGTTGGTCTCGGTCGGGGCGAGCCTGCCCGCGCGATCGGTCACGAAGTCGATGTCGTACCAGCCCCGGTACCCCGCGTCGGCCAGCGCCTGGCCGACCTCGCACCCGAAGCGGGCGGCGGTGGCGGCGAGCGGGTCCGGCACGGTGCCCGGGCCGACGGTGGCGCCCTGATAGCTGGTCCCCTCGACGTGCATCACCGCCACTCCGACGGGGTGCACGGTGCCGTCGTCGGCGATGACGGCGTCAAAGGTGAGATTGCGCAGCCGGCCCTGGCCGTCGATGTACTCCTCGATCAGCAGACCGGCCCCGGCGGGCATCACCTGTTCGGCCGTCAGCTGCCGCAGCAGAGCCCCGGCTCCGCCCGCGGCCGCGACCTCGTCGGGTGTCAGGACGGCCGTGCCGAAGCCGCCGACACCGTGGTGTGCCTTGAGCACCGTGGTCTCGCCCCGGGCCGCCCGGTCGGCGAGCACCCGGGCGAGGCGGCGCGGCGAGTCGGCCTGCTGCTGGGCGGGGATCCTGACCCCGGGGTGACCGGCTCCGATGCGCTCGAACAGCGCGTGCGACTCGGCCTTGGACTCGAAGCGGTGGACGGCCCGCAGGATCTCGCCCGGCCCGTCCGTACGGCCCCAGGCCTTGACGGGCAGCCCGGCTCCGGCGATCCTCTCGCGCAGCGCGGGCCGTGCCGCGAGCGCCTCGGCCACGGTCGAGTGGGTGGCGATGCCGCTGTGCGTCTCCACCGGATCCCACTCCAACTCCCGTTCCAGGGTGGTGATCCAGGATGAGTCCACCTGGTGCGGCAGCACCAGCACGGCCGGGTGCGGGGTGTAGAAGGCGGCCAGGCAGGAGTAGTGGTGGCCCTGCCGCCGCGCCTCGGGGGGCTGCGGGAGAGCGGTGCGGCGCATGGTCCGTACACCGGGCAGGAACTGGGCGTTGAAGTCGGCCACGTTTCCGATCTGGACGGCCCGCCGGCCACCCGTCCAGGCCTCCTGCCACGGTGCTGCTGCTCGCATCGTCCGAGCGTACGATCCCCGTCGCCGGGCCGGGGCCTCTTCGCTCGGTCCGGCTGGGTACCGGAAGGCCGGTCAGCAGCCGATCAGCAGGCGCACGGTGGCCCAGAGGTCGTCCAGCACGGCGGGGTTGTTGCCGAGTTTGGCGAGCATGACGATGCCCTCCAGTTGGGCGAGCACCGCCCGCGCCGTGACCCGCCCGGCCCGGTCCGCCGCGACGGCGCCCTCGGCGGCCGCCTCGGCGAGCACCAGCTGCACCATGGCGATCTGCTCATCGAAGATCTCCGCCAGGCGCGACTGGACGACCCACTCCTGATTGCTCAGCTCAAGTGCCAGGTTGCCGAACAGACAGCCGTGCACGGCGTCGGTCTCCCGCTTGGCCCGGCGCTGCGCCTCGGCCTGGTCGTCCAGGAGTCGGCGCAGCCGGGCGAGCGGCGGCGTGTCGGCGGCTGAGAGGACGTGGTTCCAGTGCGTGCGCTGGGTAGTCCAGTGCGAGTCGACGGCCGCCAGGGTGAGCGCCTGTTTGGAGTCGAAGAAGTGGTAGAAGCTGCCCTTGCGGACATCGGCCCGGGCGCAGATCTCGGCCACGCCGACGGCCGAGTAGCCCCGGGTCCCCAGGAGCTCGCAGGTGGCCTCGAGAAGTCGTTCGCGGGCGGTGCTGGTGCGTCCCATGCGCAGAGTATACGAGCGGTCAACTATCCGATCCTGGCGTTTTAGTTGACCGGTCGTCTAGAGTCGGTCGGGCCAGCTGTTGTCGAAGCAGGGAGAGCATCGCGATGAGCACACGTTCCGCAGGCCGGTTAAGCGCACTGCTGGGCCTCGACCACCCCGTCGTGCAGGGGCCGTTCGGCGGCGGCCTCTCCTCCGTGGCCCTTGCCGCCGCCGTCTCGGAGGCCGGCGGGCTCGGCTCGTACGGCGCACACCACCTCGCCGCCGAGGCCATTCCGGGGCTGGTCAAGGAGCTCCGCGCCGCCACCGGCCGGTCTTTCGCCGTGAACCTCTGGGTGCCGCTGCCCGGCGAGGCCGAACTCCGCCCCGGTCAGGACGAGTTGGCCGGCCACCTGGAACGGCTTCGGCCCGCGTACGAGGAGCTCGGCCTTGAGCTGCCCGAACCCACGGCCTTCACCGACCGGCCCGACTTCGACGATCAGCTCGACGCGCTGCTCGAGGCCGCTCCCCCGGCGATCAGCTTCGTGATGGGCATTCCGCCCCGCCGGGTGTTCACCGAGGCCCGCCGACGCGAGATCGTCCTGATCGGGACCGCGACCACGGTCGCCGAGGCCGAGGCCCTGGAGGCCGCCGGATTCGACGTCGTGGTGGCCTCCGGCAGCGACGCCGGCGGACATCGGGGTGCCTTCCTGAAGCCCGTACACGAATCGCTGGTCGGCACCTTCGCCCTGGTGCCGCAGGTGGCCGACGCGGTCTCCGTGCCGGTCGTCGCCGCGGGCGGGATCGCCGACGGGCGCGGCATCGCGGCCGCCCTGCTGCTCGGGGCGGAGGCCGTGCAGATCGGCACGGCCTTCCTGGCCACCGAGGAGTCCGGCGCCACCGAGCCCCACAGGCAGGCCCTGCTGGGGCCGGAGGCCCGGACCACCGTCCTGACCAGGCTGTTCTCCGGGCGGCATGCCCGAGGTATTCCGAACCGCTTCGTTCGCGAGTACGCGGAGTTCGAGGACCAGGTGCCGCCGTACCCCGTCCAGAACGCCCTGATGCAACCGACCCGAGCGGCCGCGGCCGCCCAGGGACGGGCGGACCACCTCAATCTGTGGTCCGGGCAGGCCGCTCCGCTCGCCCTCGGCGGACCGGCCCACGTGTACCTGGACACGGTACTGACCGAGGCCGGGCTGCTGCTCGGGCGGCGGCTCTGAGGTCCTGACGACGGTCTGACGGGTCACTGGCCGATCTGAGGTCCTGACGACGGTCTGACGGGTCACTGGCCGACACCCGACGGCCCGTCAGGCCTCGCCGGGATGCCAGGCGGGCCACTCCCAGGGGCGGTCGGCCCAATGCACCCGGACGGGGTCGTGCGGGTCGAGGTCGGGGAAGAGCTGCTTGATCCGGGGCTCGAACTCCTCGGGGGCGAGCGGCTCCCAGCCCGCGCCCTTGAAGTGCACCAGACGGTAGCGGCTGTCGGTGCGGAACTCGGCGACCTCGACCAGGGGCTTCTCGGCGGCGTTGCTGTCCGTGTTGGTGTCCATGCCCTCAGCATGTGTCGGTCACCGGCTCCACGCACGCCACGACGGCCATGCGGAGGCGTTCCGCGGTGCCGTCGTGGCTCGTTGAGCACGGCGGCCCGCCCGCCTGTGCGGGCCCGGAGCGTGCGGGAGGACGAACGTGGACGAGCAGTGGCAGGCCCCGTGGCAGTACGGGTGGGAGCAGCAGCCGCCCCCGCCCCCGCCCTGGGAGCCGCCGGTGGCACCGCCGCCCCCACCGCGCCGCCGGACCCGCCGGGGGGCCGTCGCGGCGACGATTCTGGGCGGGGCGCTGTTGCTGGGCGGGCTGCTGGCCACCTGCGACGCGTCCACCGAGCCCACGGGCGCACTGGTCGTCGAGCCCGCACCGGCCGAGAGCCCTACCTCCGCGAGCCCGGAGCCGTCGTTGTCCCCGTCACCGTCACCGTCGCCCTCGCCGAGCGCCTCGGCCTCCGCCGAGCCGGACGCGCCGGGGAGCCCGGCGCCGATGCCACGCGAGAGCAGTCGGCCGCGGCCGGCGAAGTCGCACCGTACGCCGCCTGCCGCCGCTCCGCAGCAGCAGCCGGGTGCCTCGCCCGACGTGATCTCCTCCCTGAAGGTGTGCGCCGAGGCCGAACGCCTCGGGGAGTGGCCGCCCGGATCGGACCAGGCGAGGATCTGCCGCAGCCTGTACGGCGAGTAACGGCAAGTGGGGCTCCCCGGCTCCCCCGGGCCGCGGAAAGGGAGCCCCACCACGGGTCAGGCGTCGCGTACCGTGGCGGGGTGACCGCGGCGGCCCTGAGGCATGTGCAACCTGTACTGCCCCGACGGAGCCGCAGCGGGTCGAGAGAGGACGGCCGCCATGACCAAGCCCGTACCCGCCGAGCGGCCCGGACGCCGCCTGCGCGGACTCGACCGGGCCGCCGTCAGCAGGTCCGCGTGGGGTCTCTACCGCGAGACCCGCCGCCCCGGCGCGCCCGGCCTCGGCGCCAGGGTGGTCGCGCTGCCCCGCCTGCTGCGCGACGTCCTGCGCCACCGGTACCCCGGCGTGAAGCGAGGGAAGCTGGCCGCCCTGCTGGTGCTGGCCATGCTCTACGTGCTCAGCCCGATCGACGCCGTCCCGGACGTCATCCCCGTCCTCGGCTGGACGGACGACACTGCGGTGCTGCTGTGGTTCCTGACCGGCCTCACCCGGGAGTCCGGCCGCTACGTCCAGTGGTCACGCGCCGAGGCCGAGGCCGACCCGGGGCGCTGATCGCCACCGGCCCCGCCCCCGCGTCGGCACTGGCGCAGGACTGCACGTGCCGCCAGGACCGCCGGGCTGCGGGGCCGGAGCCACTGCTCGTCGTGGCGATCCACCGCAGGTGACGACCGGCCTCCGGGACGGGATGCGCTTGCGGGCGCTCAGGGCCCGAGAACAGTCCCGTCCGGCCGAGTGTCAGCCCGTACTCGGCCTGGACTTCGATGATTTGACGTTCGGTCATCTTGCGATGGGCCTCGTCCAGCGCCGCCGTGTCGATGGCGTTCTGCACCACCGTCACCCGCTACCGGGAGAACCCTTGGTCCGCCGTGCCAGGTGGCGTGTCGCCCGGGGACTTTCATTCCATACTGGCTAAATTGCCATAAACATCGCGAACAGGACGTCAGAAATCCAGCGTTCGCGCGGGAGAAGACACGTTAGGAGCAGTCATGCAGCACAATCCGCTGACCCGGCGAATTGCCGCCAGTCCGCTCGCTCCCCTTGCCACCTTCCCCATCCGCCTCGCGGACGTGACCCGGCACAATGCCCAGTCGGTGAAGAAGTCCGCCGCCTGGCTGGTCCGCTCAAGGGAGCACGTCCACTACACCTACGACCTCGAACCGCACAATCTCGAACACCTGGCTTGGTTCGTCGCGACCGTGACGGGAAGCAGGGTGGACGCCGTCCGCGGCTATCTGGCCGAGGCCCAGGAGGACGCCGAGCTGCGCCGGGTCCTCGGCGCCGGACTGGCCCGCAGCGACCGCCGTGCCACCACCGACCCGGTCATCCGCTACGGCCGGCGGATCGGCTGGTACGCCATGGTGCGTGCGCTCAAGCCCCGGTTCGTGGTCGAGACCGGCACCAACCGCGGCATGGGCAGCGTGGTGATCGCCGCCGCCCTGCTGCGGAACGGGACCGGCCGGCTGGCGACGGCGGACATCGACGACCGGTCGGGCGAGCTGATCATTCCTCCGTACGACAAGGTGGTCGACCACGTGGTGAGCGACTCGCTGGAGTTCCTGGCCGGCCCGGCCGTCCGCCAGGATCCGATCGATCTCCTCTTCGCGGACACCGGCCACACCGCGGAGCACGAGCGTGCCGAACTCGCCGCCGCCACACCTCTGCTGTCCCCGGGCGCGGTGGTACTGGCCACCAAGGCCTACTGCTGGCCCGAGCTGTCCCGCTGGGCCGAGGAGCAGGGGCGGGAATTCCTGTTCTTCAACGAGCAGCCGCGCGACCACTGGTACCCGGGGGTCGGCATCGGCGCATCCTTCCCCGCCCTGGTCCGGGCGTGAACCCGGCCATCAGGGCGAGGCTGGCCGGGTGGTACGCGCGCTGTGACGCCTGGGAGGGCGCCGACTCGGTGCTGCGCCGATCCCCCGCCCAGGCCTGGTTCCACCGCCGGTCCGGCGACCGGCTCGCGGTCCTCGGCTACCACGGGGTCGAGGACGCGACGGCGTTCGAGGCTCACCTCGACCGCCTGCAGCGGTCCTCGGTCCCCGTCTCGCTGCAGCAGGTCGAGGAGGCGGCGCACGGCGGCCGCCCGCTGCCGCCGTACAGCGTGCTCGTCACCTTCGACGACGGAGACCGCAGCGTGCACTCCCACGCTCTCCCGCTGTTGGCGGCCCGCGGCATTCCGGCGGTCTGCTTCGTGATTCCCGGGCTCGTCGGCACCGACTCGCCGTTCTGGTGGGACGAGGTCGAGCATCTTGTGCGCCACGGCGGCCGCACTCACCGGGTTCCCCCCGCCGCGCCCGAGATCACCGTCCATACCGTCAAGCTGCTCTCCGAACGCGAACGGCAGCTCGCCCTGGCCGAGTTGAGGGAGAGCGCCGCCGTTCCCGCCCCGCGGAGGCATCAGCTCACCACCCCGGAGCTGCGGGAGCTAGAGGCGGGTGGTGTCGTCATCGGCAACCACACCCTGACCCACCCATGCCTGGACCGCTGCGACGACGAGCAGGTCAGGACCGAGGTTCTGCAGGCCCACGAGCGGCTGACCCAGCTGCTCGGCCATCCGCCGACGTCCTTCGCCTATCCCAACGGCAATACCGACGACCGGGCCCACCGCCTCCTCGCGCGGGCAGGCTACCGCTCCGGCTTCCTCTACAACCACCGACTGGCCTCGCCGGGCGCCCGGCATCCGCTGCGGATCGACCGGCTGGCGGTGTCCACCCGCACGAGCCCCGACCGGCTGGAGACCATTCTCTCCGGCCTGCACCCGGCCCTGTTCAGGGCCGCGCGCCGGGCGGCCAGGACCGTCGCGCGAGCGGGTCAGCTGGTCAGCAGCCGGTCATGACGGGCCGTCAGCGCTGCCGCCGCCCGGCGCAGCGCCCGGTCGATCCGTACGGCACAGGCGCGCAGATCCTCCAGCGGCCGGCCGTCCGGGTCCTCGATGTCGTCGGCCTCCGCCGCCACCGCCGGGGCCCTGCCGCGTGAGGCGGCGGCTCGCGCCACCGCGGCGCGGGGGCCGCCGTCGAGGTCCTCGGTGCCCGCGAGGCGGACGAACTCCTCCAGCGTGAAGCAGCGCCGCAGCGCCACCGGGTGCAGCCGCACGGCGGCCTCACGGTGTTCGCGGGCGAGCCCCAGCACCAGGTCCGCCGAGGCGACCAGCTCGGCGCTCAGCCGCCTGGCCGCGAACTCGCCTGCTTCGCCGCCCAGTTCCTCCACCAGGTCCACCGTCCGGGGGCTCATCGGAGCCCCCGGACGCGCCTGTGTCCCCGCGCTGCCGATCCGGAAGCCGATACCGGCCTCGCCCAGGTGCACCGGGAGCAGCCGCTCGGCGATCGGCGAGCGGTACATGTTCCCGGTGCAGACGAACAGCACCCCGAATCCGGTCACTTGGTGAGTCCGAGCTGGGTGGCGAGTTCGCTGTCCTCGCCCGACTTCTGGGACGGCGTCAGTGCGATCTCCGAGGCTCCGGCCGTCTCGCCGTAGCCGTACCCGTAGCCGTAGCCGTAGCCCTCGTTGTGCAGCTTGGCCATGCTCAGCACGGCGCCGAGTACCGGCGCGCCCACCGAGCGCAGGGCGGCGACCGCCGCCTGCGCCCGCTCGCTCGGGGTGTGCCCGGCCCGCACCACCAGGACGGCGCCGTCCACCAGCGGGGCCAGACCCACGGTGTCGGCCACGGGCATCAGCGGTGCGCTGTCCACGACGACGACGTCGAAGGCCTCGGCGAGGCCCTCCAGGACCTGCCTCATCCGGTCGGAGGTCAGAATCTCCGCCGGGTTGGGCGGGATGGGCCCCGAAGTGAGCACGCTCAGCTTGCCCTCACCGCCCTGCTGCAGCACCTCGTCGACCGTCGCGGTGCCGATCAGCACGGTGGTCAGTCCCGCGTCCTGCACGAGCCCGAAGGTCTTGGCGACACTCGGGCTGCGCAGATCGGCGTCGACCAGGCAGACGCTGCGGCCGGCCTCGGTCAGGGAGAGCGCCAGATTCGCCGCGGTGTTGGTCTTCCCCTCTCCGGGGAGCGGGCTGGTCACCACGATCACCCGCGGACTGCGGTCCACCTGGGCGAACTGCAGGTTCGTACGGACCAGCCGGAACGCCTCTGCGCGTGCGCTGTGCGCGCCGGGGCCGACGGCGAGCGGGCTGTCCTGGGCGTCCTTGTCGTACGGCACCGCCCCGAGTACCGGCAGCCCGGTGGCCTCGGCCAGCGCGTGGCTGGTGCGCAAGGTGGTGTCGAGGATGTCGCGCAGCACGGCGAGCGCGACACCGGCGATGAGCCCGGCGAACAACCCCGCCGCGGCGTTCAGCAGCGGCCTCGGGGACAGCGGTGCGGTCGGGGCCGAGGCGCTGCGCGTGGTGCCGATGTGGACCGGCGCCGACTGCCCGGGCGGAGTCTCCAGACTGACGATCTGCACACCGGCCTCGTCGGCGACGGTGTTGGCGATCTTCGCTGCGCGCACGGCGTCGGTGTCGGTGACCGCGATGTCGATGAGTACGGTGTTGGGCTTGACTCCGGCATTGATCCGCTTCGCCAACTGATCCGGTGTCATGTCGAGCCCGAGCCGGTTGATGACGGGCGCCACGATGCGGGCGCTCGACACGATGTCGGCGTAGGACTGCACTCGCGCCTGGGAGAAGGCACTCCCCTGGTTCAGCTCCGCGATGTCCGAGGTGGCCCGGGTGGAGACGAAGATCTGACTGCGCGCCTCGTACTGCGGAGTGGAGACCTCGGTGACAGCGAGCCCGGCGCCGAGGCCCGCCACGGTCAACATGGTGATGGACACCCACCGTCGGGTGAGAACCCTGAGAAAACCGCGCAGATCCAACGTGAACCCCTTCGGGTTGTTCCGATCGTGGCATCCGAGGTGCCCCGATCTCGGCACCAGGGCGTGATATGTCGCTTTTGGCGAGTTTAGGCACTTTTGAGCATTCTTCAGCTCAGCAGCCCCGCGACTCACTTGAGGCCGAGCGGGTGAGACGTCCCCATCAGTCACACGGGCTTGACCGATGCTGGTGCCGACGACCACCGCGACCGGGACCATCACGAAGACGTAGACCAGCAGGTTGGACGTGACCACGTTGAGGCTCAACCCGATCAGGGCGAGCAGTGCGGCCTGGTGGATCGCCCAGTCGGCGCTGTCCGTGGCGGCCCTGCGGCGGCGGTACGCGTCGCGCCCGAGAAGGAGGATCGCCGCCACCCACAGGGCGAGACCGACCAGCCCGAGGTCGTTCCACAGTCTCAGGTAGTCGTTGTGGGGATGCCCCAGGGTCTCCGTGGCGTCCAGGGCGGCCAGCAGGCGCTCCACGCTTCCGATGCCATGGCCCAACCACGGTGACTCCTTGATGGAGTCCCAGGTCACCGCCCACAGGTCCGAGCGTCCCGAGGTGCCGATCTGCAGCCCGGCGACCGTCCGGCTGTCGTTCTGGGTGAAGCGGTCCCGTAGCGGCTGGAACCGAGTCATCAGCACATACGTTCCGCCCACGACCACCGAGGCCAGCACGACGAGGCGGCGGAGTTCACCGCGGCTGCGGCCCTTGGCGACGACCCCCAGGAAGAGCAGAGCACATACCACGGCGGAGGTGCGGGACAGGCTCAGGACATCGGCCGTGATCAGCAACAAGGGGGCCGCGTAGCCCCATCGTGAGCGTCCGGCGAGCGGCACGGCGGCGACCATGCCGATCCACACGACCTCACCGAAAATCCGCTTGGGGTACAGGCTGCTGTTTCCCGGACCGTCCAGCGCGACCGACAGCAGGTAGCCGACAGCCGCCACCACGGCGGCCGCGCGCACCCACCTCAGCAGCAGCATCGCCGACCCCGGTGAGGTCCAGGCGGCGGCGATGGCCATCACGGCGACGAAGGTCAGGTACACCAGGGCGTTCTGGACCCCGGCTTCGGTCCGCTGCTGGACCGCCGACACGGTGGCAAGGCCGGCGAAGGCCCACAGGGGCATCGGCAGCGGCACCCGCAGCAGTCTGGGAGTACCCGCCCCACCGGTCCTGCCCTCGCCGGGCCTGCGGACCGCGGCGCACGGCAGCACGATGGCCGTGGCCAGGAAGACCAGAACGGTGGCGGGGCCGTTCAACCCGAATCGGCCGAGGCTCCCGCCGACAAGGATCCAGAAAGCCGCCACGGTGATCGGCAGCAGGCGTGGTCGCCCACCCAGCACCGGTGGCGATTCACCCATGTGAGACCTCACGCCTTCTGACAAGGACCGCTGCTTGCACGCAGTCTGGATTTTCCGGGCCCGGCTCCGCGAAGTGAGAAAGGTGGAGCGGCAATCATCCCCATCATCTCCACGTCGCATCGCCCCTGGTCATTCGCCACACCGACCGCACGAAACGAATTCACCGTCCTTTGATCGGAAGATCGCGATCTTCTCGCAGGGCCGCGAACAGCGCTGAGGCCGCGGGCTGTTCCAGCACATCGCGGTCGGGATCGGCCGGATAGGGCTGCCGGGGAACGGTCCGGAAGTCCACCTTCCCGTCGGGAACCGCGCGGAGCCGCTCCACCAGTCCGTACAGCTTGCTGAGCGAGTTCAGGCCGGAGTCCGCGGTGAGCGCGGAGGTGGCCGCGTCCAGAACGGGGAACAGCCGGGCGGGGTTGAACAGCACGCCGTTGCTGCGCAGCTTCGCGGAGAGCAGGCCGAGGAACTGCTGCTGACGGCTCATCCGGTTGGTGTCACTACCGTCCCCGACGTACTCGCGTGCCCGGACGTAGGCGAGCGCGTCCGTGCCGTGCAGCAGGTGGTGCCCGGCGGTGAGGTCGAGACCCACGTTGGGGTCGCGCTCCGCTTTGGGCAGGTCCACCTCCACCCCGCCGACCGCGTCGATGATCTTCGCGAAGCCCTCGAAGCCCACGACCAGGTGGTGATCGACCCGGATGTCCGTGAGCTTCTCGAACGTACGGATGGTGCAGGCCGCCCCGCCGAGATCGAAGCTCCAGTTGAACTGCGAGTACTGCGCCCGGCTGGCGCCCCCGCCGGGCGTGGGACAGCTGGGGATCGACACCATCAGATCCCTTGGCACGCTGATCACCTGGGCCCTGCTGTCGTCCCCCGACACGTGCACCAGGAGCACCGTGTCCGAGCGGGCGCTGCCCAGCTCGGGGCGGTAGTCCGAACCCATGATCAGGATGTTCTGGGCCGAGCCGGACGCCGGCGGCCGCTCACCGGCCTGGGCCGCGAGCGCCCTCTCCGTCGCACTGTCGGTCCGGATGTTCCCGTCCAGATGCCGGTACGCCCACCAGCCCAGGGCCGACACTGCCACCAGCACCAGCAGGGCCGCCAGCGCCAGGACCTGCAGCACCTTGCGCCGCCGCGACTTCGGCGCGGGCGGGGGCGAGAGCGGGGGCGGGGGCTCTGAGGGGCCTTCAGGCCTCACGGCAGGGCCGGCCGGAAGGGTCAGCTTCGATTCGTCGGTCATGGTCGGGTCCCGACCTCCCAGCTCGATGTCGTTCGCAATTCCGCCATCCGGTAAATCCCGCCTGCCTGCCGAACGGGCGATATCTCCCGCTCGGTCAGTCAGCAATCCCGCCGCACACACCGATCGGCGCCGCTCCGAGTGGAGCAAACGATGCGTGGCGCGCCCGCAGGATCCTCGGCACTGTGTGAGAGTGATTTCCGGGCACGTTGTGATTTACCTCTTGACGAAGAAAATTTCCTCCTAAAGGAGTGGGACGTGACGATCTCGGTTACGCGTCCGTCGCCCAAATGGCTCTCGTCCAAACGCCTCTGGGCCAAATGGCTTGTCGATATGACAGTCGGCGCGTTTCTGCTGCTTCTTGCTCTTCCGCTCATGGCCGTCATCTACCTCGTCATCAGGACCACCTCACCTGGGCCCGTGCTGCACCGCCAGATGCGCACCGGCCACCACGGCAGGCCGTTCTGCATACTGAAGTTCCGCACCATGTACGCCGGTGCCCATGCCGCACGCGCCGCCCTGGCCAAGCACAGCAAGGCCGGCCGTCACCTGTTCAAGCTGCGGCACGATCCGCGGATCACCCCGGTCGGCCGCTTCCTGCGCCGTCTCTCCCTCGACGAACTCCCCCAGCTGATCAACGTCCTGCGCGGGGAGATGTCCCTGGTGGGACCTCGCCCGCTGCTGGTGGAGGACTCCGACTACGAGGGTGAGGCCAGGGACCGGCTGCTGGTGCCACCCGGCATCACCGGCCTGTGGCAGGTGAGCGGACGGTCGAACCTGCCCTGGGACGAGATGCTCCGGCTCGACCTGCACTATGTCGCGAACCGCTCTCTCCGCCTCGACCTTCTCATCCTGGCCCGAACGGTCCTCGCGGTTCTCACCGCTCGCGGGGCGCACTGAGAACTGGCCAGGCACTGACAACTGGAGAGTCCTTGCCCACCGGAACCGCAGCACCCGAGGCGCGCACCACGCTGGTCGCGCTGGTCTGGAACTACTCCTCGGCGATCGCCGCCACCGTCATCCAGATCTGCTACACGGCGTACACCGCCCGGGTGGTGCTGCCCGACAGCTTCGGAGCCTTCGCCGCCGCCGGCGCCGCCACCACGATTCTCGGCTACGTGGCCGGCGCCGGCCTGGCCACCTACCTGCTGCGGGCCGAGCAGCTGACCCGGCAGACGGTACGGACCGCATACCTCGTCTCGGTGGCGAGCGGCGTGCTCTGCTGCCTGGCGACCCAGGCGGTGGCCCCGCTGTCCGTCACGGTGTGGGGGCTGCCCGAGATGGAGCCGCTCGTGCAGCTCTACGGGCTCTACTTCCTCACCCAGCCCGCGTCTCTGGTGGCCGTCGCCGCGCTGCGCCGCCTGGACCACGCCCGCTTCTGCGCCCTCACCGAGACGGCCGCCCAGTTCGTGGGCATGGCCACCGGCGCCGTGCTCCTCGCCATGGGCTGGAGCCCGTACGGCCTGGTGATCGCGCAGGTCGTGGCGCCCACGGTCACCCTCGCGGCCGCCGCGCTGCGGCTGGCCCGCTGCCCGGTCCCGCAGGGGCCCCGCGTACCGGCCCGGGCCATGCTCGGGCTCTCCGGGGCCTTCGCGGGGTACGGAATGATCCAGGTGACCACCACCGACGTCTCCCTCTGGGCGGTCGCCCGCTTCCTCGGCCCGGGCGCCGCGGGCCAGTTCTCCCGCGCGTACCTCATGGTGAGCCTGGTGGTCGCGCTGCTCTGCCAGAGCCTGCGCCGCGCCGTCATGCCCTCCCTGGCCCGTATCAACGGCGAGGGACGAACGCTGGGCAACGCCCTGCCCGATGTGCTCAGTGCCGCGTCCGCGATCGCCTTCATCTCCTTCGGCATGATGGCGGGGGTCGGCCCGGCCGCGCTGCAGCTCCTGATGGGGCCGGGCTGGGAGCGGGCGGGCGCGCTGGTGACCGTCTTCGCCCTGGGTGCACCGCTGATGCTGCTCTGCGGGTTCAGCTATGCCGCGGACGAGATCGGCCGAGCACTGGGCAGCCTGTTGCGGACCCAACTGCTGGTACTGGCAGCCACGGTGGGCCTGGTCGCGGTCGTGGTGGCCACGACCCGCAGCCTGGCGCTCATCTCCGCGGCGATGTCGGCAGCCGCCGGGGTCGGCCACCTGGCGCAGCTGGTCCGATGGCACCGCACAGGGCTGTGCCCGCTGCCGTCACTGGTCCGGCCGTACCTCGTCCACGCGGCGGTCGGTGCGGCACTGTTCGGCAGCGGGTACCTGGCGGCGGGCTACGGCACCGGGCCGCTGTCCCAGGTCCTGCACGGGATGTTGGGCATGGTGCCGGTCGCCCTGGTGTGCGTGGCGGCGCGCCGCCGGCTCCCGCTCTACTCGGCGGCCGTCTCGCGCGGGCTGGTCACCGGGTGAACGGGCCCGTCACGAGTCGCCCGCGCTCCGGCGCCGACGGGCCAGGACCGCCGCCCGCAGGGCCGTGTTCACGTACGGTGCGATCATCAGCAGCGGCGCCCAGGGCCACAGGTGCCGGCCGCAGTAGGCCCACCACTGACGGGGCGGCAACTCCCGCTGCGACACCAGCCTGCGCAGCGCCTCACGCGCTCCGATGCCCGGCTCCATCGCGCCGACGCCCGGCGGGTTGTTGTCACAGGCGCCGACGTGCCGCGGGGCGACGTAGACGGGAATGCCGACCCGCCGGGCCCTGAGCCCGTAGTCGAAGTCGCCCATCGAGTGCTTGAACCTGGCGTCGATGTCGCCGAGCCGGCCGCGCACCGTGCGGGGGACGAGCAGCACGTTGCCGTTGCAGGTGTCGCAGAGCGCGGGCTTACCCGTGGGGTCGACCAGTGAGAAGTGGTGCCAGCGTGGATGCCAGCGCGGCAGAGTGCGCCGCCTGCCCGAGTACGTGGTGCGCGCTCCGTCCCGCGAGCGCACGGCCCCGACCACGATGGCCTCGCCGCCGACCTGCTCCTCCGTGGCGAGCAGCTGGGAGAGGGCGTCGTCGTCGAGTTCCACGTCGTCGTTGAGCCACAGTTGATAGTCCCAGGCGGAGCCGGCCGCCTCCCGGCTGTGGTGGCTGGCAAGGCGCATTCCCTCCCCCCAGAAGACATCGGTGCCGACCACGGTCACCTCGACCTCGGGGAAGTTCTCGGCGACCGCCTCGGCCGTACCGTCACTGCTGCCCGCGTCCACCAGATGGACCGAGAGCGAGGTCCCGTCCGACAGCCCGCGCTGTTGTCGGAGGGAGGCGAGTGCGGCGAGGGTCTTCACCCTCCGGTTGTGACTGGTCATCAGGACGGTGATGCGGGGGGTGGACACGGGGTTACTCCGGGATCGGACGGCGGTGCGGTCGCCGGGCGACCGCCGGGAACGGGGAATGGACGGTCAGATCGTGCTCAGCACCTCGCGGTAGAGCCGGTCGATGCTCCGCGCCCAGGTCTGTTCGGTGAAGTGCTCGTCGAAGACACGGCGGCAGTGGGAGCGAAGCCCGGGGAACCGTGCGGCGGCCTGGCGCAGGGCGGGCAGCAGGGGTTCGGCCCAGGAGACGACCGCTCCCGTGCCGCGCGCTCGGACCGACTCCGCGACTGACGAACCTTCAAAGACCAGGATGGGAAGCCCTGCTGCGAGTGCCTCGACCTGGACGAGGGGGGCGCCCTCCAGGCAGCGGCTGGGAAAGACCAGGCCGCGCCAGGAGGGCAGCCGTCGGCGCAGCTCGGCGCGGTCCAGGCGGCCGAGGAAGCGTACCGACGGGGGTGCCACCGCGCGGGCGTCGTCCAGGAGTTCACCATCGCCGACGATGTCCAGAGGCTCGCCGGCCGGCCAGCGACGGAGCAGCTCGAGTGCGCCCTTCTCGGCGGTGAGGCGTCCGACGAAGACCCAGCGTCCGCTCGAGGAGGTTGGCTCGGCCGGGCCGCCCGGGTCGTCGACGAAGTTGGGGATCAGCGCGGTGCGTCGGGCGGGGATCCCGGCCCGTAGGTAGGTGCGGAGACTGAGCTCGGAGAGCATCACGAGACGGTCGGCGCGGCTCAGCAGCGGATCGCCCGCCGGGCCCTTGCGGTTGGCCCAGGCGAGCGGTGCGGTGGCGAGCCGGGACTCGCGGTAGCAGCCGTGCCGCAGACCGGCCCAGCGGTCACCGTCCAGGCAGCTGGTGCAGGCGGTGCCGGCCCGGTAGAGGGTCGCACCGGCGCACAGCGGCCGGTAGTTGTGGAGCGTGGCGACGAGCGGCCCGTCCCAGTCGTGGACCCAGCCGCGCGCGAAGTTGGGGAAGAGGTTGTGGACGTGGACCAGGTCAGGACCGAACTCGCGCAGCTCGGCGAGCGGCGTACGCCCGCGGCCGGCCGCGACGGTCGCGGCGGCCCGCAGCGGGTAGAGCCTGGAGCGGGCCAACTCGTCGGTGCGGGCGGCCACGACGGCCACCTCGTGCCCTGACTCGCGCAGGGCTCGGGCCTGGTCCCGGACCGCCTCGTTCTCGCCGCTCGGCTGGCCGGAGGCGTAGAAGCTGTGCACGAGCGCGATCCGCAGCGGTGTCATACCCTTCCCCGCATCCTCGGTGGTCGGAGCGCGATCCGGGCCAGGTAGGCCGGGTTGTTGCGCAGATAGCGCCGCCACAGCCGGCGGGGCTCCTTGGCGAGGCGGTACGACCACTCCAGGCCGCGCTGCTGCATCCACAGGGGTGCCTGGGACTTGAGTCCGGCGTGGAAGTCGAAGGCCGCGCCGACGCCGAGGAGTACGGGCGCGGCCAGCCGGTCGCGGTGCGCGGCCATCCACCGCTCCTGCTTGGGTGTCGACAGCCCGACCCAGACCAGGTCCGCACCGCTGTCGTTGATCCGCTCGACGGCCTCGGCGTCCTCCTGCGGCGTGAGCGGGCGGAACGGCGGCGACTCGGCGCCGGCGATCTTCAGGCCCGGGAGGCGCCCCGTCAGCCGCTCGCCGAGCAGCTCCGGGACGCCCTCCCCCGCGCCGTAGAGGTACGAGCTCCAGCCGCGCTCGGCGGCCCGGGACAGGACGTCGAGCATCAGGCCGGGCCCGGGGACCCTGCTCATCCGCTCGGCCCCGGCCCTGCGCCCGGCCCAGACCATGGGCATGCCGTCGGGAACGGTCAGCCCGGACTCGTTGTGGATGCGCAGGAGTTCCGGGTCCCGCTGGCACTCCATCACCCCGTGCACGCCGGTGACGCAGACGTAGCCCGGCCGGCCCTCGTCGATCCAGCGGGTGATCTCCTCGAGTGCCAGCCGGGGGTTGACCGCGCTGATCCCGACGCCGAGTACGTCGACCCGTGGGAGTACGGGCATCAACGCTGGTAGGGCCGGCCGTCGAGCTTGGCCTTGACCTGGTCGTGGACCCAGCGGTAGGTGAGCTCCAGACCTGCCAGGAGCGGCGTCGAGGGTGCCCAGTCGAGCTCCTTGACGATCCGGGTGTTGTCGCTGTTGCGTCCGCGCACGCCCAGCGGGCCAGGGATGTGACGGTACTTCAGTGTCACGCCGGCGACCGACTCGACCAGGGCGTAGAGCTGGTTGATGGTGACCAGCTGGTCGGAGCCGATGTTGAGGGGATCGGTGACCTCACTGCGGGTCAGGCGCAGGGTGCCCGCGACGCAGTCGTTGATGTAGGTGAAGCTGCGGGTCTGCTCACCGTCGCCCCAGATCTCGATCTCGTCCGCCCCGGTCAGGACGGCGGTCGCGATCTTGCGGCAGGCGGCGGCGGGCGCCTTCTCGCGGCCGCCGTCCCAGGTGCCGTACGGCCCGTAGACGTTGTGGTAGCGGGCGGAACGCGTCGCCAGACCGTGGTCCTCGCGGAAGTGCCGCGCCATCCGCTCGCTGAAGAGCTTCTCCCAGCCGTAGCCGTCCTCGGGCATGGCCGGGTAGGCGTCCTCCTCGCGCAGCGGGAGGACGGCGGCCTCGGTCTGCTTCTCGGCGGCGTACACGCAGGCCGAGGAGGAGTAGAAGTAGCGGCCGACGCCGCAGTCGCGGGCCGCGAGCAGCATATGGGTGCTGGAGAGCACCGAGAGCATGCAGGCGGCCTTGTTGCTCTCGATGAAGCCCATGCCGCCCATGTCGGCGGCCAGGTGGTAGACCTCACCGGCACCGCCGTCGAGCACCTCGGTGCAGGGCTCGCGGAGCGAGAGGTCGCGGACGAGGTTCTCCGCCTCGGGGTGCGCCTGGTACCACTCGTTCAGCGGCTTGCGGTCGACCGCCCGTACGGACTTGCCCTCGGCCAGGAGCGCCCGGGTGAGATGTCCCCCGATGAACCCTCCAGCACCGGTCACCACAGCATCGATTTGAGGCACGACTCAGCTCCTTTCGCGGCAATCTGGACAAACCGCTTGAAAGGTACTGTTACGCCAGGTCAGTGGAGCGACACATCAAGTCACTGGGCGAGCGCGCCCATCCATTCGGTCCAACGCAGTCGATGCGCTACACGCTTCAGCGCACGCTCAGAGCAGCTTGGCGAGCTTCTCGAAGCGCAGGTCCGGCCGCCGCGGGATGCCGAAGCGCTCGTCACCGTACGGGAAGGGCGAGTAGACGCCGGTGCGGCGGAAGCCGCGCCGCTCGTACCAGGCGATCAGGTCCTCGCGCTGGGCTATGACCGTCATCTCCAGCTCCGCGGCGCCCCACTCCTCGCGCGCGACACGCTCGGCATGGGCGAGCACCGCGCGCCCGAGCCCGCCACCCTGGCGCTCCGGCCGCACCGAGAACATGCCGAAGTAGGCGGCCGCCCCACGTCGCTCCAGCTGGCAGCAGGCGAGCAGCTCCCCCGCCCGCTCGGCCACCAGGACCACGCCGTCCGGGCCGGCGATCGCCTCCGCGACGCCGTTCGCGTCGGTACGCTGCCCGTCCAGCAGGTCGGCCTCGGTGGTCCACCCGGCCCGGCTGGCCTCGCCCCGGTATGCGGACTCCACCAGCGCCACCAGCGCGGGGACGTCATCCGCCACGGCCTTACGGAAGCTCAGTTCAGGGCTCTCGGACACCACGTGGGCCTCTCCGTTTCTCCACCACCGGTACGGGCCGCCGCCCGGCCCCGCCCTGCATCGTGCCACAGCCCACCACGCCCGACGTCGGTTCTGGCATTGATAGCTATTTAGCTACTGTGCTAATAATCGACCATGGACAGTACCGAGGACGAGGCGAGCGTGTTCCGCGCACTCGCCGACCCGACCCGCCGGCAGATCCTGGAGGATCTGCGCGAGGGCGAACTGGCCGCCGGTGAGATCGCGAGCAGGTTCACGATCAGCGCCCCGTCGGTCTCCCGGCACCTCGGCGTCCTGAAGTCCGCAGGACTGGTCCGCGAACGGCGGGATGCCAACCGCATCCTCTACTCGCTCGTCGAGGAACGGCTGGCGACCTGCGTCGGCCGCTTCCTCAGCGCCGTCTGCCCGGACCAGATCGTGCTGCGGCACACCAGGCGGCGCACCGCCGCCGAGACAGAGGGGGACCCGTCGTGATCACACCCCGACTGGCGAGCGTGATCGAACGCCGCCTGCTGGTGAACTACCGAGTCGACCCGCAGGTCGCCGCCCGGCAGCTGCCCGCAGCGCTGCGGCCCCAGCTGGTACGCGGCTGGGCCGTGGCCGGCATCTGCCTGATCAGGCTCGGCGACACCCGCCCGCGCCTGGCACCCGGCGGCCTCGGCCTGCGCAGCGAGAACGCCGCCCACCGCTTCGCCGTCGAGTGGGACGGCCCGTCGGGCCCGGAGACCGGGGTGTACATCCCACGCCGGGACAGCGGCTCCGCGATCAACGTGTTGGCCGGCGGCCGGATCTTCCCGGGCGACCACGACCGGGCCGACTTCGACGTCCAGGAGACGCCGGACGAGCTGAGCATCGCGTTCGCGAGCCGCGACGGCCGGACCACGGTGGCCGTGGAGGCCGCCGTCGCCGAACGGTTCGGTGGCAGCAAGCTGTTCGACGGCCTCGACGAGGTGTCCGCCTTCTTCCGCAAGGGCTCCAAGGGTTTCTCGGCCACCCGCGCCGGCCGGCGCCTCGACGGAATGGAGCTCAGGACGGACGCCTGGCAGATCGAACCGGCCACCCTCCGCTCCGTCCGCTCGTCCTTCTTCGAGGACCCGGAGCGCTTCCCGCCCGGCAGCGCCACCCTGGACTGCGCGGTGCTGATGCGCGACGTACCGGTGACCTGGCACCCGCTCCCCGCGATGGCGACCGCCGCCTGACGCCCGACGCAATGTCACCGCCCCACATCGGTCAGCCGTTTCTGTGCACAGCCGGACCGGCCGCTACCTTGCCATCTGCACCACCACCAACTGGTGGACCACCTGCACCGGCAACAACAGCAGCTTCGGCGGCACCAACCCGCTCTGGAGCGCCCGCTACGCGAGCAGCGTCGGCACCCTCCCGGCGGGCTGGGCATATCAGACCATCTGGCAGTTCGCCGACTCCGGCACCCTGCCCGGCGACCAGAACTGCTTCAACGGTGCCTACGACCGGCTGCAGGCCCTCGCCAAGGGCTGAGCCAAGGGCTGACAGCGGAGGCCTGGCGGGCCGGTCGGCTGCCGACGGCCCCGCCAGGCCACAATGGCGCCATGAGGTTGATCTACACCCTGGCCGGGGTGCTGTTGCTGCTGCTCACCATCGCCGGCATCCTGCGCACCATGGTCGTGCCGCGCGGACTGTACTCGGTGCTGGCCTACCGGCTCTGGGCGGTGCTGCGAACGGTGCTGCGGATCATCGCGACACCCTTCGGCGGCTACCACGCGCAGGACAGGGTGCAGACCTGGCTGGCCCCGCTGATCCTGATCGGCATGCTCGGCACCTGGCTCACCGGCATGCTCTTCGCCTACACACTGCTGCTGCACGGGACGTCCGAGCTGGACTGGTCGGTCTCCTTCCGGGAGGCCGGCTCCAGCCTCTTCACCCTCGGCTTCGCCAGCGGCGAGCGTCTCCATCTGTCCATCATCGACTTCCTCGCCGCCGCCACCGGGCCGCTGATCATCGCCCTGCTGATCGGCTACCTGCCCACCCTGTACGGCGCGTACAACCGGCGCGAACTGGAGGTCACCCTGCTGGAGTCCCGGGCCGGCGAGCCCGCCTGGGGCCCGGAGCTGCTGGCCCGGCAGTCCCTGGTCGGCACCGAGACCGCGCTTCCCGACCTCTACCGCGACTGGGAGCGGCTGGCCGCCGACATCGGCGAGGGCCACTCCAACTACCCGGTGCTGCTCTCCTTCCGTTCGCCGCAGCCCTACCGCAGCTGGATGGTGGGGCTGCTCGCGGTGATGGACGCGGCCGCCATGCAGCTCGCCATCGCCCCGCGCTCGGCCCCGCCGGAGGCCCGGCTGGTCCTGCGGGCCGGCTTCACCGCCCTGCGGGACATCGGCCGGACGCTGCGCATCGAGTTCGACGCGGACCCCGAGCCCGACAGCCCGATCCGGCTGACCTTCGAGGAGTTCGACGCGGCGGTCGCGATGGTCACCGCCAGCGGCTTCGTCAAGGAGCGCCCGACCGCCGAGGCCTGGCCGCACTTCAAGGGCTGGCGGGTCAACTACGAAGCCCTCGCCTATGAACTCGCCCGCCGCAGCGATGCCGTCCCCGCCCTCTGGGCAGGCCCCCGGGACTTCCCCACCACGCCCATCCCACCCAGCCGCCCCGCCGACCGCCGCCCGAAAACGGGCTGACGCCCGGTCAGAGCGAGACGGCGGCCCCCGTCGCGACCGACTGCTCGGCGGCGGCCAGGATCTCCACCACCCGCAGACCGAAGGCCGCGTCGCAGGGGTGCGGCTCGCCGCTGCGGGCCGAGGCCAGAAGGGCGTCGACCGCGCGGCCGAAGGCGGTGGCCGGGCTCTCGTCGCGATCCGGCATCCGGGTCAAGCCGGCCGTGCCGCGCAGCTCCAGGCCGACGCCGTCGACGGCGGCCCCGGGAGGCGTGGTGAGGCTGAGGGTGGCCGTGCTGGACGCGCCGGCGGCATGGCGCAGCACCAGGTGCACCGTGTCCCCCGGCCCCTGGGCGCCGGTGACCTGCACCGCGTCGCCGAGGACCGGCAGCAGGACGGAGAGCGCGTGCGGCCCGACGTCCCACAGCGCGCCCTTCTCCCGGCGCCAGGGCGAGGCGGCGTACGGGCTGTCGGCGGTGAACACCGAGCCGAGCCACTCGCAGCGCGCGGTGAACCAGCCCTCGCGCGCGGCCTGCTCGGCCAGCCAGGGTGCCTGGGTGCCGCCGAAGCGCAGGGTGAAGAAGACCACCGAGGCGACGCCCGCACGCGCGGTCGCCTCGGCCACCCGCCGGGCCTCGGGCACCGTCAGGGCGACGGGCTTGTCCAGCAGCAGGTGGCAGCCCGCCTCGGCGGCGCGGACCGCGAACTCCGCCTGCACCGCCGGCGGCAGCGCGATCGAGACCGCGTCCGCCTCGGCGAACAGCTTGTCCACGTCGGCGTACGCGGGCACCTCGTACCCGGCCGCCAGCGCCGAGGCCGCCTCCGGGCGGCGCCCCCACACACCGGCGAGCTCCACCTCCGGGTGCGCCGCCAGCGCGGGCGCGTGCACCCGCTCCGCCCAGGGCCCGGTGCCGAGCAGGCCTATCCGCATCAGCTCTCCACCCGGGCCAGCAGGAACCCGTCGTACCCCTTGACGCCCACCGTCTGCACCGAGGTCGCCGAGACGCGCGGCTCGGCGGCGACCACCTCGTGCAGGCGACGCGAGCCGGTCACGCTCGGGTCGGTGCTGGCGGCATCGGCGACCGCGCCGCCGCGCACCACGTTGTCCACCACGATCAGCGTGCCCGGGCGGGAGAGCTTCACGGCCCACTCGAAGTACGCCGGGTTGCCCGGCTTGTCGGCGTCGATGAAGACGAAGTCGAACGGCTCCGCACCCTCACGGGCCAGCTGTGCCAGCGTGTCGGCCGCAGGGCCGATCCGCACCTCCGCGACCTCGGCCAGGCCCGCGTGCTTGAGGTTCCCCCGGGCCACCTCGGCGTGCTTCGGGTCGATCTCCAGGGTGATCAGCTTCCCGTCGGCCGGCAGCGCGCGGGCCATCCAGATCGCGCTGTACCCGCCGAGGGTGCCGACCTCCAGGATCCGCCGGGCACCCACCGTGAGGGCCAGCAGGTGCAGGAGCTTGCCCTGGTTGGGCGCGACGTTGATGTGCGGCAGCCCCGCCTCGTCCGCGCCGGCGAGCGCCGACTCCAGGACGGGATCCGCACCGATCAGGACCTCGCCGAAGTACTCGTCGACTGCCGTCCACTGCTGCTGGCTCATACCGGCCTCCCGTCGGGTCTGCCGCTGATCGTACCCACCGGCGCTGACAGACGGTCAGTCGGCGACCGGCGCGGCCACCGTGTCGCTCGTGGCGACCGCCGCCTCCGCGTGGGCGGCCCCGGCCTTGGCCGCACGGCGCTTGAGGATCCAGGCCGACAGGGCGCCGCCGAGCACGGCCGCGATCAGACCGATCCAGGAGAAGCTCTTCAGCCAGTGCTCGGCCACCTTGCCGACCTGGTAGACCAGCAGCGTGGTGCCGCCTGCCCAGCAGATGCCGCCGAGCACGTTGGCGATCAGGAACTTCCAGTACGGCATCCGCAGCGCGCCCGCGAGCGGCCCGGCAAAGATCCGCAGCAGGGCGATGAACCGCCCGAAGAAGACCGCCCACATCCCCCACTTCTGGAACGCCTTCTCGGCGGTCGCCAGGTGGTCGGGCCCGAAGTGCTTGGGGAACTTCCGGCCGAGCTTCTCGAACAGCGGCTTGCCGCCCTTGCGCCCGATCGAGTACCCGATCGAGTCACCGATGATCGCACCGGCGATCGCACACAGGGCCACCCCCCAGGGGTTCACCACGCCGCTCGCCGCCAGCACCGAAGCCGTGACCAGTGCGATCTCACCCGGCAGGGGGATCCCGAGGCTCTCCACCAGGATGATCAGCCCCACCAGCCCGTAGACCGCGGTGGGCGGGACACTCTCGATCCACTGGGCGATGTGCAAGGCCGGTACCTCCATGGGCAGGACGCTCGGTTACTCGGTCGGGCATGGCGGTGCCGCCCCCCTCATGCAGGGTAACCCGACCGAAGCGCCCCACCGGTAACGGGCAGAGCCGCGCCGGGGTTCCTACCGGTCCGAGAACCGCACCGCCACCACCGACGGCCGCCTTGCCGAGACCACCGGCAGCCTGGCCAGGTACGGCAGGAGTGCGCCCACCACGCCCCGGCCGCCCACCGGCAGCACGTCGCGGATCTCGGCGACGCCCGGGTGCGCAGTGGCCAGCTTGTCCCGCTCGGCGGCGTCCATCCCCCAGGGCATCGGCGGGGCCTGGTAGCCATGGCTGCGCAGCTTCCCCTGCGTCGCCATCCGGCTGAACCAGCGCGGAACGGCGTCGAGGACCAGCGTGCCGCCGGGGAAGCGTTCGGCGCAGCCGGCGATCAGGTCGCGGACCTCACCGGGCCGCAGGTACATCAGCAGGCCCTGGGCGGTGATCAGCACGCCCCGCTCGGCGTCGACCTCGTCCATCCAGCGCGGGTCGGTGACGGAACAGGCGATCAGCCGTTGGCGCGGCCCCGGCGGCAGCAGCTCCTCACGCAGCGCGACCGCCTCGGGCAAGTCGACCGTGATCCAGGTGGCGCGCCCGTTGTCCACCCGCCAGTACTGCGTCTCCAGCCCTTCGCCCAGGCAGACCACGGTGCCGCGCGGGCAGCGGGCCAGGAAGTCCTCGATCTCGCGGTCGAAGCAGCCGGCCCGCAGCGCCTGGAGCTGGCCCTGGAGTCCGCCGTCGGGGCCGAAGCGCTCCTCGAAGGGGTAGTCGATCCGCTCGACCAGCTCGACGGCCTTGGGGTCGTCGAGCACGGTGTCGAGGCGGCGGGCCTCCACCGCGCGGTGGTACAGCGTCCAGAGGGCGGTCTCCGGGATCGCCTCCAGCTCGGCCTTGACCCTCTCGGGCTGATCGGACGTCATCCGGTTCTCCTTCGGCTGGCCCATTCCGGCATTCTGGCACCGCACCACGGCCGGCGCCCGGTCCGGCCCGCGCCACTCGGAGCTCGTGTCACCCCGGCACCGGTACCCACACCGGCTGCGCGCTACAGGATGCTGAACGCACCGTCCGGCGGTGGCGGCGAGTCCTCGGCCGCCGCGTCCAGCACGGGGGCGACTCCCCTGACCAGCTCGGCGAGCTCCTCGGCGTCGTGGAGCCGGGCCGGGAAGGGGTCGGCCGCGAGCCGGCGGCTGAGCTCCTTGACGGGCAGCGGCCGGTCGGAGCCGATCAGCAGGATGTTGCCGTACCTACGGCCGCGCAGCACCGAGGGCTCGGCGGCCAGACAGGTCTGCGGGAAGACCGCGCGCAGTGTCGCGGCCTGGGCCTTGGCGAAGGCCAGTGGCGGGCCGTCCGCGAGGTTGGCGGCGTAGCAGCCGCCGGGGCGCAGTACGGCGGCCGCCTGCCGGAGGAACTCGACGGAGGTGAGGTGGGCGGGGGTCCGCGAGGCGCGGAAGACGTCGGCGACCACCACGTCGACGGAGGCGGGCGGGATGCTGCCGAGCGCCTCGCGCGCATCGCCGATGGTGACGTCGATCCCGGACGGCCACGGCAGCGTCTCGGCCACCAGCTCCATCAGCGGGCCGTCGATCTCGACCACCCGCTGGCGGGAGCCGGGCCGGGTGTCGTCGAGGTAGCGCGGGACGGTGAGCGCTCCACCGCCGAGGTGCAGCACGTCCAGCGGCCGCCCGGCGGGCGCGAGCACGTCCAGCAGGTGGGCGATCCGCCGGGTGTACTCGAACTCGAGGTGGGTGGGTTCGGCGAGGTCGACGTACGACTGCGGAGTGCCGTCCAGGGTGAGCAGCCAGCCGTGCTCGTCGTCGAGGTCGGGCATCAGCTTGGCCGTGCCCAGCGCGACGGCCCGTTCGACCGGCATCCGGGCGTCGTCACTCGAACTCAGCATGTCGTCCTCAGCATGTCGGCAGCATAGGTCTTTCTCCCGGTCCGGAGTCGGCGCACCCCGGCGAGCTACCGACCGGTATGGTCGGTGCTCCTGGCACGGTCGGAGCAGAGATTGGGTGGGGCAGCAGACGTGGAGTTCCGAGAAGACATCCTGGGTGCACCCTACGAGGCGGCCGAGCTGCCGCTGACCCCCGACGACGAGGGTGCGGTCAGCGCGACCCTGGTCAGGCGGCTGGTCCCCGGTTCCGAGAAGGCCGTGCTCTACCTCCACGGGTACACCGACTACTTCTTCCAGACCCATCTCGCCGACCACTTCGTGCGGGCCGGCTTCTCCTTCTACGCCCTGGATCTGCGCAAGTACGGGCGCTCGCTGCGCCCCCACCACTCGCCGAACTTCGTCCGCGACCTGAGCGCCTACGACGAGGAGCTGGACGAGGCGGTCCGGATCATCCGCGAGCAGGACGGTCACACCCGGCTGCTGGTCAACGGGCACTCCACCGGCGGCCTGGTCGCCGCCCTCTGGGCCTCCCGCAGGGCCGGCCAGGGCCTGGTGGACGGGCTCTTCCTCAACAGCCCGTTCCTCTCGATGCCCACCAGCCCCGCCATGCGCGCCCTGGGCGCACCCGCCGTCGGCGCGCTCGGCCGGCTGGCGGCGACCCGCAAGCTTCCGGCCCCGCTCAACCCGCACTACGTGCACAGCCTGCACCGCGACCACCGCGGCGACTGGGACTTCGACCTCACCCTCAAGCCCGCCGAAGGCTTCCCGCTCTACGCCGGCTGGCTGGCCGCCATCCAGCGCGGCCACCGCCAGGTGCGACGCGGCCTGCACATCGACTGCCCGGTCCTGCTGATGGCCTCCACCGCCTCCACCATCACCGGCAAGTGGGACCCGGCCCTGATGCACACCGACGCCATCCTGCGCGCGGACGACATCGCCGCGCTCGCCCCCCGCCTCGGCCGCCACGTCACCACCGTCCGGATCGACGGCGGCGTGCACGACCTGGTCCTGTCCGGGCCGGCCGCCCGTACCCAGGTCTTCTCCGAGCTGGACCGCTGGATCGGCACGTACTTCCCGGCGCTGGCGGGCTGAGCGTCTCCGCAGTCGGGTATCCACAGGGGCGCGGGGAGTTCTCCCCCAGCCTTCGGCCGGGAGGTGCCCCCACGCGCCCCTGGGATACCCGATCCTGATCAGTCACCAGGTCAGCGGCAGGGTCTCCGGGCCGCGGTTGACGGAGCCCCGGCGCCAGCGGACCTGCTCGGGTTCGACCGCCAGGCGCAGCCCCGGCAGCTCCCGCAGCAGGGTGGAGAGGATCACCTCCGCCTCCATCCTGCTGAGGGCCGCCCCGAGGCAGTAGTGCGCGCCGTGCCCGAAGGCGAGGTGCGGCGCCTCGTCGCGGGTCAGGTCCAGCCGGTCCGGGTCGGCGAAGACGGCCGGATCTCGGTTGGCGGCGAGGTAGGAGACGTAGACCGCCTCGCCGGCCCTGATCAGTACGCCGCCGATCGCGACGTCCTCGGTGGCGATCCGGGGCATGCCGACGCCGTTGCGCTGGGGGATGAACCGCAGCAGCTCCTCGACGGCCTGCGGCAGTAGGGAGGGCTCGGCCCGCAGCCGGGCCAGCTGCTCGGGGTGGGTGAGCAGCGTGTAGACCATGGTCGAGGTCTGGTTGCGGACCTGGTCGAGGGCGTTGAGCACGACCATCACCGACAGCGAGATCAGTTCGGGCCGGCTGAGCGCGCCTGCGGTCTGCGCCGCGACCAGTTCGCTGAAGAGGTCGTCGCCCGGCTGCCGCACCCGGTGGTCGGCCAGCTCCCGGAAGTACCCGGCAATCTCGGCCTTGACGGCGTTGCCCTCCTGCAGGGAGTGGTTGCTGGAGAGGATGACGCCTCGCCAGGTCTGCAGCCGGCCGAAGTCGGCGGCGGGTACGCCCAGCAGCCTGCCGATCACCTGCTCCGGGAGCGGGCCGGTCAGCGCCTCGGCCAGTTCGGCGGGCGGGCCCTGCTCGGCCATCGTGACCACCAGCCGGTCGGCGATCTCCTGTGCCTCGACCCGCAGGGCGGCCGCCCGCCTGCGGTTGAAGGCCTGGGCGACCAGCCGCCTGAGCCGGGTGTGCTCGGGCGGGTCGGTGCGTCCGATGCCGCCGACGGGGGCCACCCGGTGCGGGGTCATGCCGGTCACCGGCCGGTCGACGGTCAGCTCCCGGCTGAACCGCGGGTCCGCGGTGATCTCCTTGACGTCCTCGTACCTGGTCACCAGCCAGGCCTCGCCCTCGCCGAAGCGCATCCGCACCCTGGCGATCGGCTCCTCGCGCAGCAGCCGGTGCAGCAGCGGGTCGAACTCCAGGGCGTCCAGATGCTCCACCGGCCAGTAGTGCACGGCCGGCCGCACCGGACAGGTCTCGGTCATGGCGTCGCTCCGATCCGCGCACCGGCCGCCGGTGCGTGCCGTAGCGGGGTCAGCTGCTCGATGTCGTACCGCCGCCGGAGCTCCTCGACCGCCGCCGGGTCGATGTCGCCGCCGCTGTTCAGCAGATCCAGCAGCTCCTCGAAGTACCGCTCGTGGTCCGGCGGCGGGGAGGCCTGGAAGAGCATCCGGGCCGGCCGTCCGGTGGGGTTGGCGAAGGCGTGCGGGCAGCCGGGCGGCACCAGGATCAGCGTGCCCGGGGTGGCCCGGACGTGCCGCTCCCCGGAAGGGGACTCCCAGGTCCGCCAGTCGGCGCGGGTACGGATCCTGGGCTCGAAGGCCAGCACGTCCAGCTCGCCCTCGATCAGGTAGAACAGCTCCTCGCTGCGGTCGTGGGTGTGGGCCCCGACGTCGAAGCCGGGCGGGACGACCACCTCGAAGGTGGACGCGACGCGCGAGTGGGCGCCGGTGACCTTGAAGGTCACCTGCTGCGCGGCGGTTCTGATGGTGCGTCCGGCGCCGGGCGGGACCACCAGGCCATCGGTCGGACGAGGCCGGGGCACGGCAGGCTCCTCTCTGTTCCGGGGCATGGTCACCACTCGACCGGCAGGGCTTCGGGTCCGCGGATCAACGCTCCGCGCTGCCAGCGCAGTTGCTCCTCGGGCACGGCCAGCCGCAGGCCCGGGAAGCGGTCCCGGAGCGAGGCGAGGATGATCTCGGACTCCATCCGGGCGAGCGAGGGCCCCGGGCAGTAGTGCGGGCCGTGGCCGAAGGCGAGGTGCGGGTTGACGGCGCGGTCGAAGTCGAGCCGGTCCGGGTCGGCGAAGACCTCCGGGTCGCGGTTGGCGGTCAGGTACGAGACGTACACCGGGTCGCCCGCCGGGATCAGCACGCCGCCGACCTCGATGTCCTCGAGCGCGATGCGGGCGAGGCCGACGGCGTTGCGGTGCGGGATGTAGCGCAGCAGTTCCTCGACGGCCTGCGGGACGAGCGCGGGCTCGGCCCGCAGTCGGGCGAGGAGATGCGGCCGGGTGAGCAGCGTGTAGACCATGGTGGCGCTGTTGTTGCGGACGGCGTGCGGGCCGCTGATCTGGATCAGAACCGCGAGGCCGACGGCCTCGTCGAGGGTGAGCACGCCCTCGTCGGTGGCCTCGGCCAGCACGCCGGCCAGGTCCTCGCGCGGCTCGGTGCGGCGGCGGGCCAGCAGTTCGGTGAAGTACTCGGCGAGCTCCGCCTTGGCCTGTTCGGCGGCCTCGCGTCCGTGCACGGCGGAGATGACGGTGTCCGCCCAGTGCGCCATCCGGTCGTGGTCCTCGGCGGGTACGCCCATCAGCTCGCACACCATGGCCAGTGGGAAGGGGCGGTTGAGGTGCGCCACCAGGTCGAGCGGTGGGCCGTGCCGTTCCATCTCGTCCAGCAGGCCGTCGATCACCTGCTGGGCGTGGTCGCGCAGGCGGCGCATCCTGCGGGCGGTGAACGCACCGGCGACCACCCGTCGGATCCTGGTGTGGTCCGGAGGATCGGCCAGGCCGACGGCGCCGTCCAGCGGGATGAAGTGCGGGGCGAGCCTGGTGACGGGCCGTCCGACGACGGCCTTCCTGCTGAACCTGGGGTCGACGGAGACGAACTTGACGTCCTCGTAGCGGGTCACCAGCCAGGCGTGCCCCTCACCGTGCGGCAGCCGGACGCGGGCGACGGGCTCCTCGTGCAGCAGCCGTGCGAGCAGCGGATCGAAGTCGAGGCCGGGGAGGTCCGGAGGGCTCCAGAAGTGGACCCGGGCGGTCGGCGCGGTGGTCATGGGCGGTCCCTTGGTGTCGGTCGGCGGGTTCAGCGGGCGAGATCGAGCACGGCGTCGTCGACGGACCGTTGACGGCCGATCCGGGCGCCCGTCCACCGGCCGAGGGCGATCTCGGCGGTGATACCGGGACCGAACCCGGCGATCAGTCCCTTGGCACGCTCCGGCGCTCCGCCCTCGTCGAAGAGCCGGGCGAGCGCGTCCAGGACGACCGCGCTGGCGATGTTCCCGTACTCGGTGAGCGTGGCCCGGCTGAACCGGAAGGCCTCCGGCTGCACTCCGAGGTACTTGCAGAGGTCGTCCAGGATGCGCGGGCCGCCGGCGTGGACGATGTAGAAGTCGAGTGCGGAGGCCTCCCAGCCGTGCCGGCCGGCCAGTTCGGTGAGGACGGGCGCGAGCGGCTCCATGGTGCCGGGCACCCGCCTGTCCAGCAGGAAGTGGAAGCCGGTGGCGCGGACGCTGTAGGCGATCCAGTCCTCGGTGTCCGGCACCAGATGGGATCCGTTCCGTTCCAGCCGGATCCCGGTGCCGCCGGTGCCGCGCACCGCGGCTGCGGCCACCGCGTCGCCGAACAGCCCGTTGGACAGCAGCGTTCCGACGCCGAGGTCGGTCGGCTGGTAGCACAGCGAACAGAACTCGCAGGCGACGATGAGCGCGTTGGCCTCCGGGTAGGCGGTGCAGAAGTCGTGCGCCCGGTTGATCGCGCTGCCACCTGCCGCGCAGCCGAGCTGGGCGATCGGCAGCTGCCGGGTGTCGGACCGGAAACCCATGGTGTTGATCAGCCATGCGGTCAGCGAGGGCATCATGAAGCCGGTGCAGGACACGTAGACGATCAGGTCGATGTCACGGACCGTCAGCTCCGCACTGTCCAGCGCACGACGGACGACCTGCGGCACGCGGCGCTTCGCCTCGGCCTCGTACAGCCGGTTGCGGGCCTCGAACCCCGGGTGGCGCAGGGTCTCCTCGATCGGCTGGACGAGGTGTCGCTTGCGCACCCCGGTGTTCTCGATCAGCCGTAACGCCAACGGGAGTTGGGGGTGCCCGGCGTGGAGGGACCGAGCCAGATCGAGGGTCTGCTGCAGAGTGATCACATGCTCGGGCACGGCGACGGCAGGCCGGCACAAGGTAGCCATGGTGGGACATCCCCCGATACGCAAAAGGACGCCCGGCCGAACCCGGCCGGGCGGGGCCGTAGGCGGCCCTGGAGGATCGTTCCCGATCTAGAGGAGTTTGGGCAAACCGGTATGAAACACCCATAACCATGTCATCGGCTCGTCGTCATCCCCTGATGCCGCGTCAACTCCCCCGAGACACCTCCGGACGGGCCCGGGCCCTCGCCGGTACGACACATCGTGGGACGCGATTGTCCGGCCCGTGGTCGTCCCCCTACCCTCGATCACCATGCCGATCTTTGGACGACGCCGAAGTACCACCCCCCGTCTGGCTCCTGAGCTGGACGACGCCGAGCTGGGCAAGGTGTGCAGAGCACTGGGCGCCCCTCGGGTGCAGGGGCACCTCGACCTCTCGGCCGGCCTGGTCGAGCAGCTGCTCCGGGACACGGGCAGGAACTGGGACCTCCGCACACACCGGTTCACCGTGCTCTCCGCGATGGCGCCGCTGGCCCTGGCCCAGGTCTGGCGCAGACAGCGCCCGAAGGACCCGGACGCGTTGCTCTTCCAGGCCTGGACCGCCCTGCAGGAAGGACGCGTAACGGGCAGCCCGGACGACCCGCAGGCGATCGCGGACCGGTGCCGCCGGGCCGCCGAGCTGCTGCCCGAGGACCCGCTGCCATGGGTCTGCCTGCTGGGCGTGCTGCGGCTGCTGCGCCGCCCGGAGGCCGAGGTCTACCCGGTCTGCCAGGAGATCGGGGCGCGGGACCCCTGGAACCGCGAGGCGCACCTGGAGATGCTCGGCTACCTCTCGCCGGACGAGTGCGGCTCCCACAGCCAGGTGATGGACTTCGTCGAGGCCGTCCGGTCCTCGGCGCCGCCCGACTCCCCGGTCGCCGGTGTGGAGCTGGCGATGATCGTCGACCGCTACCGGGCGAACCTGTCGGCCGGCGGTGTGACCGCACTCGGTGCCCGGCACCGCTGGACCCGTCCGGACACCGAGGCCGCTCTGGCGCGGGCCCTGACCACCTGGCCGCAGCCCGGCTTCCTCACCCATGCGGCGGCGGCCGCCGACCTCAACCTGCTGGCCTACGCACTGGTCCAGGCGAACCGACTGCCGCACGCCGCAGAGGTGTTCCGGGCGATCGGTCCGACCGTCACCGCCTGGCCGTGGGAGCAGCACGGGGACCCGCTTCAGCAGTACGTGTACTGGCGGGACCAGGCTCAGCTCGTCTCCGCCTGACCGCACGACGGCTGCGGGTCGCGACGGTGGGGCCACCGGCGCCGGGCCGGACCTCAGCCCGCGGCCTCCACCTCGACCCGCTCCCCGCCGACGCCCGCGAAGTCGAGCAGCAGGCGGCCCTCCGCCTCGGCGCCCGCGACGTCCGCCGGCCGCAGCGGCCCGAACGGCCGCACCCGCAGCACCCCGTCGGCCAGCCGCCAGGAGCCGGCCACCAGCCCGTCCACCAGCAGGGAGCCGAGAACGATCCCGTTGGGCGTCATGACCCGCGGCCGGTACTCCTCCGGCAGCACCCGGGTGCGGTCGGCGTGCGAGAGCAGCAGGTTGTCGAAGGGCGCCAGCAGCCGGACGGGGGCCGGGGTGTCCTCTTCCGGACGCGGCGCCTCCGGCAGGTCGTACAGCGTCCTGCCCTGCTCGTCCCCGAAGGTCTCCAACTGCGGTGCCAGTCGGGCCAGTACGGGGCCCAGCCCGGTCAGCCCGGACCACTTCTGGACGTCGGCGGCGGTGGCGGGGCCGAAGGCGGCCAGGTAGCGCAGGACCATCCGCTCCAGCGAGGGTGACGGGTCGAGGGGCCGGCCGAGCCAGTGCTCGGCGGTGGTGTGGGCGGCCGGCCCGCTGCGTCCCCAGAGTCCGCGTGGCGGGACCTGAACCAGCGCCAGCTCCGCCCGGACCGCCTGGGCCAGCGCCGCCGGGTCGCGGCCGGGGAAGCCCGGTGCGAGCAGCTCGCCGAGCTGCTGGAAGGTCCGGGGCTCCTGCTCTACCAGCTCCCGGGCCCGCGCGGCGATCTCGGCGAGGTCCAGGCCCTCCAGTCGCTTGCCGAAGGTACTGCGCAGCCCACGGTCCAGGACGGGCTGGACCAGCGGACGGAGCGTCAGGCAGTCCTCGGCGGTGACCAGGTGGATGGTGCCCCGCTGGAGACCGACCCGGACCGCCTGGCGCTGTTCGATCAGCTCGGTCAGGTTCTCGGGGCGGAAGCCCTCCAGGCGCGACCAGAGGCCCACGTACGGCGGATCGGGGACGGCCTGCGCCTGCAGGCCGACCAGGTGCCCGACCATGGCGGCCGGGGCCATCGTGGTGCGGGTGAGCAGGTGCTGGCGGGCGAGCAGCGCCCGGCCGAGGGCCCGTCGGGTCAGGATCCCGGTCACGGCCGTGCCCCCAGGACCGTCCGCAGCAGGGCGATCCGGTTGCTGGTCAGCGAGTCGACACCGGCGTCGAGCAGCCGTCTCATGGTGCGGCGCCGGTCCACCGTCCAGGTGCTGACGGCCACTCCGGCCTCGTGGGCCGCCTCGACGTACGCGCGGTCGACCAGGCCGAACGGCGGGTTGACGTAGTACGGCCGGAGGTCGTCCAGCAGCGGGCGGGAGGGCAGCCGGGGATGCCGCCAGGTGAGGGCGAGTTCGGCGTCCGCCGTACGCTCGCGGACGGCGAGCATGGCGGCGACCGGACCGCAGTAGGCGACCCGGCTCTCGGCGCCGAGGCCGGTGACGGCGGCCAGGGTGGCGGCCACCGGCCCGGGCTCGTCGAGGTCGATCAGCAGCCGGGCCCCGGTGGTCTCACCGACCGCCTTGAGCACCTCGGCGAGGGTCGGCACCCGCACGCCGGGGCTGCCGATGGCGCTCAGCTGGTCCAGGGTGAGGGCACCGACCGGGCGCGGGTCGCGCCAGAGGCGCTCCAGCGTCCGGTCGTGCAGCAGGACGGGTACGCCGTCCCTGGTGAGCTGGACGTCCACCTCGACGGCGTCGGCGCCGGCCGCGAGCGCGGACTCCACCGAGGCCAGGGTGTTCTCGCGGAAGCGGTACGGATCGCCCCGGTGGGCGACGGCAAGGACGGGCACGGAGATCCTCACTCGACGGGGTGGCGGGCCGTCAGCTGCGCTCGACCACCACGTTGGTGGACTTGATGACGGCGGTGGCGGGGGCGCCCGGCACCAGGTTGAGCTCCTCGGCCGACTCCCGGCTGATCAGCGAGACGACCCGGAACGGCCCGGCCTGGATCTCCACCTGGGCGGCCACATCGCCCAGGATCACGTCGGTGACGATGCCGGGGAAGCGGTTGCGGGCGGAGGAGGGGCGGCCCTCGGCCTCGGCGTTCTCGGGTTTGGCGAGCTCGCGGGCGAAGGCTGCCAACTGGGCTCCGGCGATGATCCGGTGGCCGTGCTCGTCGCGCTCGGCGGCGAGCCGGCCCGCGTCGACCCAGCGCCGCATGGTGTCGGCGCTGACGCCGAGCATCGCCGCGGCCTCGCCGATGCGATAGTTGTTGACCGGCCGGTCGGGCTGGCCCATGGGGCACTCCTGGCGATCGCTCCGAATGCTGTCCCCGCCATCCTGCCGTACGGCGCGGTGCGGACGCGAAGCAGGATCGGGTAGCCCTGGAGTTGTCGACTCGAGCCGGCCAAGGGCGTCCGCCAGTAGGCGGGCACCCGATCAGGTTCGGGCATCCCAGGGGCGTGGGGGCACCTCCCGGCCGAAGGCTGGGGGAGAACTGCGCGAAGCGGGAGACTGCAGGCCGTTGCCTTCCGATTCTCGCGCAGTTCCCCGCGCCCCCTGGGGTTGCTCCGATCCGAGCAGCTAGGGCTCCCCGAAGAGGTCCCGGCGGACCGCGTCGCCTGCCGTGAGCACCGCACCCGCCAGGACCGCCCCGCCGCCGGCCGTCCCGGCGCGGACCTCCGTACGCAGGGGTGAGAGCCCCGCCAGCCGGCGTTCGACCAGGCTCGCCAGGTCCGCGCCGCCGGCCCGGCCGACCTCGCCGCCCAGGACCAGGCAGCCGGGGTCGAGCACCACACAGACGGCCGCCGCACCGACCGCGATCCGCTCGGCCAGCTCCGTCAGGAACGCCGCACCGGCCGGCCCCCCGCCGACTGCGGCCCGTACCACCGCCTCGGCCTGCGGCGCCTGGCCGCTCTCGGGCACCGGGAGCCCGTGCCGGCGGGCCAGCTCGCAGATCGCCTGGCTGCCCACCAGCGAGTGGAAGCCGCCCTCGCAGCCGGTCGCGCTGGGCAGGGTGACGGTGCCGGGCACGGGCAGGAAGCCGATCTCCCCGGTGCCGCCGGAGGCGCCCCGGCGCAGCCGCCCGTCCAGCATGACGGAGGCGCCGACGCCGTGGCCGAGCCAGAGCAGGACGAAGGTGTCGCGGTCGCGGGCCGCGCCGATCCGGTGTTCGGCGATGCCGGCCAGGTTGACCTCGTTCTCCAGGATCACCTCGGTGCCGGGCAGGGCGCGCAGGGCGGCCAGCAGCTCGGTGTGCCAGCGCGGGAGCTTGCCGGAGTTGCCCAGTTCGCCGGTGGCCGGGTCGACGAGGCCGGGTGCGCCGACGGCGACGGTGTGCAGCCGGTCGGCGCCGACCGACCGGGCGGTCTCCAGCAGCGTGCCGACGGTACGGTCCGCCAGGTCGTCGGAGCCGGGCTGGGCCGGGATCTCGGCGGTGGCCAGCGTACGGCCCGTCAGGTCGGCGACGACCAGGGTGACGCCGGTGGAGCGTACGTCGATGCCGCCGAGGTGCGCGCGGTCCGCGACCAGGGCGTACAGCCGCGCGTTCGGGCCGCGGCGCTGTTCACCGCGCTCGCCGACCATCGCGACCAGCCCGCCGCGCTGCAGCCGCTCCAGCAGGTCGGCCACGGTGGGCCGGGAGAGCCCCGTCAGGGTGCGCAGCTCGGGCGCGGTCAGGGGGCCCTGACTGAGCAGCAGGTTGAGCGCCAGCCGGTCGTTGATGGCGCGGGCGGTGCTCGGGGTGGCCGTGCGCGCGGTGGTCATGAGGAAGCATCTTTCCAGAGGTTTCTATCAGGGTCCCTGCCTGATAGTTTAGCGACACACCACCACGACGGGGAGGGGACGAGAATGGACCAGGACAGGCAGAGCGTCAGGCGGGCCAGAGTGAGCATCGCTCTGGTCTTCGCCGTGCACGGCGCCGTCACCGGCAGCTTCGTCACCCGCATCCCGTGGATCCAGGACCACCTGGACCTCAGCCCGGGCCAGCTCGGGCTGGCGCTGGTCACCCCCGCCCTGGGCGCCTCGCTCGCGATGCCGCTGGCCGGGCGTTTCGTGCACCGCTACGGCGCCCGCGCCGCCGTCCGGGGCCTGATGACGCTCTGGTGCCTGGCCCTCGCGCTGCCCGCCCTCGCCCCCAATCTCCCCGTGCTCTGCCTGGCCCTGTTCACGTACGGCGCGACGGCCGGCATGGCCGACGTGGCGATGAACGCCCAGGGCGTGGAGGTGGAGCAGCGACTCGGCCGCTCGATCATGTCCGGACTGCACGGGATGTGGAGCGCGGGCGGCCTGGTCGCCTCCGGCTTCGGCGTGCTGGCGGCGCATCAGCAGTTCGACGCGCGCCTGCAGCTCGCCGTCACCGCCCTCGTTCTGACGGCCCTCACCCAGCTGGTCTGCGGCGGCCTGCTCGACGTCCGCCCTGAGGCGGAGGCCGAGGCTCCCCCGCGCTTCGCGCTGCCGCCGCGCTCGGCGCTGGCGATCGGCCTGGTCGGCTTCTGCGCCGTCTTCGCCGAGGGCGCCAGCATGGACTGGGGCGGTGTCTACCTGCGCGACGTCACCGGCTCCTCGGCCAGTACGGCTGCCGCCTGCTACACCGCCTTCGCCGCCACCATGACCATCGCCCGCCTCGCGGGGGACCTGCTGATCCGCCGCTTCGGCCCGGTCCGCGCGGTGCGCCTGAGCGGGGCCGTCGCCACGCTCGGCGGCGTGCTCGTGGTGGCGGCGGACACGCCGTACCTCGCCATCCCGGGGTTCGCCCTGATCGGCATCGGCATCGCGGTGGTCGTCCCGCTGGCCTTCGCTGCGGCCGGCCGCAGCGGCCCCAACCCGAGCCAGGCGATCGCGGGCGTCGCCACCATCACGTACACCTCCGGCCTGGTCGCCCCGGCCGTGATCGGCGCGATCGCCCAGGCCAGCTCGCTCACCGTCTCCTTCGCCGTGGTGACGGCGCTCACCGCCTGTCTGGTGGTGAGCGCCGGCGCCCTGCGGCAGAGCTCCCCGTCCAAGAAGTCGCCCGAGCCCGTCAGCCTTCAACGCGCCGGGTGAGGTCGACGGGCAGGGCCGGCCCAGGGGCCGCGAAGCGGGTGACTGCCACCTGCAGGACCACCGCGGTGACCGGACGGCCGGGCCCCAATGCCCCGAATCGGGTGGTGTGGTCGCCAAGGTGACGACCTCCGCCCCGACGGTGTCGCTGCGGCTGCCCGGCGCGAACCAGCAGTACCGCCTCACCTGCCGCGTCCAGACGGGCCCGACCACGCTCGGCACGGTCGCGCTCGACCAGGACACAGTCGCCCGTGACCCGAGGATCCCGGCGCCGATGATCGACCAGGAGGCCGCGGCCACGGCAGAGCTGATGACCGACTTCCGCGGGTACGTCATCGAGGCGGCGGCCGGCACCGGCGCAAACGGCATCACCTCGCTCTTCCTGGCCTCGCTTCTGCGGAACGAGATCGCCAACACACCACCGCTCCCCGGCCAGTCGCCCCGCGCGGCGCGGGAGCGGGAACTCGCCCGTTCCGACGCCGCGGTCCGTGAGCGGGAGCGTGGCGGTGCACCCGAGGCCGATGTCCTCAACGCGTCGATCGGCGTCGGACAGATCAAGCCGAGCACAGCGGCGACGGTCACGGGCGCGACCCCGTGGGTGGAACAGGACCGCAACGACCGGGAACCCGGCCGCAGACGCGCCCTGGCGAACTACCTGGGCCTGAGTCCCGCGCAGCAGCGGGAGATCCTCACCCTCCTTGCCTGGCCGCGCGGCAACATCACGACGGCGGCGCGGCTGCTGGCCCGCCTGAAGAACCGGTCCAATCGTTACCCCGGCCTGACGCAGGCGGCGTTCGGCGCCAATGAGCGCGCAGTGAAGATCGTCGCCACCGAGTACAACATCGGCGCGTCCACGACGCATGAGGCCCTCGCCCAGCCGAGTACTTACGGCGACACGGTGTGGACGAACATGCAGGATCCGCTGATGCGGCAGTTCTTCCCCTGACAGGTCACAGGGCGCGATCGCGGGCGTCGTCGACCGGCGCGACGTCCCTGATCAGTTCACCAACGTGGTGGCCACCACGGCAACCGCGAATTCCGGCACCGCAACGCCCAGCGCCCGCCTGCTGGCCGTCGCCGTCGCCGAACACGTCGAGACCACCGTCGACCCCCACCGCTGACGGCGCCTCGACCCGGGCATGGCATCCTCGCTCCCATGCCCACGCCCGTGAACGCCCCAGCTCAGCCGCCATCCGACCCCGTCGGCCGCAACCCTGTCGGCGCGCACGTCCCGGTCGCCGGGCGCGGGCTGGTCGGCACCGGGCTGGCGTACGCGCGGCGGGTCGGGGCGGAGGCGGTGCAGGTCTTCGTGGCCAACCCGCGCGGCTGGGCCACGCCCGCGGGCGATCCGGTGCGGGACGCGGAGTTCCGCGCGGCCTGCGCGGCGGAGGGCATCCCGGCGTACGTGCACGCGCCCTACCTCATCAACTTCGGCTCCGACAGCCCCGCGACCAGGGAGCACTCGGCCGAGTCGCTGCGCCACTCGCTCCGGCGCGGGCACGAGATCGGCGCCCTCGGCGTCGTGGTGCACACCGGCTCCGCCGTGGGCGGCTCGCGGTACGCGGAGGCCATGGCCCAGGTACGGGAGGACGTCCGGCCGCTGCTTGACGAGTTGGACGCGCTCGGCGAGGACACCCCCTGGCTGCTCCTCGAACCGACCGCCGGGCAGGGAAACTCGCTCTGCTCCCGGATGGAGGACCTGGCCGCGTACGCCGAGGCTCTGGACCACCACCCGAAGGTCGGTGTCTGCCTCGACACCTGCCACGCCTTCGCGGCCGGCCACGATCTGGCGGCACCCGGCGGCACGGCCGAGACCCTGGACGCGCTCGTGGCGGCCGTCGGCCCCGGCCGGCTGCGCCTGATCCACGCCAACGACTCGATGGACCTGGTCGGCGCCCGCAAGGACCGGCATGCCAACATCGGCGCCGGGCACATCGGCGCCGCCGCCTTCGGTGAACTCCTCGCGCACCCGGCCACCGAGGGCGTACCGCTGATCATCGAGACCCCCGACGGCCGCCACGACCCCCAGCGCGTCGAGGGCGCCCGCCACGCCCAGGACATCGCGCTCCTCAAGGACCTGCGGGCCAAGGCGGGCCCCGCCTTCCCGTAGCGGCGCAGCGGGCGGACAATGGGCGGCTTCACGTCATCCAAGGAGGAGGCCAGGTGTTCCGCCGCTGGTGGTTCGTCAGGCTGTTGCGCGACGCCGGGCCCGAACAGCGCTCACCCGGCCGTCGGCTGTCGAAGGATCAGCAGGAGCTCGTGCTGCGCGAGTGGGAGGTCCTGCGCGACCGGCTGACCGGCTTCGCGAGCGAGCGGGTCGCGGCGGCGGGTGACATCTTCCGGGCCGCCGAGCTGCGGCTGCCGCCCGAGGAGGAGGCCGCCCGGCGCGACTACCTCTGGGCCCTGGAGGCCTACGAGGCGGCGGGCAAGCTCCTCGACGAGGCCTCGGACCTGCCGGACCTGACGGCGGCGGTCGTGCTCGCCGAGCGGGCGGTGGAGCGCCTCGCCGCAGCTCACGCCGCCCATGCGGGCGTCCGGCCCGGCCCGCCCGTCGTGCGCTGCTTCTACAACCCGCTGCACGCGCCCGTGCCGCCAACGCCCACCAGGAGCCCCAAGCGGGAACGGCAGCGCCGCAGGCTCGGCGCCCGGGAGGCGGCCGCCGACCGCCGACCCGCCTGCACCGCCTGCCGACGGGCCATCCTGGCCGGCCAGACACCCGACGTCCTGCCCGCCCTGCTCCCGGCCGGCGCCGCCGGGCGCAAATCGCCTCGCGTGCTGGTGCCGTACTACGCGGTGCCGCAGCAGTGGTCGCCGTGGGCGGCCACCGGCTGCGGCGCGTACGACGACCGGGCGCCCGCCCTGGTGCTGCGCGGGGAGCACCGGCGGAGGGTCTGAGCGAAGACCGACCGGCCAATGGTGAGGCAGCGGGGTAGCCAGAGGCATGCCTGACCGCATGCCCGAGATCGGCCGGACAGGCTTTAGGCTCACCAGGTGTCCGAAGCCCCCCGCCCCGCCCGCGCGCCCCGGCTGCGGCTGGCCCTGCTGCTGGCGGTCCTCGCCGCCGCGGCCGGCTCGCTGCTGCTCTGGGACCCGACGCAGCTGCTGGCGGCCGGCGCGCCCGGGCTGTGGCGGCTGCCCGCCTTCCTCGCCGTCTACGCCCTGGCCACGCTGGCGTTCGTGCCCAAGCCAGCCCTGAACGCGGCCGCCGGGTTGCTGCTCGGCGTCGGCCAGGGCCTGCCCCTCGCCGTCGCCGGCACCACCCTCGGCGCGGTGGTCGCCTTCGGCCTCGGCCGGGCGCTCGGCCGGGACGCACTGCGCCCGCTGCTCAAGGCCAGGGCGCTGGCGGCGCTGGACCGTCGGCTCACCGAGCAGGGCTTCCGCAGCGTGCTGCTGCTCCGGCTGATCCCCGGCATCCCGTTCCAGGCCGCCAACTACGGCGCGGCCTTCTCGGGCGTACGGGCCGCGCCGTTCGCCGCCGCCACCGCGCTGGGCGTGGTGCCGGGCACCGCCGCGTACGTCGTCGCGGGCGCCAGCGCGGACTCGCCCGGCTCGCCCGCCTTCCTCGTCTCCGCCAGCGTGATCGCCCTGATGGGCGCACTGAGCCTGGCCTCCCTCTGGCGCTCCTCCCGCCGATCCCGGGCCCTCGCCTGACAGGGCCCTGGAGTGACAGGGCCCTGGAGTGACGGGGCCCTGGAGTGACCCGGCCCTGGCCTGACGAGGCATCACCCGTCTCGCGCCAGCTCCCCCGGCTCGCCCGAGAAGACGACCCGCCCCCGGTGCAGCTCATGGACCAGGGCCTCCGGGGCCAGCGTCCGGGGCAGGACCTGAGCCGCGACCACCACCGTCCGGCCCTCGCGGGCGGCGTCGAGCAGCAGCCCGTGCAGCCGCGCGGTCACCGCCGGGGCCAACCCCCGGTCCGGTTCGTCCAGCAGCAGCAGGCGGGGCCGGCCGAGCAGCGCCCGGCCAAGCGCCACCAGTTGCTGCTGACCGCCCGACAGCGTCCCCGCCTGCCGGTCGAGCAGCTCGGCGAGCTCCGGGAAGATCTCCCCGGCGGCTTCCTCCCCACCCCCCGGCCCCGGCAGCCGCAGGTTCTCCGCGACGGTCAGCGAAGCGAACACCGCCCGCTCGGCGGGGACCATCGCCAGCCCGAGCCGGGCCCGGCGGTAGGCGTCGACGCCGCTCACCTCCCGGCCGCGCCACAGCACCCGCCCGGCCGACGGCCTCAGCACGCCCGCCAGTGCGGACAGCGCGGTCGTCCGCCCCGACCCGTTGCGTCCCAGCAGCACGGTGACCCGGCCTGCGGGGAAGGCCAGGTCCACGCCGTGCAGGGCCTCCAGCGGGCCGTAGCGCACCCGCACCCCGCGCAGCTCCGCCTCCACCGTCACCTGATCCCCGCCTCTCCCCACGCGCTGCCGACCCGAGGATCGGCCAGCACCGCGGCCGTCGGGCCGTGAGCCAGCACCCGGCCCGCCGCCATCGCGTACACGACGTCGGCCAGCTCCGCGACCAGCTCGGTGTCGTGCTCCACCAGGAGGAGCGCCATCCCCTCCGCGGCCAGCGCCCGCAGCACGGCGCCCAGCCGGGCGGTCTCGGCCGCATCGAGCCCGGCCGTCGGCTCGTCCAGCAGCAGGACCTTGGGCGTGGCAGCCAGCGCCCGGGCCAGCTCCAGCAGGCGCAGCGTCCCGGCGGGCAGGTCGCCGGCGGGCAGGTCCCGCACGGCTGCGAGGCCGAGCAGGGCGAGCGCCCGGTCCGTCGCGACCCCCGCCTGCTCGCTGCCCGGAGCGGGCAGCCCCAGCAGTCCCCGGACCAGCCCGCCGGCGTGCTGCTCGGCGCCGACTCGGACGTTCGCCGCGACACTGAGGGTCGGGAAGACCGCGATCTGCTGGAAGGTGCGGGCCAGACCCAGCCGGGCGCGAGCGTGTTCGGGCAGCCGGGTGATGTCCCGCCCGCCGAGCAGCACCCGGCCTGCCTCGGGGCGGGCGGTGCCGCTCAGGCAGTCGAAGAGGGTGCTCTTGCCGGCGCCGTTCGGGCCGATCAGCGCGGTGATCCGGCCGGGCGGGACGGCGAGGTCGACACCGTCGACGGCCGTGATCCCGCCGAAGCGCCGCACCACCCCACGGGCCGTCAGCCGGACGCTGTTCCCCGCGCTGCTCACCGCCGCGCCTCCGCATCCTGCTGCCGTCGGGTGATCAGCTCCCGGACGCGCACGCCCACCGGGCTGAGCCGCTCGGCCGACCACCCGACGCGAGCCGCCTCAAGGCCTGCCGGCCCGGGACGCGCCGCCCGGGCGGTGCGAGCGGCCACCCCCGCCAGTCCGCCCGGCATCCGTCCGAGGGCCATCGCCAGCGCGCCCACCACCACCGCCGACACCCCGGCCTCGGTGCCGGCGTCCAGGCCGATCAGCAGCGCGGCCGCCAGCACGGCGCCGACGGCGCTGTCCGCGCCCGCGACCACCACGGTGGCGAACCAGACCAGGCCCAGCACCGGGTCGAACGCCGCCGCGTCGAACGCCCGCCCCGCGAGGCCCATCAAGGCCCCGCCCAGAGCCGCGAGCCCGGCCCCTGCGGTGAAGGCGAGCAGCTTGAGCCGCGGTACGTCCACACCGGCCGCCGAGGCTCCGGCCTGGTGGTCCCGCATCGCCGTCAGGGCCCGCCCCAGCCGCCCGCGGTGCAGGTTGCGAACCACCAGCAGCCCGGCACCGAGCAGCACCAACTCGGCGGCGTAGAAGGCCCGGTCACCCTCCAGGAAGGCCGGCCGGTCGAGGGTGAGCCCGGTGGTCGCGTACGGCTGGTCGAAGACGAACCGGCTCATCGCCGTACCGACCGCGAAGGTCACCAGGGCCAGCGCGAGACCGCTCCGCCGGATGGCCGGCCAGCCGGTGAGCAGCCCCAGCGGCGCGGTGGCGAGGACGGCGAGCAGCAGCGCCGGGACGGCGGGCATGGCGGGGAGTCCGGGGATCCGGCCCGACATCAGCAGCGCCGTCCCGAGGGCGCCGAGCCCCGCGTAGCCGGCCTGCCCGAGCGAGACCTGCCCGCCGTAGCCGGTCACCACCACCACCGAGAGCAGGACCAGGGCGAGCGCCGGTACGAGCAGGGCCCGGCGCAGGTCGTCACCCTGGAAGCCGAGCGGCAGCAGGACCAGCACCACGCAGGCGGCCCGCGCCGCCGCGCCCTTTCCAGCTCCGCGCACGGTCCCGCCGCCGGCCGGGCCGCCGCCGAGCGCGCCGGCGTCGCCGGTCCCCGCCCAGAGCGCCGCGACCAGCAGCGCGATCACGAAGAGGTTCGTCTGCACCGCCTGGACCAGCGGCAGCAGGTTCCCGGCGGGCCGCAGCCTGGTCAGCTCGCTCTGGAGGATCCCGAGTCCCAGCCCGGTGACCACGGCCACCGGAAGACTCCGCAGCCGGGCCGCGACGGCCACCGCCATCGTCTCCATGACCAGCAGCGGCAGCCCGTACGGGTCGAGCAGCAGGTACGGCGCCAGCAGCACCCCGACCAGACCGGCAGCGAAGGAGCCGAAGGCCCATCCGGCCGAGGAGACCCGGTCGGCGTCCACCCCGGCGAGTTCGGCGAGCCGCCGGTTGTCGACCACGGCGCGCAGCTGGGTGCCGAAGGCGGTGAAGCGGGTGACGGCGGCCACCCCGAGGGCGAGGACGAGGACCGTGCCGAGCTCCACCGCGGTGTCGAGGCGCAGTACGTGCCCGCCGGGCAGGGTGATCGGCGTGGACGGGACCAGGGACGGTACGTCCGAGAGCGGTGCCGTGCCCCAGACGAGCACCACGGTGCCGATGAGCAGCACGAACACCCCGAGGCAGGCCACCATCGTCTCGGCAGGGCCCGCGCCGCGCCGTTGCAGGGGGCGGAAGACCAGGACGTCCAGCAGGACGCCCAGTGCCGGGGCGGCGATCAGCAGGCAGAAGACGGCCGCCAGGCCGGTCGGCCAGTGCTGCACCACCACCAGCTCGCGCAGCAGGTAGGCGGTGGCCATCGCCTGGGCGCCCTGCGCGAGGTTGAGCACACCGGTCGCCCGGTGGGTGACCACCAGACCGATACCGCTGAGTGCGGCGGCGCTGCCCACGGTGAGCCCGGCGAGGGCGAGGTCCACCGTGAGGCTGAGGGAGTCGGAGTCCGCCATGAGGGGTCAGTCCGTGTCGCCGGGCGGCGGGCCGGGGTCGCAGACGGGGCAGGGGGCGAGGCCGCGCTCCCTCACCCGGTCGGCGTCGACGGTCTCGGCCCGGTCCTTGCCGGCCGCCAGCGGGCAGCCTCGGCGGTGGTAGAGCGTCCCTTCCGGCAGGGCCAGCAGTCCCGCCTCGCCCGGCCGCTGCTCCTCGGACGGGGCCTCGACGGCCGTTCGGGGCTCCTCCGCCGGCTCGACCAGCAGGGCGTAGAGCCGCTCGACCCGGCGGTCCGTCAGGTCGTTCCCACCCCCGCGGCCCGAGGGACGCGCGGTCACCAGGACGGCGCCGGCCACGATCAGCGCGGCCCCGGGCACGGTCGCCGAGGCCAGGTAGGGCAGCTGCCGGGCGGCGAACCGCTCGCCCGAGACGCCGTACCAGCCGATCACGCAGAGCACCACGCCGGCCGCCGCGATGAACCAACCGGGCCACTCGCGCAGCGCTCGGACGAAGGAGCGAAGTCCACCTGCCACTCGGGCCGAGGCCGTCGGCTTGATGGCACTCTGCCCGGTTTCTCCCTCAAATTGCGATTCGCCCATAGATCCGCCTTCATGGTGTCAGTTGAGACGTTTCCAGGAACAGCCTGGACCAGCACCCCGGACACACCGGCTCGGAGCGGTGGAATCCAGTGGAGATCCGCCGAATGCCCTGCCCGGGCCCGGACACCGACGGTGAGAGAGCCCATGGACATGACGCAGAGCGAGAAGCAGCAGCACCGGCAGCAGGACGTGCCCGATCCGGGCCCTCGACCCGGCCCCAGGAGCGGCAGACGGGTCGCGGGCGCCCTACTGGCTCTCCTGCTGACCGCCACCGCCGTGGCCTGCAGCAGCAGCAAGAGCTCGTCGTCGGCGTCGCCGTCGGCGTCTGCGAGCGCTTCCGCCTCTGCCAGTGCCTCCCCGAGTGCCTCGGCGAGCGGCAGTGCCCCCGCCGACCAGGCCGCGGCCGCGGCCCAGGTCAAGCAGAACTGGGAGAAGTTCTTCGACCCGTCGACCACGCTGACTGACAAGGCGGCCCTGCTGGAGAACGGCGACCAGCTGCTGCCCCTCCTCCAGGGCTTCTCCCAGGACCCCCGGGTCGGCCAGGTGAAGGCGGAGGTGACCAACGTCGCCTTCACCTCGCCCACCACCGCCGACGTCACGTACTCGCTCTCCCTGCAGGGGACCGTGGTGGAGCCCAGCGCCAGCGGCAAGGCCGTGCTGGTGGACGGCACCTGGAAGGTCTCCCGGGCGACCCTGTGCGGCCTGGTCACCCAGAGCGGGGCGACCGCGCTCCCCGGATGCAGCTGACCGTGTTCCGCCGCGCCGCCGACGCGTACCCGCGTCGGCGGCCTCGGACGTCCGCACGTCCCACGGACGGCGCAACCCGCCGGACGATTTCCGCGGCCCGCCTCCTTGCCGGGGTCTGCGCCGCCGGTGTGCTCCTCGCCGGGTGCGGCAGCCGCCTGCCGGAGAGCGACTTCGCGCCGGGGCCGGCCACGCCCGCTCCCGGCGGCGCGACCGACACGGGCGTCACCCCGACCGAGATCCGCATCGGCATCGTCACCTCCCGCACGAGCCCCGTCGGCAGCGAGACCTTCAGCGGCCCGCTGTTCGGCGCCCAGGCCTTCTTCCGCTCCCTCAACGACCGAGGCGGCCTGCACGGACGCACCGTCAAGGTCCTGACCTGCGACGACAGCGGCAGCGGCGTCGGCAACCAGGACTGCGTGCACCAGCTGACCGACCGCGACCAGGTCTTCGCGTTCTCCTCCGGCAGCGTCCTGAACTACGCGGGCGCCCCGTACGTCAGCGGCAAGGCCGTCCCGGACGTCGGAGGCCAGCCGATCGGCACGGCGTACGAGCGCTGGCCGCACCTCTACGGCATCTACGGCAGCAGCGCGCCGCGCGACGGCCGCGCGGTGGGCTGGAACGGGACGCTGTACCAGACCCCCGAGATCTACCGCTTCTTCAAGGAGCGGCTGGATGCGCGGAGCGCCGCCGTGGTGGCCTACAACCAGGCCGACTCCGCCCGCTACGCCAACCAGCTGGTCCAGGGCCTCACGGCGGAGGGCTACCGCGTCCTGCGCCAGACGGTGGACTTCGCGCTGCCGGACTTCCAGTCGGTGGCCGCCGCCGTCAAGGCGGACGGCTCGCAGCTGGTGCTGGACGCGATGGACACCCGCGGCAACGCGGCGCTCTGCCGTGCGCTGGACGCCGCCGGGGTTCGGATCGCGGCCAAGGTGACCAACGTCCAGAACTGGTCGGAGTCCGTCCGCGAGGACTACCGCGCCTCGCCGACCTGTCGCAACGCCCTGTGGGCGACCTCCGCCAGCCGCAACTACGAGGACGTCCGCTACCCGGCGGTCAAGGAGTTCCGCGACGCCATGACCCGGTGGTACCCGGACCGCGAGAACCTGCTGTCGGCCTGGGAGTTGGAGGGGTGGGCCGGCGCCCAGTGGCTCACCGACGCGATGGACTCCTGCGGTACCGGGCTGACCCGCGAGTGCGTCGAGCGCTTCATGAACCGTACCGAGCCCTACGACGCCCACGGGCTGCTGCTGCCCGCCTCCTTCGTCCCCACCCCGCCGCCCACCGGCACCACCAGGGCCTGCCTGAACGCGGCCCGGTGGCAGGACACCGCGTACGCCGGGCACGGCGGCTGGGTCACCGAGGTCGCCGACATGACGACCACCTGCTTCGACGTCCCCGAGCTCCCCTACCGGCCGTGACCGCCCTGCGGCGAGGGCCGTGCTGCGGACAATTCGGTACCGCCTGTCGGTGGTCTACGCCAGGATGGCCGACATGACGACACCCCGCATCGATCCCCCCATGGCCGCCGACGAGACGGCGATGCTGTCCGCCTGGCTCGACTTCCACCGCGCGACGCTCGCCCTCAAGTGCGAGGGCCTGACGGCCGACCAGCTCCGGCTGCGCTCCGTCCCGCCGTCCACCCTCTCGCTGCTCGGCCTGGTGCGGCACATGGCCGAGGTCGAGCAGCACTGGTTCGTCGGCATCCTCGGCGGAGACGAGCTCACCCAGGGCATCTACTGGTCCGAGGAGGACCCGGACGGCGACTTCAACGGCGTCGACACGGCCGATCCGGCCGAGGCCTTCGCCACCTGGCAGGAGCAGATCGAGCTGGCCAGGGCCGCGGCCGCCGGGCTTCCGCTGGAGACGGTGGGCAAGCGGCAGCGCCGGGGCGAGGACGTCACGCTGCGCTGGATCCTGGTCCACATGATCGAGGAGTACGCGCGCCACAACGGACACGCGGACCTGCTGCGGGAACTGGTCGACGGCACCACCGGGGAGTGAAGCCGTTACATTACTGTTGACAGATAGTCAACTATTGCCTGACGTACGCCGATATGGTCTACGCGCGCAACCGTATGTCGACCTGCGGCGTCGCAACAGGTGTCTCCAGAGCCTGCACGCCACAACTCGTACGGCGGTCGCGAGCAGGCACCGGAGCGGTGATCAGTGCGATACTCGGACAGTTCCGACGAGTGGATGACGTGTCAAAAGGGCGCGGACACCCGGGGGACGAGTACGGGACGAGGCAGGGAGGCGCGGCAATGGGAGCACTTCGCGACGAGCACCACAACGGGTGGCTGATGCCCTCCGGTAACTACCCGGCCGCGGTGTACGACGACCCGTGGGCGACGCAGGAGACGGTTCCCGCCGTGCCGGCGCCGGCGAAGATCGTCTCCCTGAAGCCGACCGGCTTCGAGGCGGCCCGCGTGGTCGGCGAGCACATCCGCTCGGGCACCCCGGTCGTCATGGACCTCACCGAGATGAGCGACGCCGAGGCGAAGCGCATGGTCGACTTCGCGTCCGGGCTGGTCTTCGGCACCCAGGGCGGGATCGAGCGGATCGCCCGCCGGGTCTTCCTGCTCACCCCGGCCGATGTCGAGGTCACCGTGATCGACCGGCCGCTCGACGACTCGGGCTTCTACAACCAGAGCTGACCCGAACCGCTTCTTCGACCGGGGACGACATGTGTCGTCCCCGGTTTTTTGCTGTCTCGCGTGAGTCGCACGAGAAAAGAATGAGACATCCATGTCTCATCTGACCTACACTCGACGCATGGCTACTGACCGCGACTCCGTCCTCGAAGCCGCCGTCGGCGTGCTCTCCCGTCGTCCGACGGCGCACCTCGACGAGATCGCCCGTGCGGCGGGGATCAGCCGTGCCACGCTGCACCGGATCTTCCCGGGCCGCGAGGCCCTGATCCGCGAGGTCGGCGCGCGCGGGCTGCGCAAGTTCGCGGCGGCGCTGGACACCGCCGAGATCGAGTCCGGTGACGCCCAGGCGGCCCTGCGCCGGCTGGTCGACGCCGTCGTCCCGGACGCCGCGCTCTGCGCCTTCCTGGCGGGCGAGAACCAGCTGTACGACGACCCCGAGATCAACGAGCTCTGGGAGATCCAGGACGCCCGGGTCCGCGCACTCTTCCTGCGCGGCCAGCAGCAGGGCGTGTTCCGGATCGAGCTCTCGGCCGGCTGGCTCAGCGAGGCCTTCTTCGACCTCGTCGCCGGCGTCGGCTGGGCCGTCCAGGACGGCCGCCTCGCACCCCGTGACAGTGCCTACTCGCTCGCCGAGCTCTTCCTCGGCGGCGCCCTCAGGAGCCCTGACCAGTCATGACCACCCCCTTCCAGGCCGGCCCCCGTCGGCGCTGGGCCGGCCTCGCCGTCCTGGTCCTGTCGGTGAGCCTGGTCGCCATCGACGCGACCGTCCTGTCCCTCGCCATCCCCTCCATCAGCGAGACCCTGCGCCCCACCGGCACCCAGCTGCTCTGGATCGGCGACAGCTACTCCTTCGTGCTGGCAGGTCTGCTGGTCAGCATGGGTGCCCTGAGCGACCGAATAGGCCGTAAGAAGCTGCTGCTGCTCGGCTCCTCGGCGTTCGGCGCCGCCTCCCTGCTCGCCGCGTACGCGCCCGGCCCGGGCTGGCTGATCATCGCCCGGGCGCTGCTCGGCGTCGCCGGGGCGACGATCATGCCGTCCACCCTGTCCCTGATCCGCAGCCTCTTCCCGGACGCCCGGGAGCGCGCCACCGCGATCGGCATCTGGGGCGCCGGCGCCACCGCCGGCGCCGCGCTCGGCCCGCTGGTCGGCGGGGTGCTGCTCGAGCACTTCTGGTGGGGCTCGGTCTTCCTGCTCAACCTGCCCGTGCTCGCCCTGCTGCTCGGCCTGGGTGCCTGGCTGCTGCCGGAGTCCAGGGACCCGAAGCCGGGCAGCTGGGACGTGCTCAGCGTGCTGCTGTCACTGACCGGCGTGATCGGCGTGGTGTACGCGATCAAGGAGGCCGCCGCCGACGGCCTCGCGCACTGGTCCGTTCCCGTGGCCTTCGTGCTCGGTGCGGCGGCGCTGACCGTCTTCGTCCGCCGCCAGCTGCGCCTGCCGGCCCCGCTGCTGGACGTCCGGCTCTTCGCCAACCCGCGCTTCACGGCGGCCGTGCTCGGCTCGCTCACCGCCCTGATCGGGCTCTCCGGCGTGGTGTTCTTCATGTCCCAGTACCTGCAGCTGGTGCGCGGATACTCGCCGCTGGCCGCCGGTGTCGCCGAGATGCCCGCCTTCGTCGGCGCGGTGGTCGGCGGACTGCTGACGGCCCAGCTGGCCCGCCGCACGGGCGCCAGGGCCACCCTGGTCGGCGGCCTGTTCGTGATGGGCGCGGGCATCGCGCTGCTCGGCTGGGTCCAGCAGGACAGCACCTACCTGCTGCTCGGCACGGCCTTCCTGGCCGTCGGCACCGCCGAGGGCGTGGTCTACACCCTCGCCGCCGACCTGGTGCTCGGCGCGGCCCCCGCCGACAAGTCCGGCGCCGCCTCGGCCGTCTCCGAGACCGCGTACGAACTCGGCACTGCGCTCGGCATCGCCCTGGTCGGCTCCGTCGTGACCGCGATCTACGCCGGCAGCCTGGCGATCCCGGCCGGGACGGACCCCGGCGCCGCGGCACAGGCGAAGGAGTCGATCGGCGGGGCGGTCGAGGCCGCCGGTGCGCTGTCTCCCGAGCTCGGCGGGCCGCTGCTGGCCCGGGCGCAGGACGCCTTCGTGCACGGGATGAACACCGCCGCCCTGCTCGCGGCGGGGCTGCTCTTCGTGGCGGCCGCCACCGCGTGGTACCTGCTGCGCAGCAGGCCGGGGGTCGAGGCCCGGGCCGAGCAGCCCGAGCTGGTGGCCTGAGGCCGGGTCAGCGGCCGAGCGGGAGCTCCAGTTCGGCCCAGACGACCTTGCCCTCCTTGGTCGGGCGGGTGCCCCAGCGGTGGGCCAGTTCGCTGACCAGGTGCATACCGCGGCCGCCCTCGTCCTCCTCGGCCGAGCTGCGCACCCGCGGCGCCTGGCCTCCCGAGTCGGCCACCTCCACCGTCAGGGTGCGGTCGCGGAACAGCCGCAGCCGGCGCGGCGCCTCCGCGTGCAGCAGGGCGTTGGTGACCAGTTCGCTGACCATCAGTTCGGCGAAGTCGGAGAGCGCCGAGAGGCCCCACTCGCGCAGCTTGGCGCGAGTGAATCGGCGGGCCAGGCTGGGCAGCGGGCCGTCCCCGGAGAGGGGGAGGGTGGCGATGCGGTCACTGGGGACGGGCAGCGCCCGCGCCATGATCATGGCGATGTCGTCCTCGGTGCCGTCGGTCACCAGCGCGGCGAGCACCGCGTCGCAGTTCTCCTCCAGGGTCCGGCCGCGCCCCGCGAGGGTGCGCGAGAGCAGGCCGATGCCCTCGTCGATGTCCTGGCCCCGCCGCTCGACCAGGCCGTCGGTGTAGAGGGCGACCAGGCCGCCGTTCGGGAGGGTGAACTCGGTGCTCTCGAAGGCCACCCCGCCGACCCCGAGCGGCACGCCCGGCGGCATGTCCACCGTCCGCGCGCTGCCGTCGGGGGCGAGCCAGACGGGTGGGAGGTGGCCGGCCGCGGCGACCGTACAGGTCCGGTCGACCGGGTCGTAGACCGCGCAGATGCAGGTCGCGAACTGGCCCTCGCCGATGCCCATGGCCGTCTCGTCCAGCCGGGTCAGCACCTGCTCGGGCGGCATGTCGAGGGTGGCCAGCGTACGGGCGACGGTGCGCAGTTGGCCCATCGTCGCGGCGGCCCTGATGCCGTGGCCCATCACGTCGCCGACCACCAGCGCGACCCGGCCGCAGGAGAGCGGCACCACGTCGAACCAGTCGCCGCCGACCTCGCTGACCACGCTGCTGGGCAGGTAGCGGTAGGCGATCTCCAGGCCGAGGGTGCGGTGGATCTCCTGCGGCAGCAGGCTGCGCTGCAGGGTCAGCGCGGTCTCCCGTTCGCGCCGGTAGAGCCTGGCGTTGTCGAGCGCGATCGCCGCGCGGGCGACCAGTTCCTCGGCGAGCTCGACGTCGGCGGCGGTGAACGGCTCCGGATTGCGCATCCGGACGAACTCCGCGCCGCCCAGCACCATGCCCCGCGCCAGGATCGGCACCATCAGGTACGAGTGGACACCGGCCTCCATGCTCGGGGCGACCCGGGTCTTCTCCGAGATCAGCCCCGAGAGGATCTCCTCGTCGACGTGCGCTCTGAGCAGCGGCCGGCCACTGCGCAGGCACTCGGTGTAGACCCGCTTGGAGTCGTACTCGGAGGTCTCCCCCACCGCGTCGGCGGCCGTGGTCATCCCGGACTCGTAGGCCTCGCCGACGGCCACGGCGCGTAGCTTCACCCCGCGGTCGGGGGCCAGCTGGGACGGCTCCTCACCGCGCAGCACCGGCTCCAGGAGGTCGACGGTGGCGAAGTCGGCGAAGCGCGGGACGACGGCCTCGATCAGCTCCTCGGCAGTGCGCTGCAGGTCCAGGGTGGTGCCGATCGCGGCGGTGGCCTCGGCGAGCAGGGACAGGCGCTCCTGGGCGCGGGCCGCGCGGGCCTCCGCCTGGAAGCGCTCGGTCACGTCGATGATCGAGGAGCTGACGCCGAGGACCCGGCCGGTGGTGTCCTCCAGCCGGAAGTAGGAGGCGGACCAGGCACGGTCGCGGCGTGGGTCGCTCGGTGTGCGGCCGTGCGACCGGGCGTCGACGATGGGCCGTCCGGTGGTCAGCACCTGCCGCATCACGGCCTCGATCTCGGTGCTGTTGATGCCCGGCAGGACGGAGCTGATCCGCCGTCCGAGGTGGTCGCCGATCGGGATGCCGTTGATCCGGGCGAGGGCGTCGTTGAGCCGGACGTACCGCAGGTCCGTGTCGTAGACGGCCATCCCGATCGGGGACTGGGTGAAGAAGCCGTCCAGCACCGCGAGGTCCGCCTCGACCTGGCGAAGTGCCTTGACGTCGGAGGCGGTGGCCAGCAGCAGCTGCAGGCCACCCGGTCCTGCGATCGGGTAGGTGTGGAACTCCAGCTCGACCTTGTGCCCGTCCCGGTGCCGGACGGGAAGGACGCCGGACCAGCCCCGGCCCTCCATGATCCGGTCGAAGAGCGCCTGCATCTCGGCCCGTGCGGACTCGGGCACGAGCAGCCGGGAGGCGTACGCGCCCACGGCCTCCTCGGCGGTGAAGCCGGTCAGGGACTCGGCGTCCTCGCTCCAGTGCAGGATCCGGCCGTCCCCCTCGACCAGGGCGGTCGCCAGCGGGACGAGGCGGTGCCCCTCCAGACGCGCCGAGGCGGCGCCTGCCGCGTCCCGGCCGGCGCCGTCTGGGGCGGACCACTCGAATCCGTGCATGATCAGGAAACCACCTGCCAGTGTCCTTCCCGGTCCGGACCGGCCCAATCCGGCTTCCACCAGACAGACTGCACGGAGCCGTGCGACTCGGCGACTCCTCGCGACCGAAACCGTCCCAGGGGCTCCGCCGGTAGGTGGGGCAGCTGGGTGACCACTACTGGGGCGCGGGGAACTGCGCGCAGCGGCAGGGCATAGGTCGGTGCCTTCCGGTCTCGCGCAGTTCCCCGCGCCCCTGGGGGTACCCCGCCGCTCACGTACTGGACGTCCGACGCGGTCAGCCGGCCGGGGGTGCGGCCAGGACGGCGTCCAGGATGCGTGCCCACTGGCGGACGACTCCCGTGCGGCGGGGGCCGTCGTCGGTCAGCAGATTGGCGAGGCCGAGGCCGCGGGCCATGTCCATGGTGGCCTGGACGGTCTCCCGGACACCCGGCGTGCTCTCCGCCGCGCCGAGGAACTCCACCGCCGCCCGGTGGGACTCGCGGCCGACGTGGTTCTCCAGCGCGATGATCCGCTCGCGCAGCGGCTCCTCGGTGGCGGCGGCCACCCACAGGTGCAGCGCGGCCCGGAACAGCGGGCCGGTGTAGAGGCGGACGATCATCTCGACCACCGCCTCCGTCCGGGCGGGTCCGGCGGGCGGCAGCTCACCGGTGTCCGCCCGGACGGCTGCGAGCCGCTCGGCGGTGACGTGCTCGACGGCCGCGGTGAAGAGGTCCTCCCGGGTCGGGAAGTGGTGCTGGGCCGCGCCCCGGGTGACTCCGGCGCGCTCCGCCACCACCGTCACCGTGCTGCCGTTCCACCCCAGCTCGGCGAGACACTCCACAGCCGCCTCCAGCAGCCGGCGCCGGGTGGCGCGGCTGCGGCTCTGCTGCGGGAGGCGGGAGGCGGCGGGGGTGGCGGCGGCGGGGGTGGTCATGGCTGCCCTTTCGAAGCGGCACAGCGGCTGGCGTTACGAGGTCCGGTGATCCTCTCAGATCAGCGGGCCCGGTCGCGAAGTTCACGGCGCAGGATCTTCCCGCTCGCGGACTTCGGGACCACGTCCAGGAACTCCACCTCCCGGACCTTCTTGTACGGGGCGACCTGACCGGCCACGAAGTCCGTCACCTCCTGCTCGGTGAGCCCGCTCCCGGGTGCCCGGACCACGTACGCCTTGGGGCGCTCGACACCGTCGCCGCCGGTCACGCCGATCACGGCGGCGTCGGCTATCTCCGGGTGGGTCAGCAGCAGTGCCTCGAGCTCGGCGGGGGCGACCTGGTAGCCCTTGTACTTGATCAGCTCCTTCACCCGGTCGACGACGAAGAGGTAGCCGCGCTCGTCCACATAGCCGACGTCGCCGGTGTGCAGCCAGCCGTCCGGGTCGATCACGGCGTCCGTCTCGGACTGCCGGGCGAAGTAACCCCGCATCACCTGCGGGCCCCGGAAGAGCAGTTCCCCGCTCTCGCCCGTGCCGAGGTCCTTGCCCGGGTCGTCCAGCGAGACCACCCGCAGCTCGGTGGAGGCGACGAGCCTGCCGACCGTGCCGGGCGGCGCGTCGGCGTCGTCCAGCGGCACGACGTGGGTGACGGGCGAGAGTTCCGTCATGCCGTACCCCTGGAGCACCCGGGGCAGCCCCAGCCGGCGGGCGCAGGCGTCGGCGAGCTCGGCGTCGAGCGGGGCGGCCGCGCTCAGCAGGTAGCGGACGGAGGACAGGTCGTACTGGTCGACCAGCGGGTGCTTGGCCAGGGCGAGGACGATCGGCGGGGCGGCGAGGATGGCCTCGATGCGGTGTTCCTGGATGGTCCGCAGGAACTGCTCCAGGTCGAAGCGCGGCAGGACGACGACCGTGGAGCCGCAGCGCAGCGGGTGGTTGAGGAGGGCGTGCAGACCGTAGATGTGAAAAAAGGGCAGTACGGCCAGGATGCGCTCGCCCACGCCGGTGGTGTGCAGCGTGTCGGTCTGCAGCAGGTTGCTGCTGATGTTGCGGTGGGTGAGCATCACGCCCTTGGGCAGGCCGGTGGTGCCGCTGGAGTAGGGCAGCACGGCGATGTCGGTGGCCGGGTCGAGCTGCGGGGCGGGTTCGGGAGCGGTGGAGGCCAGCAGGTCGGTCAGCGAACGGTGGCCTTCGCTCGCGTCGCAGACGAAGATCTCCCGGATCGGGCTGCCCTCCGCCGCGAGGACCTCGGCGGCCGCCAGGGCCACCGGGAGGAAGAGCGAGATGGTGATGATCCAGCGCGCCCGGCTGTCCCGCAGCTGGCTCGCCAGCTCACCGGCCGTGGCCAGGGAGCTGACGGTGGTCACGGTGGCCCCGGCGCGGGTCGCACCGTAGAAGGCGGCCGGGTACGCGATGCTGTTGGGGCTGTGGAGCGCGATCACATCGCCCTTGCGGACACCCGCCTCGGCCAGCCCCGCCGCGATCCTCCTGCTGCCCGCGTCGAGTTCGGCGTAGCTGACGGACCGGCCGGTGATGCCGTCGATCAGCGCCGGGGTGTCCGGGTGTTCGGCGGCGTTGGCGAGCACCGCTTCGTGGATGGGCAGGTCGAGGGGCTCGATGTCGGGGTAGTCGCTGCGAAACGCCATGCATGCCTCCGATGGGCTGGACTGACGAATTATCACGTTCATATGCGCGGCACGCTTGCAGGAATACACACAGTGACAAATCTTGGGGGCAACCGGAAGTCCGATCACAGGAAATTCTCGGCCACCACTGGGAGGCCGCCGTGAGCCCGTCCCCCCGTTCGACCGCCCCTGTCCGCCGCGGAACCATGCTCGCCTGCACGCTCGGTGCGAGCGCGGCCGTGCTGGCCATCGGACTCGCCCCGGCCGCTCAGGCCGCGCCGGGTGACAACGGGGACGTCAAGGTGCACGACAGCAGGACGGCCGTCGACAGGCAGCAGGACGACCCGAAGGTCTGCAAGTTCTATCTCGACGCCTTCAATTTCGACGCCGGCCAGAAGGTCACCTACACCGTCGACCAGCAGCCCCCGACGGGCACGGCGCAGGTGCTCGCCGGCCAGCTCACCCTGCCCGAAGGCACCGGGCACACGCCCGACCTGAGCCTCCCCGACGGTCATTACAAGGTCACCTGGACCTTCGAGGGCGAGCAGGGCAGCGCCAAGCACAAGGTGTTCAAGGTGGAATGCGCGACCACCAGCCCGACCCCTCCCGGCGGGCCGATCGGCGGCGTGGGCACCGGTGGCGGCGGCAGCGTGCACGGGCCGGACACCGCCGAGATCGCGGCGGGATCGGCGGTACTGGCCGTCGCAGCCGGTCTCGGCATCCGCGCCGTCCGCCGTCGCTCCGCCCGCAATGCCACGTCCTGACCTCCCCGCGGAACGGGCCGCCCGGCGCCGGCCGGGTACCTCGCGCAAGGGCCCCGGCCGGCTCACGGCCGGGGCCCTTGCGGTCGCGCTGGCCACCGGGGTCTGGCTGGTCCACGACGGCGCCGCCAAAACCGGCCCGCCGCAGCCGCCCGCCGCCGCGTCCGACGCGGGACTCGGGCCGGCGGGCGCCGACGGAGCCACGGCCAAAGAGCCAACCCCGGGCGCCCGGCCCTCCGTTGAGCCGGAGCGGCCGGTGCCCGCACCGCTGCCGCCCTCGGCACCGGCCAGGATCAGGATCCCGGCGATCAAGGTCGACGCACCCGTGGTCGGCCTGGGCCTGGACGCCGCCCGGCACCTGGCCACCCCGCCCATGGAGAACCGCAACCTCGTCGGCTGGTACCGCGACGGAGCCACCCCGGGGTCGAGCGGTGCCGCCATCGCCGTGGGGCACGTGGACAACCGCTCGGGCCCCACCGTGTTCTACCGGTTGGGGCTGCTGCGCAAGGGCGACCGGGTCGAGGTGGTCCGCAAGGACAGGCGCACGGCGGTCTTCACCATCGACTCCGTGCAGACCTACCCGAAGGACAGGTTCCCCGGCGGTGTGGTATACGGTGCCTCCGAGCGGCCCGAGTTGCGGATCATCACCTGCGGCGGCCACTACGACAAGCACTCGGGGTACGAGTCCAATGTGGTCGTCTTCTCCCACCTGACCTCGACGCGCTGACACGTAGGGCCTCCGCCAGTGGGTGGGCAAGCGAGCAGGCTCGGGCATCCCCTGCTGTCGGCCCACTGCCTCACCTACCGGCGGACGCCCCCGGAGGGCTCAGTACGACCTGGGCAGGCCGAGGGTGTGCTGGGCGACGTAGTTGAGGATCATCTCGCGGCTGACCGGCGCCACCCGGCCGACCCGGGTGGCGGTCAGCAGCGCGGCCAGCCCGTACTCCTGGCTGAGCCCGTTGCCGCCGAGGGTCTGCACCGCCTGGTCGACAGCCCGGCAAGAGGCCTCGCCGGCCGCGTACTTGGCCATGTTGGCGGCCTCGCCGGCCGCCGGGTCGTCTCCCGCGTCGTAGAGGTGGGCGGCCTTCTGCATCATCAGCCGGGCGAGCTCGACCTCGATCGTGCACTGGGCGAGCGGGTGCGCGATGCCCTGGTGGGCACCGATCGGGGTGTCCCAGACCGTACGGGTCTTGGCGTACTCCACCGCGGTGTTGAGCGCCTGGCGGGCGATGCCCAGGGTGAAGGCCGCGGTCATGATGCGCTCGGGGTTGAGCCCGGCGAAGAGCTGGAGCAGCCCCGCGTTCTCATCGCCCACCAGCGCCTCGGCGGGCAGCCGGACGTCGTCCAGGAAGACCTGGAACTGCCGTTCGGCGGTGACGAGTTCCATCGGGATCGGCCGGTACTCGAAGCCGGGGGTGTCGCGGGGGACGATGAAGAGGGCGGGCTTGAGCTTGCCGGTGACGGCGTCCTCGGTGCGGCCGACGAAGAGCACGGCGTCCGCGTGGTCGATACCGGAGATGAAGACCTTGCGGCCGGAGAGCAGCCAGTCGCCGCCGTCGCGACGGGCGATGGTGCCGATGCGGTGGGAGTTCGACCCGGCGTCGGGTTCGGTGATGCCGAAGGCCATCCGGCGGCTGCCGTCGGACAGACCGGGCAGCCAGCGCTGCTTCTGCTGCTCGGTGCCGAAACGGGCTATGACGGTGCCGCAGATCGCCGGTGAGACGATCAGCATCAGCAACGGGCAGCCCGCGGCGCCGAGTTCCTCCAGGACGATCGCCAGCTCCGCGATGCCGGCTCCCCCGCCGCCGTACTCGGCGGGGAGGTTGACGCCGAGGTAGCCGAGCTTGCCTGCCTCGGCCCAGAGTTCGTCGGTGGGTTCGCCGGCCCGGGCCTTGGTCTGGAAGTACTCGGCTCCGTAGCGGCGGGCGAGGTCGCCGACGGCGCGGCGCAGGGCCTGGTGTTCGGGCGACTCGATGTACACGGACATGGGTCTGTTCCTTTCCGTGCGGGGAGGGTTCCGTCAAGGGAGGGTTACTCGGCCGGCTGGACGACGGCGAGCAGGGCACCCAGCTCCACCTGCTGGCCTGGGCTGACGCGCAGTTCGGTGAGCAGCCCGTCGGCGGGGGCGCAGACGCGGTGCTCCATCTTCATCGCCTCCAGCCAGAGCAGCGCCTGGCCCGCGGTGACGGTGTCGCCGGGGGCCACGGCGGTACGGACGACGGTGCCCGGCATGGGGGCGAGCAGGGCGCCGGGGTCGTGGTGGGCGGCGGGGTCGGGGAAGCGGTCCACGACGGTCAGGGCGACCGGGCCGAGCGCGGAGTCGACGTGCACGGTGCTGCCGTACCGGGCGATCTCGAAGGTCCGGGTGAGGCCGTCCGTCCGCAGGGTGACGCGACTCGGGCTCGCCGAGACGAATGAGGTGCCGGGGTGGCCGTCCGCGCTCAGGCCCTCGCGCAGGAGCCGGTAGCGGACTTCGTGCTCGGTGCCGTCGTCTCCGCGGTAGCGCTTGAGCTGCGGCTGGGAGGGCAGGTTGCGCCAACCGGAGGGGAAGGGGCTACGACGGGTGGCGGCCTCCGCGAGGGCGGCGGCGAGGGCGGCGAGCGGGGTGTGTTTGCCGGGGCCGGGGGCGAGCCCGTCGGCGTGCTCGGTGAGGAAGCCGGTGTGCACGCGGGCTTCCAGGAAGGCCGGGTGGCGCAGCGCCGCCACCAGCAACTCGCGGTTGGTGGCGAGGCCGTGGATCCTGGCCCGGCTGAGCGCGTCGGCGAGCCGCCGGGCGGCCGCGGTCCGAGTGGGGGCCCAGGCGATGACCTTGGCGAGCATGGCGTCGTAGTGGACGCCGACCTCCGTGCCGTTGCTCACGCCCGAGTCCAGGCGAAGGCCGGTGTCCTCCGAGGTGGTGGTGAACTCGACCTGACTACCGGTGAGTTCGAGGCGATGGAGGGTGCCGGTCTGGGGCTGCCAGTCGCGGCCCGGGTCCTCGGCGTACAGGCGGGCCTCGATGGCGTGGCCGCGGACGGGTGGCGGCTCGGCCGGGAGCCGCTCCCCCTCGGCGACGCGGAGTTGGAGTGCGACGAGGTCCAGGCCGGTGACGCACTCGGTCACGGGGTGTTCGACCTGGAGGCGGGTGTTCATCTCCAGGAAGTAGAAGCGGCCGTCGGGGGCCAGCAGGAACTCGGCCGTTCCTGCCCCGGTGTAGCCGATCGCGCGGGCGGCGTCGACGGCAGCGCGGTGCAGCTCCGCCCGCAGCGCCTCGTCGAGGCCGGGCGCCGGCGCCTCCTCGATCACCTTCTGGTGCCTTCGCTGGAGCGAGCAGTCCCGTTCGCCCAGGGCCCAGACCGTGCCGTGCGCGTCGGCCATCAGCTGGACCTCGACATGGCGGCCCGTCGGCAGGTACGGCTCGCAGAAGACCTCGTCCGATCCGAAGGCCTTCGCCGCCTCCGTCCGAGCCGCTGCCAGCGCCTCGGGCAGCCGGGCGAGTTCGCGGACGACGCGCATGCCGCGCCCGCCGCCGCCCGCCGCCGCCTTGACCAGCAGTGGCAGGTCGGCCTCGGTCGGCTCCGCCCCCACGGTGAGCACCGGGACCCCGGCGGCCGCCATCAGCCGCTTGGCCTCGGTCTTGGAGCCCATCGCGGCGATCGCCTCGGGCGGCGGCCCGATCCAGGTCAGCCCGGCCGCCAGGACGGCCCGCGCGAACTCCGCGCTCTCGGAGAGGAATCCGTAGCCGGGGTGGACGGCGTCGGCCCCGGCCTCCAGGGCGGCCCGGACGATGAGGTCCGCCCGCAGGTAGGTGTCGGCCGGGGCGGCGCCCGGGAGGTGTACGGCGGTGTCGGCCTCGCGGACGTGCGGGGCGGCCGCGTCCGGGTCGGAGTACACGGCCACGGTGGCGATGCCGAGATCGCGGCAGGTCCGGAAGACCCGGCGGGCGATCTCGCCGCGGTTGGCGACCAGCAGGGATGTGATCATGTGTCAGGTCCTCCCCTACATCCTGAAGACGCCGTAGCCGCGCGCGCCCTCGACCGGGGCGCTGTGGATCGCGGAGAGGCAGATGCCGAGCACGGTGCGGGTGTCGCGGGGGTCGATGACGCCGTCGTCGTAGAGCCGCCCGGAGAGGAAGACGGGCAGCGACTCTGCCTCGATCTGCTGCTCGGCCATGGCCCGGATCGCCGCGGCCGCGTCCTCGTCGTACGGCTGCCCCTTCGCCGCCGCGGACTGCCGGGCGACGATCGAGAGCACACCCGCCAGCTGCTGCGGCCCCATCACGGCCGACTTGGCACTCGGCCAGGCGAACAGGAAGCGCGGGTCGTAGGCCCGCCCGCACATCCCGTAGTGCCCGGCGCCGTACGAGGCGCCCATCAGGACGGACAGGTGCGGGACGCGGCTGTTGGAGACCGCGTTGATCATCATCGCGCCGTGCTTGATGATGCCGCCCTGCTCGTACGCCTGGCCGACCATGTAGCCGGTGGTGTTGTGCAGGAAGAGCAGCGGGATGTCACGCTGGTTGGCGAGCTGGATGAACTGGGCCGCCTTCTGCGACTCGGCGCTGAACAGCACCCCCTGGGCGTTGGCCAGGATGCCGACGGGGTAGCCGTGCAGGCTCGCCCAGCCGGTGGCGAGGCTGGGACCGTACATCGGCTTGAACTCGTCGAAGTCCGAGCCGTCGACGATCCGGGCGATCACCTCGCGCGGGTCGAAGGGCACCTTGAGGTCGCCGGGGACGATGCCGAGCAGCTCGTCCTCGTCGTACTTGGGCGGCGGCGCGGTGAGGTCGGGCCCGGGGCCGGACTTCCGCCAGTGCAGGCGGTGGACGATGCGGCGGGCGATGCGCAGCGCGTCCGGCTCGTCCAGCGCGAAGTGGTCCGCCAGGCCCGAGGTGCGGGCGTGCATCTCGGCGCCGCCGAGCGACTCGTCGTCGGCCTCCTCGCCGGTGGCCATCTTCACCAGCGGCGGGCCGCCGAGGAAGACCTTGGCCCGGTCCTTGACCATCACGGTGTGGTCCGACATGCCCGGTACGTACGCCCCGCCGGCCGTGGAGTTGCCGAAGACGACGGCGACGGTGGGGATCCCCGCGGCGGAGAGCCGGGTGAGGTCGCGGAACAGCGCACCGCCGGGGATGAAGATCTCCTTCTGGCTGGGCAGGTCGGCACCGCCGGACTCGACCAGGTTGACCAGCGGGAGGCGGTTGCGCAGCGCGATCTCGTTGGCGCGCAGGGCCTTGCGCAGGGTCCAGGGGTTGCTGGCGCCGCCGCGTACGGTCGCGTCGTTGGCGGTGATCACGCACTCGGTGCCCTCGATCACGCCGATGCCGGTGACCATGGCCGCGCCCACCGGGTAGTCACTGCCCCACGCGGCGAGCGGGGAGAGCTCGAGGAACGGCGAGTCCGGGTCGATGAGCAGCTCGATCCGCTCGCGCGGCAGCAGCTTGCCCCGACTTCGGTGCCGCTCCACGTACTTGGGGCCGCCGCCGGCCAGCGCCTTGGCGTGCTCGGCGTCCAGATCGGCCAGTTTGGCGAGCATCGCGGCGCGGTTGGCCGCGTAGTCGGGGCCTGCCTGGTCGAGACGGGTCGGGAGGACGGTCACAGCAGGGCCTCCGGGATGTCGAGATGGCGGGCGCGGAGCCACTCCCCCAGTGCCTTGGCCTGCGGATCGAAGCGGGCCTGTGCGGCCACGCCCTCGCCGAGCAGGCCGGTGACGGTGAAGTTCACGGCCCTGAGGTTGGGGAACAGATGCCGTTCGATCTGCAGGCCGGCTGCCTCCGGCAGGAGTTCACGGATCTTCTGGACGGTGAGGGTGTGGGCGAGCCACCGCCAGCCGGGCTCGCTCCGGGCCCAGACGCCCAGGTTGGCGTCGCCGCCCTTGTCGCCGCTGCGGGCACCCGCCACCAGGCCGAGCGGCGCGCGACGCGTGGGCCCGGCCGTCAACTGCTGTGGAGGCGGCGGCGGTTCGACGGGCGTGAGCTCGCCGGTCGTCATTGCCGGGGGGACCGTACGGTGAGTGCCGTCCGGCAGGACCGCCGTGTGCGGTACGGTCCGCGCGTCGACGAAGGCCGCCTCGAAGACCCCGTACGGCGCGCCGGGCCCGGGCAGCGCGGTGAGGTGGAAGCCGGGGTAGCTCGCCAGGCCCAGTTCGACCGCAGCCGTGCTGACGGCCCGTCCGACGACCCGCTGGTCGCGGTCCTTGACCACCAGCCGGAGCAGCGCGGAGGCGGCCTCCTCGGTGTCCGCGTCGGGGTGGTCGGTACGGGCCAGTGTCCAGCTCAGCTCGGCCGGCCGAGGGTCGAGCGCGTGCTCCAACTGGGCCTGGACGAGCGCGGCTTTGGCGTCGATGTCCAGGCCGGTGAGGACGAACACGACCTCGTTCCGCCAGCCGCCGATCCGGTTGAGGCCGACCTTGAGCGCGGGCGGCGGGGCCTCGCCGCGTACGCCGCTGATCCTGACCCGGTCGGGGCCGACCTGGTCGAGGCGGACGGTGTCCAGGCGTGCCGTCACGTCCGGCCCGGCGTAGCGTGCGCCTCCCGTCTCGTACAGGAGTTGGGCCGTGACGGTCTCGGTGGTGACGGCGCCGCCGGTGCCCGGGTGCTTGGTGATGACGCTGCTGCCGTCGGCCTGGATCTCGGCGATCGGGAATCCGGGGGTGGTGACGTCGTGCTCGCGGAAGAAGGCGTAGTTGCCGCCGGTCGCCTGGGCTCCGCACTCGAGGACGTGCCCGGCGATCACCGCACCCGCGAGGGCGTCCAGGTCCTGCGGCCCCCAGCCGAAGTGCGCGGCCGCCGGGCCCGCCACCAGCGCGGCGTCGGTGACCCGTCCGGTCACCACGATCTCGGCGCCGGCCCGCAGGCACTCCGCGATGCCCCACGCACCGAGGTATGCGTTGGCCGCCAGGAGACCGGTGGGCAGGCCGAACTCCTCGGCGCGGGGCAGCAGATCGTCACCGGTGACGTGTCCGACCCGTACGGCGATGCCCTGCTTGCCCGCCAACTCGTCCAGCGCCTCGGCCAGCCGTGCCGGGTTCAGCCCGCCGGCGTTGACCACGATCCGCACCCCCCGGTCCACGGCGAGGCCGAGGCACTCCTCCATCTGGCGCAGAAAGGTCTTGGCGTACCCGAGTTGGGGATCCTTCAGCCGGTCGCGGGCCAGGATCAGCATGGTCAGCTCGGCCAGGTAGTCCCCGGTGAGGACATCCAGCGGCCCACCGGTGAGCATCTCCCGGAACGCGGAGAACCTGTCCCCGTAGAACCCCGACGCATTGCCGATCCGCAGCACCGCACGCCTCCCCAGCCGCCGCCCGCCTTCGGGCAGCAGCCTGGCAGCGGGCATCGAATAAAGCAAGCATGCATGCTTGTTTTGCCTCGGCCGGGGAGTGAGGATTTGTCGCAGGCTTGTGACAGACGGAGCGCGGAAGTTGGTCCGATTTTCTGATCAAGCACGCCTAGTCTCGGAGCCATGTCTTCGTCGCACTCGGGCTCCTTCGTACACAAGACCCGCCTCACCGCCAGATTCCTCAGCGTCAGCGCCGTCGCCGGCGTGCTCACCGCCGGGCTCGCCCTGCCCGCGGTCGGCAGTCTCGGCCTGGGGGCGAAGAACGCCGTCGAGGACTTCGACAGCCTGCCGGACGACTTCACCGCTCCCCCGCTCTCGCAGTCCTCCACCGTCTACAACGCGGACGGCGGCGTGATCGCCACCATGTACTACCGGGACCGCACGGTCGTGCCGAGCGACCAGATCTCCCCGGTGATGAAGGCGGCCCTGGTGGACATCGAGGACAACCGGTTCTACGAGCACGGCGCGGTCGACCTCAAGGGCATGCTGCGCGCGATCAACAAGAACGCGGCCAGCGGCTCGGTCTCGCAGGGGGCTTCCACACTCACCCAGCAGTACGTGAAGAACGTCTTCGTGGACAAGGCGGGTGACGATCCGCAGGCGGTGCTCGCGGCGCAGGCACAGACCGTCGGCCGCAAGGTCAAGGAGATGAAGTACGCGATCAAGCTGGAGGAGACCCTCAGCAAGGACGAGATCCTCACCAACTACCTGAACATCACCTTCTTCGGCGAGCAGGCCTACGGGATCGAGGCGGCCGCCCAGCGGTACTTCAGCGTCCACGCCAGCGAGCTGACGCTCCCTCAGGCTGCCCTGCTGGCCGGGCTGGTGCAGTCACCGACGGGCTACGACCCGATCGCCAACCCCGAGAATGCCAAGGCACGGCGTGACACCGTGCTGCGCAAGATGGCGCAGTACGGCACCATCACCCAGGCCCAGGCGGCCGAGGCGATCGCCCGCCCGCTCGACCTCAAGGTCAGCCGTCCGCGGCAGGGCTGCATCACCGCCGACCAGGGCGCGGGCTTCTTCTGCGACTACGTGCACAAGGTGATCGTCAGCGACCCGGCGTTCGGCGCCACTTCGGCCGATCGCCAGGCGCTGTGGAAGCACGGCGGCCTGCAGATCCACACCACGCTCGACCCCAAGGCGCAGGCCGCCCTGCAGAAGTCCGTCACCAGCCATGTGTACGCCTCCGACAAGGCGGCCACCGCGATGACGGTGGTGCAGCCGGGCACCGGGAAGATCGTCGCGATGGGCCAGAGCCGCCCGTACGGGTTCGCCGCCAACCAGACCCAGATCAACCTCAACGTCACCAAGGCGATGGGCGGCGGTCTCGGCTTCCCGACCGGCTCGACCTTCAAGCCGATCGTGGCCGCCGCCGCGCTGGAGAACGGCATCACACCCGCCCAGTCGTACCCCTCCCCCTACAGCATGGCCTGGCCGGCCATGAAGGACTGCAAGGGCGGCAGGTTCCCGGAGAGCGGCGAGGTGCACAACGACGCCAAGTCGCTGTACGGGCCGTTCACCATGGCACCCGCCATGGCGCAGTCGGTCAACACCTACTTCGCCTCGCTGGAGGCGGACACCGGCCTGTGCAACGTGGTGCAGATGGCCAACAGACTCGGCATCACCCAGCAGGCCGGCGGCGAGAAGCTGAGCGCGGTGCCGTCCATGGCCCTCGGCAGCAACGACCTGACCCCGCTGGAGATGGCCAACGTCTACGCGACATTCGCCGCGCACGGCACCTACTGCACCCCGACCGCGATCACCTCGGTGACCACCGCCGACGGCAAGCCGCTTCCCGTCCCGGCGAGCAGGTGCGGCGAGGTGATGTCGGCGCACACCGCCGACGCCCTCACCACGATGCTCAAGGGCGTGGTCCAGGACGGCACCGGCACCAAGGCCGGTCTGGGCGACCGCGACAGCGCGGGCAAGACCGGTACCACCAACGCGGGCAAGCAGGTCTGGTTCGTCGGCTACACCCCGGAGTTGTCGGGCGCCACGGTGGTCAGCGACACCGACCACCCGACCTCGCTGGACGGGCAGAGCATCGGCGGTGAGATCGTCGACCAGGCCTTCGGCGGGACGCTGGCCGGGCCGATCTGGCGCGACGCCATGAGCGGTGCGCTCGAGGACACCACGCCGGGGAGGCTCGCTCAGGTGCCGTTGCAGTAGTCGATGCGGTCCTCAGGTCTATGCCTGTCGCGCCTCCCCGTTGATAATGTGCATGGCAGGCACACCTGAGGCTCAACGACGGGATGCAGCAATGGACTTGACGGACACTCCGATCAGTCGGCGCACCTTCGCCCGTTCGACAGTGGTCCTGGCCGCGGTAGGGGCCGGACTCGGCCCCTCGGTGCAGCCGGCCCGGGCCGCCGACGTACCCGGCGGCGCCGACTGGCTGGGTGCCGTCTCCTCCGACACGTACCTCTCGCAGCTCACCGTCCCGGGCACGCACGACACCTGCTCGCTCTACGGCGGTGCGATCACCCAGACCCAGACCCTCTCGCTCCCCGACCAACTCGCCGCGGGCGTAAGGTTCCTGGACATCAGATGCCGCGCGATCGACGGCGTCTTCGCGATCCACCACGGCTCGTTCTTCCAGCACATCTTCTTCGGTGACGTACTGAACCTCTGCCGGGCGTTCCTGGCCCAGCACCCCGGGGAGACCCTCCTGATGAGGGTCAAGCAGGAGTACTCGACCGTCCCCGCCGCGGACTTCGCGGCCATCTTCGCAGGTTACCGCTCGAAGTGGCCGGACCTGTTCTGGGCCGAGGACCGCGTCCCCCGGCTCGGCGAGGTGCGCGGCCGGGTCGTCGTCCTCGCCGACAGCTCCGGCCTGCCGGGCATCCCGTGGGGCGGCGGGCGCATGGACATCGAGGACGACTACCAGATCGGGACGATCTTCGAGCTCAACTCGCGGAAGTGGCCCGAGGTGTCCGCACACCTCAACGCGGCCCGCGCCTCGAGCGACCCGCAGCGGCTGTTCCTCACCTTCACCTCCTCCTCCGGCTGGGGCCTGTGGCCGCAGCAGGCCGCGCAGGCCATCGCCCCCAAGCTCAGCGGCTACGTCTCGGCCCTGAACGCCGCCACCCGCCCGCACCTGGGCACCGTGCCGATGGACTTCGTCACCCCCGCCACCGTCCGGCCGCTGTACGCGCTGAACTTCGCCGGCTGAGAGCGGCTGAGGGCATCCAGAGCGCCGAGAGCGCGGCAGAGCGGTCCCTGTACTCAGGGCGCGTCGGCCGGGTCCGCCGCGGTCTTCGGGACGTCCGGGTAGCGGAACCAGGAACCCTGGACGGCCCACTGAATCAGCATCAGCACGAAGCCGATCACCAGGGCACCGATGCCGATGACGGTCACGCCACCGGTTTCTCCGAAGATCGGCAGGTCGATCGAGGTGGCGCCGTACTCGGGGTCGGCGTAGACGTCGAAGGCCCCGTAGCAGAAGAAGTACAGCAGGCTCAGCCCGCCGAGGCCCGGGAGCAGGCCCTTGAACACGAAGTCACGGACGCTCCGGGTCAGGACCCGGCGGTAGTACCAGAGGCAGGCGAAACCGGTGAGGCCGTAGTAGAAGGCGATGCCCAGGCCGACCGAGGCGATGGAGTCGGTGAGGACGTTGCCGCTGATCGCCGTCAGCAGGACGTAGAAGGCGATCGAGGCCAGCCCCATGCCGAGGGTGGACCAGGTCGGGGTGAGGAACCTGCGGTGCACCCGCGCGAACTGCGAGGGGATGGCCTTGTGCGCGGCCATCGAGAACGTCGTGCGGGCCGTGGGCAGGATGGTGGTCTGGGTGGAGGCTGCGGACGAGGTCAGCACCATGAAGATCAGCAGCTTGTTGAGGAACCAGCCGAACCCCGTGGTGCCGAAGATCGCATCGCCCAGCCCGGAGAGCACGTCCCCTTCGTTGTCGGGGTTGGCCAGTCCGATGCCCTCCGTGCCGACCCCGGCGAAGGCCTGGGCGGACGTGGAGACCAGGCCGTAGATGAGCAGCAGCAGGACGGTCGAGATGACCGCCGCCCGCCCGGGGGTGCGCGCGCTGTCGGCGGTCTCCTCGTTGACCGAGACGGCGGTGTCCCAACCCCAGTAGATGAACACGGCCGCCAGGATCCCCGAGGTCAGGGCACTGGCCGAGGGCACGTTGAAGGGGTTGAACCAGGAGGCGTCGATGTGGATCGCGGTCTCCGGCGGGTTGCTGCCGTAGGCCTTGACCAGGGCGGTGACCGAGAACAGGATCAGTACCGCGACCTCGATGCACAGCAGCCAGCGCTGCAGGGCGGCGGAGATCTCGATGCCGATGTAGCAGATCAGGGTCATCACGACGATCCACGCCACACCGGCCAGGGTGGTCCAGGTGGTGTTCTCGGCGAGCGAGTCCAGGCCGAAGAGCCGGAAGCCGTAGATGCCGGCGATCTGAGCCAGGTTCGCCATGACGATGATGTCGGCGAAGACGATGCCCCAGCCGCCCATCCAGCCCGTCCGCGGCCCGAACGCCCTGGCGCCCCAGACGAAGGTGGTCCCGCAGTCGGGGTCGGAGGCGTTGAGCTCCTTGTAGGCGTACGCGATGAGCAGCATCGGGATGAACGCCATCATCGTGATGATCGGTGCCTGGAGGCCGACGCCGACCACGATCAGGCCGAGGGTCGCGGCCAGGCTGTACGCGGGCGCGGTCGAGGCCAGGCCGATGGCCACCGAGGAGAAGAGGCCGAGCGCGTTGCCCTTGAGGCCCTTCTCGCCCGCGCCCGAACCGGTCGCCGGGGCCCCCGTGGAAGGTGCCGCATTGCCGGAAGGACTCGACACGAACCCCACCCCGCTCTCTCGCTCGGGCCGAACGCCATGGTGGAATCACGAGATCCCGATCGTACGTCCGCCGGTCGCCGCGCTCCGGACAGGACACGGGGCCGACCGGGGGATTCCGAGGAGCTGACCGCGAGATGTTCGACAGTCACCTGCACATCGTCGATCCCCGGTTCCCGCTGGTGGCGAACGCCGGCTACCTGCCCGAGGCCTTCACGGTCGCCGACTACCTGCAGCGCGTCCGCACCCTCGGGGTCACCGGCGGGGCCGTCGTCTCCGGCTCCTTCCAGGCCTTCGACCAGTCCTACCTGGTCGACGCGCTGGCCCGGCTGGGCCCGGGCTTCGTCGGGGTGACCCAGCTCCCGGCCACCGCCTCCGACCGGCAGATCCTCGACCTGGACGCCGCCGGAGTCCGGGCGATCCGCTTCAACCTCTACCGCGGCGGCTCCGAGGGGCCCGCCCGGCTCGACCGCCTGGCCCGCCGCGTCTTCGACCTGGCCGGCTGGCACACCGAGCTGTACGTCGACGCCGCGGACCTGCCCGGCCTGGAGCCGGTGCTGACCGCGCTGCCCAAGGTCAGCATCGACCATCTGGGCATGTCGGAGGCCGGGCGCGGCGCACTGCTGCGGCTGGTGGAGGCCGGCCTGCGGGTGAAGGCCACGGGCTTCGGCCGGGTCCGCCTGGACGTGCCCGCCACCCTCAGGGCGATCCACGCCGCCGACCCCGGCGCGCTGATGGCCGGCACCGACCTGCCCTCCACCCGGGCCGCGCGTCCGTTCGCCGACGCCGACCTCGCTCTCCTGGTCGACGCCCTCGGGGAGGAGGCCGCCGAGGCGGTCCTGGTCACCAACGCCCGTGACTTCTACGGCGTGGGCGCCTGAGCTGCCAGTATCGTTTCGCATCGGCGATGCCCCGGCCGGCCAGGAGCGGGGGCACGGGACGGGAGGCGCAGTGACCCACCGAAGCAGTGACGAGCAGGACGAGGGCTCCGGCGGGCCGAACACGGTCGCCGAACTGCTGCGCAGCAGGCCGCCCATGGCCCGCGAGCTGCCGCGGTTCGACCTCGACCGGGCGCCCTCCGATCCGGGGAGCCTCTTCGTCGACTGGCTGATCGGCGCCTTCGACGCCGAAGTCCTCGACGCCCAGGTGGTGACCCTGTCGACGGTCGACGCCGACGGCCTGCCCGATGCGCGGGTACTGGTCCTGCGGGACGTCGATGTCGAGGGCGCCGGATGGCTGTTCGCGGTCGACTCCGACAGCCCCAAGGGGCGGCAGCTCACCGCGCACCCCGTGGCCGCGATGACGCTGTACTGGCCGCCGCTGGGCCGGCAGGTCCGGATCCGCGGCACCGTGGCGGCCGCGCCGCCCGAGGTCTCGGCGGCCGAGTTCCTCACCCGCTCGCCCGCGGCCCGGACCGCGGCCCTGGTAGGCCGGCAGAGTCGGTCGCTCCCCTCCCTGGAGACGTACGACGAGGCGGCCGAGGCAGCCCGGCTGCGCCTGGCGGCCGAGCCCGGTGTCATCGCCCCGAGCCACACCGTCTACACGCTGTGGGCACAGGAGGTGGAGTTCTGGCAGGGCGATCCGAACCGTCGTCATGTGCGGCTGCGCTTCACCAGGACGGGCCCTGGCACGGGGTCGGCGGCCTGGACCCGGACCCTGCTCTGGCCCTGAGGTCGAACGGCCGTACGAGCTGTCGACCGGTCAGGAGCCGCCGTTCGCACCGGGTTCCCACTCCCCCGGGTGAACGGGGGCTGCGCCCGGCTGACCGCCGGCGGAAGTGGTGCCAAGACTGGAACCGGGATCAACCCGTGCCGGACGTCGGCCTGCGGTGGTCCCGGAACGACCAGGCACCACCCCCTCAGGAATGGAGAAGACCGTGAAGGACATCCGCAGGGCTCTCGTGCTCGCCGGGGCCGCTTGTGCGCTCGTACTCGGCTCGGCAGGCGCAGCCGGCGCCTCTGCTACCGCCGAGGGCGTGGCGGTCGGTTCACCGGGCGTCCTGTCCGGCAACGTCATCCAGATCCCGATCCACATTCCGATCAACATCTGCGGCAACAGCATCAATGTGATCGGTGCGCTCAACCCCGCCTTCGACAACACCTGCATCAACGAGGGCTGACCTGGCCTGACGCCGTGACGGAGACGGACCGGCGCCGCCCACTGCGGGCGGCGCCGGTCCGCGTTCGTGTCAGGGTCCGCATCCGTGTCCGTATGCGTGTCCCGTGAGGTCAGCGGGCCCGGGCCTCGATCCGCTCCACGATCTGCTCGCACAGCTCATGGGTCTGCAGGGCATCGCGCGCAGACAGCGTCTTGCCCACCCGGACGGCCTCCAGGAAGGAGAGCACGACCTGTTCGATCCCGCGCTGGCGGGCGACGGAGACCCAGTCCCCGCGGCGGCGGACGGTCGGCTGCCCCTTGTGGTCGATGACCTCCGCGAGGTTGACCACCACGCGCTTGGAGTCGCCGCCGGAGACCTCCAGGACCTCCTCGGTGGAGCCGCTCACCCGGTTCATGATGCCGAGCGCGGTGAAGCCGTCCCCGGCGAGGGTGAGCACCAGGTGCTCCAGCAGGCCGTCCTTGGTCCGCGAGCGGACGTCGACGTGCTCGATCTCGCCCGGGACGAGGAACCGGAGGGTGTCGACCACATGGATGAAGTCGTCGAAGACCGCCGAGCGGGGAGCCTCCGGCAGCCCCTCGCGGTTCTTCTGCAGGACGATCAGGTCCCGTGGCCGCTCCGTCGCCAGCAGGTAGCCGGGCGCGTGCCGCCGGTTGAAGCCCACCAGCAGCGAACGGCCGGTCCGCTCGGCGAGTTCGACCAGGTGACGGGCGCCCTCCAGGTGGTGGTCGAGCGGCTTGTCGACGTACACGTCCACCCCGGCCGTGAGCAGCTGCTCGACGATCGGGACGTGCTGCTCGGTGGCGGCGTGCACGAAGGCGGCCCGCACGCCGCTGTCGATCAGCTCGCCGAGGTCGGTGTACCGGTGGGTGATGCGGTACGCGTCGCCGATGCGGTCGAGCTTGGCGCGGTCCCGGGTCATCAGCCGCAGGTCCAGACCCGGCTGGGCGGTGAGCACCGGGAGGTACGCCTTCTGCGCGATGTCGCCGAGGCCGATCACCCCAACCGGGATCGCCGCACTGTCGAGGTCGAGATCGTGGTCGCTCATCGGGACGCTCCTGCCGAGGGTCTGATGGCCGCCCCGCCTCGTTGCGGGGCCCAGCCGCGCCAGCAGCATATGCCAGAAAGGGTGCTGAGCAGTCAGGATGCAGTGAGATCAACGGACATGACACCCGCACCCCGGGGCCGGGGCAGAATGGGCCCATGGCTACTGCGCGATGGAACGGCGAGGTGCTCGCCGAGAGCGACGAGACCACGATCGTGGAGGGCAACCACTACTTCCCTCCCGGCTCGGTCCGGATGGCGCTCCTGAGCCCGTCCGCGACCAGCACGTACTGCTCGTGGAAGGGCACCGCCTCCTACTACACGGTGCGGGTCGCGGACGCGGAGAACCCGGACGCCGCGTGGTTCTACGCCGACCCGAGCCCCGACGCCGCGCACATCGCCGGTCATGTCGCCTTCTGGCGGGGCGTCGAGATCAGCGACTGACGCCGGGTCAGTTCTCCGAGACTCCGCCCGCCGCCTCGGTGAGCGCCTCGAGGACGGGGCGGATCAGCGGGTGCTGCTCGGCGCCGCTGCGCACGGCGGCGAAGACCTTACGGGTGGCGAGCGCGCTGTCCACCGGCCGTACCGACACCTCGGTGAGGTCCGCGCCGCGCAGCGCCGACCTCGGGACGAGCGCGACCCCCGCCCCCGCCGAGGCGAGTGCGACCACCGCACGGAAGTCGTCCGAGGAGTGCACCAGCCGGGGCTGGAAGCCCGCGTACTCACAGGCCAGCAGCACCACGTCGTGGCAGGGGTTGCCCGGGTACGGGCCGATCCACGGCTCGGCCGCGAGGTCGGCGACCGCGATCGGGCCCTCGCCGGCCGCGAGCGGGTGGGCGAGCGGCAGCACCGCCTCGAAGGGCTCGGCGTAAAGCGGGACGCGGGTCAGGCGCTGGTCGTCGGCGCGGGGCGCGCCCCGGTACTCGACGGCCACGGCGATGTCGGCCAGGCCGTCCAGCAGCATCGGGAGGCTGGCGTCGCCCTCGGCGTCGAGGACCTTGAGCCGGACGCCCGGTGCGGTGGTGGCCAGCGCGGAGATCGCGGGAGCGAGCACCAGAGCGATGCCGGTCGCGAAGGAGGCGACCGTCACCTCGCCGGCGACGCCCGCGCTGTACGCGGCGAGGTCGGCCTCGGCGCGCTCCAGCTGGGCGAGAACGGCGTCGGCGTGGGCGAGCAGGATCTCGCCGGCGGCGGTGAGCCGGACGCCCCGGCCCTCGCGGGCGAGCAGGTGGTGGCCGGTCTCCTGCTCCAGCGCGGCGAGCTGCTGGGACACGGCCGAGGGGGTGAGGTACAGCGCGGCGGCCGCGGCCGTCACCGTACGGTGGTCGGCCACGGCCCGCAGGGTCCGCAACCGTCTTGCGTCGATCACGCCGCCATTGTGCCAGCGTGCGGGCGGTACGCGGGCCGGGGGCGGGCCCGGCCGCCGCCCGCCCGGAACGCCCCGCAGATCTCCCGCAGGAAATCCTTCACAACGGCCGATTCTCTGCTACGGTTATAGCAGTTGCAGTTTTGGTACCCATGAACCTATGTGCGCCTGACGGGTTGTAACCGTGAGGCGCATTTTGTTTTTACCGGTTTAGCCGCCGGACTGGGTCATTGCGGCGACACGGGATTCGCGAGGTGCGGATTCCAGCATTGCCCCTGTGAAGGAGAAAAGTATGGCTACCGGTACCGTGAAGTGGTTCAACGGCGAGAAGGGCTTCGGCTTCATCGAGCAGGATGGTGGCGGCGCCGACGTGTTCGCCCACTACTCGAACATCAACGCGCAGGGCTTCCGCGAGCTCGTTGAGGGCCAGAAGGTCGAGTTCGACGTCACGCAGGGCCAGAAGGGCCCGCAGGCCGAGAACATCCGCGTCATCTGATTTCAGTGACGCGTGCGTGGCGCATGCCATGCTCCGCGGGGCTCGCACTTCGGTGCGGGCCCCGTTTTTGCGTTCCACCACTGCTGTCGCGTTCCTCCGCCGCTGTTCTGCCGCCGCTGCGGGGGCGGACATACGTCAGACGGCGCCCACCGGGATGGTGGGCGCCGTCTGACAGCAGGTCTCAGAGCTTGACCAGCTTGGCGAACGGGCTGAGGCATCGCATCTGCTGAGAACCGAAATCGACGAGTACGGCGATTCCCTCCTCAACACCGATGACCCGGCCCAGTCCGAATCGGTCGTGGCTGACCCGGTCACCCAGCTCGAAGTTCTCGATCGGGGCTACCGGCTGGGCACGGAAGGGACTGGTGGGCAGAGAGCGCCGGGCTGCGGCTGTCCTGGTCATTGAGTCCAGTATGCGCCCTCGAAGCCCCCGCGAGCCCGGTGCTCCCGATACCAACTTGGGATCGGATCCCTCGACCATGGTCATCCGCACGCCCGGGAGCCGGCGAACGCGGTCAGTTCTCCAGGGCCGCGCGGGCGTCCACGAAGGCCGCCACGGCCCGCTCGACGTCCTCGGTGGAGTGGGCTGCCGACAGCTGCACCCGGATCCTGGCCTGGCCGTGCGGCACCACCGGGAACGAGAAACCGATCACGTACACGCCGCGCTCCAGCAGCAGCTCGGCGAGTCGGCCGGCCTTGGCCGCGTCGCCGATCATCACCGGGGCGATCGGGTGCTCGCCGGGCAGGATCTCGAAGCCTGCCTCGGTCATCCGGGTACGGAACAGCTTGGTGTTGGCGGCGAGCTTCTCGCGCAGCTCGGTCGACTCCTCGACCAGGTCGAGCACCTTGAGCGAGGCGGCGGCGATCACCGGGGCGAGCGAGTTGGAGAACAGGTACGGGCGCGAGCGCTGGCGCAGCAGAGCCACGATCTCCCGGCGCGCCGCGACGTAGCCGCCGGAGGCCCCGCCGAGGGCCTTGCCGAGGGTGCCGGTGATGATGTCGACCCGGTCCATCACGCCGTGCAGCTCGGGCGTGCCGCGGCCGCCGGGGCCGACGAAGCCGACCGCGTGCGAGTCGTCGACCATCACCATCGCGTCGTAGCGGTCCGCCAGGTCGCAGATCTCGCGCAGCGGGGCGATGTAGCCGTCCATGGAGAACACGCCGTCGGTGACGATCAGGCGCCGGCGGGCGTCCTGGGTGTCCTGGAGCTGCTTCTCGAGGTCGGCCAGGTCGCGGTTGGCGTAGCGGTGGCGGCGGGCCTTGGAGAGGCGGATGCCGTCGATGATGCTCGCGTGGTTGAGGGCGTCCGAGATGACCGCGTCGCGCTCGTCCAGAAGGGTCTCGAAGACACCGCCGTTGGCGTCGAAGCAGGAGGAGTACAGGATGGTGTCCTCCTGGCCCAGGAAGGCCGAGAGGCGGTCCTCCAGCTGCTTGTGGACGTCCTGGGTGCCGCAGATGAAGCGGACCGAGGCCATGCCGTAGCCCCAGCGGTCCAGCGCCTCCTTGGCGGCGGCGAGGATCTCCGGGTGGTCGGCGAGGCCGAGGTAGTTGTTGGCGCAGAAGTTGAGGACCTCGCCGGGGCGCCCGCCAGCGGTGACGGTCACGGCGGCGCTCTGCGGGGTGCCGATCACCCGCTCGGGCTTGAAGAGGCCGGCCTCGCGGATCTCTTCGAGGGTGGCGGCGACGTCGTCGCGCACGGAGTCGAACACGGGGGCTCCTAGGGGGTGTCAGACGGTCCAGTCGAGGATGATCTTGCCGCAGCGGCCGCTGGCGGCCTCGTCGAAGGCGGCCTCGAAGTCGGCGGCGGGGTAGCGGCCGGTGATCACCGGGCTGAGATCCAGCCCGCCCTCGAGCAGCACCGACATGGCGTACCAGGTCTCGAACATCTCGCGGCCGTAGATGCCCTTGAGGGTGATCATCGAGGTCACGATCCGAGCCCAGTCGACCGGGAAGTCCTCGGCGGGCAGGCCGAGCATGGCGATCTTGCCGCCGTGGGTCAGGTTGGCGATCATCGACTGCAGCGCCTCGGGGCGGCCGGACATCTCCAGGCCGACGTCGAAGCCCTCGCGCAGGCCCAGCTGCTGCTGGCCCTCCTCGATGGTGTGCTCGGCGACGTTCAACGCGAGCGTGACACCGACCTTGCGGGCCAGGTCGAGGCGGTACGGGCTGACGTCCGTGATCATCACGTTGCGGGCGCCGGCGTGCTTGGCGACGGCGGCCGCCATGATGCCGATCGGGCCGGCGCCGGTGATCAGCACGTCCTCGCCGACCAGCGGGAAGGAGAGGGCGGTGTGCACGGCGTTGCCGAACGGGTCGAAGATCGCGGCGACGTCGAGGTCGACCGGGACGCGGTGCACCCAGACGTTGGCGGCAGGCAGCGCGACGTACTCGGCGAAAGCGCCGTCGCGGCCCACCCCGAGGCCGATGGTGTTGCGGCACAGGTGGCGGCGGCCGGCCAGGCAGTTGCGGCACTTGCCGCAGACCAGGTGGCCCTCGCCGCTGACCAGGTCGCCCACCGCGATGTCCACGACGGCCGCGCCGATCTCGGCGACCTCGCCGACGAACTCGTGACCGAGCGTCAGGGGCGTGTTGATGGTCTGCTGCGCCCAGCCGTCCCACTTGCGGATGTGCAGGTCCGTTCCGCAGATGCCGGTGCGGAGCACCTTGATCAGCACCTCGCCGGGGCCGATCTCCGGCTTCGGGACGTCCATCAGCCAGAGCCCGGGCTCGGCCTTCTGCTTGACGAGTGCCTTCACGGCGAGGGCTCCTGACGCATGGTGGGGCAGACCTGGTGTGGGCAGGTCGGGGGCAGCCCGGCGGACGGCGCCTGCCGGGGACCGGGCACCTGCAATCTGCCTGGTGGGAGTGGGTGCGGTCCATCGAGGAATTCTTAAGGGCCGCCACAGCTGGGCTTCACGATCGTCCCCGAGCTGCACCCGGGCACCCCCGACGCCGTGCCGGGCACACCCGGATGGCCCACCCGCACGGCTTACCGGCAGGGTGCCGGCCGATCAGGATCGGGCAACCCAGGGGCGCGTGGGGGCACCTCCCGGCCGAAGGCTGGGGGAGAACTGCGCGAAGCGGAGGCTGTTGCCTTCCGATCTCGCGCAGTTCCTCGCGCCCCTCGGGGGTTGCCCCGCTGCCTACCGATTGCCATGAGGCCTTACTCGCCCGACGGGCGGCCGAGGCGGGCTGCTCGGGACTCCAGGTAGCGGCGTTCGGGGAGGCTGGTGGTGCGGCGGGCGGCGGCCCGGTAGGCGGTACGGGCGGCCTCCGGGTCGCCGGCCTGTTCGAGGAGGTGTGCGCGGACGGCGTCCAGGCGGTGGTGCCCGCGCAGGGTGTCGTCCAGCTCGGCGAGCAGGGCGAGTCCGGCCAAGGGGCCGTCGACCATCGCGAGGGCGACAGCCCGATTGAGGGTGACCATCGGGCCCGGGGCGAACCGTTCCAGCAGGCCGTAGAGGCCGAGGATCTGCAGCCAGTCCGTGTCCTCGGCGCGCTCCGCCTCGTCGTGGACGGCTGCGATGGCCGCCTGCAGCTGGTACGGGCCGGGCACGGCGTGCGGAAGGGTGGCGGCGACGAGGTCGGTGCCCTCCTTGATCGCCGCCCGGTCCCACGCCGCGCGGTCCTGCTCGGCGAGCGGGACGAGCGAACCGTCGGTGCGGGTACGGGCCGGGCGCCGGGCGTCGGTGAGGAGCATCAGCGCCAGCAGTCCGGTCGTCTCGCCGTCCTCGGGCATCAGTCGGTGCAGCTCGCGGGTGAGCCGGATCGCCTCGGCCGTGAGGTCGGTGCGCTGGAGGTCAGGGCCGGCACTGGCGGTGTAGCCCTCGTTGAAGATCAGGTACAGCACCTGGAGGACGACCCGCAGCCGCTCGGCCCGCTCGGTCTCGTGAGGCAGGTCGAAGCGGGCCCCGGCGGCCCGGATCCGCTGTTTGGCCCGGCTGATCCGCTGCGCCATCGTCGACTCCGGCACCAGAAACGCATGCGCGATCTCGGCCGTGGTGAGGCCGCCCACCGCACGCAGGGTCAGCGCGAGCTGCGAGGGAGCCGACAGCGCCGGGTGGCAGCACAGGAACAGCAGCGTCAGGGTGTCGTCGCGGTCGGGCGTCTCCCCCGGCGGCGGTTCGAGCGCCGCGACCGCCTCCTCCCGGTGCCGCCGGGCCTCCTCGCTGCGCCAGTGGTCGGCCAGCCGCCGTGAGGCGACGGTGATCAGCCAGCCGCGCGGCGACTCGGGCAGCCCCTCCTGCGGCCACTGACGCGCAGCGGCCAGCAGCGCCTCCTGCACCGCGTCCTCGCAGGCGTCGAAGTGCCCGTACCGGCGCACCAGTGCGCCGAGGACCTGCGGCGCCAGCGAGCGCAGCAGGTCCTCGGCGCGGGCGTCGGCCGTCACATCTCCAGCCCGCCGGACTCCATCACGGCGCGTACCTCGATCGCGGTGAGCCGCGCGTCCGGCAGCTGCGCGGCCAGCTCCTCGGCCCGCTCGGGCGTCTCGCAGTCCACCACGTAGTACCCGGCCAGGAACTCCTTGGCCTCCACGTACGGACCGTCGGTGACCGCCGGGACACCCTCGCGCACCCGCACCGTACGGCTGGTGGAGGGGTCGGCGAGCGCGGCGAAACCGACCAGTTCGCCGGACTCGCGGATCGGCTTCTGGAAGGCGTCGTGCTCGGCCATCACCGCATTCTGCTCGGCCTCGGAGAGGCTCTCGAACACCGCCGGGTTCATGTAGATCATCAGCAGGTACTTCACGGCCGGCTCCTAACGGGCTGCGGGACGGTAGCTGAGCAGGACGTTGCCGGAACCGAAGGCCCTGGTGCCCAGCAGCTCCAGGTGGATCCTGCCACCGGTCGTGCGGAAAAGGGACTTGCCGCCGCCGAGCACCACGGGATTGACCATGATCCGCACCTCGTCGAGCAGCCCGAGCTCCAGCAGGCTCACCGACAGGGCGGAACTGCCGAAGACGGCGATGTCCTTGCCGGGCTGTGCCTTGAGCGCCGCGATCTCCTCGGCGAGATTCCCGCCGATCACGCGCGTGTTGGCCCATTCGGCGCGCTCCAGCGTCCGCGAGACGACGACCTTGGGGATGCTGTTCATCACCCCGGCGACCTTCGGGTCGTTCTGCTGGGCCTCGGCGGTCGGCCAGTAGGCCGCCATGCCCTCGTAGGTGACCCGGCCGAAGAGCAGGGTGTCGACGGAGTCGAGCTGCTCCAGGGCGAAGTCGTTGAACTCGTCGTCCACGACCGGCCAGTCGAACTCCTGGTGGGGGCCCTCGTAGAAGCCGTCGGCGGACGCCACCATGAACAGAAGGATCTTCCTCATCGGAACTCCCGGTGATCTCGTTCGGATGCCTTGCACAAGGGACGTCGGAACCGGTCGACGTTTCTCGACATCCGTCAGCCGAGAAGTTCCGCGAGATCGTAGGAGACCGGTTCCTCCAGCTGTCCGTACGTGCAACTGCCGGGCTCCCGGTCGGGGCGCCAGCTGCGGAACTGGGTGGTGTGGCGGAAGCGGGTGCCCTCCATGTGGTCGTACGCGACCTCCACCACACGTTCCGGGCGCAGCGGGACCCAGGAGAGGTCCTTGGTGCCCGTCCAGCGGCTGACCGCCCCGGGCAGGCGCGAGCTCGCCTGGGCGGCCTCGTCGGCCCAGGCCGCCCAGGGGTGGCCGGTGAGGTCGTCCATGCGCAGCGGCCGCAGCTCCTCCACGAGTTCGCGGCGGCGGGCCATCGGGAAGGAGGCGCAGACCCCGACGTGCTGCAGCTGCCCGGTCGCGTCGTAGAGGCCGAGCAGCAGGGAGCCGACCACCGGGCCGCTCTTGTGCTCGCGGTAGCCGGCGACCACGCAGTCGGCGGTGCGCTGGTGCTTGACCTTGTACATCGTCCGTTCGCCGGGTGCGTACGGCTTGTCGAGGGGCTTGGCGATCACGCCGTCCAGCCCTGCGCCCTCGTACCGGGAGAACCAGGTCCGGGCCACCTCGACGTCGGTGGAGGCGGGCGCGAGGTGGATCGGCGCGGCCGCGCCTGCGAGCGCCTCCTCCAGGGCTGTGCGCCGCTCGGCGAGCGGCTGCCGGTCCAGGGCCGTGGCGCCGAGGGCCAGCAGGTCGAAGGCGACGAAGGAGGCCGGGGTGCGTTCGGCCAGCGTACGGACGCGGGAGGCGGCGGGGTGGATACGCTCCAACAGCTCCTCGAAGCGCAGCCGGCCGTCGCGGGCGATCACGATCTCGCCGTCCACCACGCAGCGCTCGGGCAGCTCCCGGCGGAAGGCCTCCACCAGCTCGGGGAAGTAGCGCGTCAGCGGTTTGGCCGTCCGGCTGCCGATCTCGATCTCGTCGCCGTCACGGAACACGATCGCGCGGAAGCCGTCCCATTTGGCCTCGTACTGCATGCCCGGCGGGATCTCGGCCACCGACTTGGCGAGCATCGGCTGCACGGGCGGCATCACGGGAAGGTCCATGCTCCGATGGTGTCCCGGGCCGAAGCCGCCCGCGCGCCGGACCGGGCGGCCCGGCCTAGCGTGGAGGGCATGGCAGGAGCTGTGGAGCTGGAGGTGGACGGCCGGACGGTACGGCTGTCCAACCCGGACAAGGTCTACTTTCCCGAGCGCGGTTACACCAAGCGCGACGTGGCCGAGTACTACCTGGCGGTCGCGCCCGGTGTGCTGCGCGGGCTGCGCGACCGGCCGACCACGCTGCAGCGCTTCCCGGACGGCGTCGAGGGCGAGTTCTTCTACCAGAAGCGCGCCCCCAAGAGCCTGCCCGACTGGCTGCCGACCGCCCGGATCGCCTTCCCCAGCGGCCGTACCGCCGACGAGATCTGCCCGAACGAACCGGCCGCGGTGATCTGGGCCGCCAACCTCGGCTGCCTCACCTTCCACCCCTGGCCGGTGCGCCGGAACGACACCGAGCACCCGGACGAGCTGCGCATCGACCTCGACCCGCAACCGGGCACCGACTTCCACGACGCCGTCCGGGCGGCGCACGAGCTTCGGGTGCTGCTGGACGAGCACGGGATGCGGGCCTGGCCCAAGACCTCGGGCGGGCGCGGCCTGCACCTCTACGTCCCGCTGGAACCGCGCTGGACCTTCACCGACTGCCGGCACGCGGTGATCGCCCTCGGACGCGAGCTGGAGCAGCGGATGCCGGGCAAGGTCACCACCGCCTGGTGGAAGGAGGAGCGCGGCGAGCGGATCTTCGTCGACTACAACCAGATGGCTCGCGACCGCACCATCGCCTCGCCGTACTCACTGCGCGCCCGGCCGGAGGCGACCGCCTCCACCCCCCTGCGCTGGGAGGAGCTCGACGGGGTCTCACCGAAGGACTTCGACCTGCGGACGGTACCCGAGCGCTTCGCCGAACTCGGCGACCTGCACGCCGACATGGACGAACACTCGTTCACCCTGGACTCCCTGCTGGAGCTCTACGCCCACCAGGGCGCCGCCGACCTGCCGTACCCACCCGACCACCCGAAGATGCCGGGCGAGCCGGCCCGTGTCCAGCCGAGCCGGGCCCGCAAGCACTGAGCCGCGTGACGGGTCGTAGGGTGGGCCCATGCTGGCGAAGATCCTGGCCGAGGCCGCAGGCGGACTGTTCCCCCCGCCCGACGGATCGGTGACGGTGGTGCCGCAGCCCTCCGCACGCGAGGCCGGGGTGATCGCCTTCAGCGCGCACGCGGTGGTCTTCACGGACGAGGACCCGGCCTGGGTGCGCGAGGCCATCGCGGCCTCGCCGGCGGATTCGCTGGCGGCGCCCCTCTCCCCGTTCTTCCTGAGCGCTTTCGCCGAGCGCACCGGGCGCATCATGAACACCATCGACCTGCTGACCGCGGCCACCCGCCTGGCCGGCCGGCCCCCGGTCGCGGTCGAGCCGGTCGAGGACCGCGAGCACCCGCGCATCGTCCGGGCCCTGCTCTTCCGCGAGGACGTCCGCGCCTGGACGGCGCCCGGCGGGGTGGTCATCCTCGGCCGTGGGGTGGCGGGCCGCTGGGAGGCCGCGATCGAGGTCGACCCGGACGCCCGGGGCCGAGGGCTCGGCCGGGCCCTGGCCCTGACCGCGCGTCACCTGCTCCCCGAGGGCGACCTGCTCTGGGCCCAGCAGTCACCGGGCAACGCCAGGAGCGTCCGCGCCTTCCAGGCCGCGGGGTACCGGCCGGTCGCGGCGGAGGCCCTGCTCGTCCACCATGCGGGCTGAGGCCCGCGAACGGCTGCTGCGCCGCTTCGGGCCCGCCGCGCGGCGCCCGTTTGCTGTTCGGGTCAGACGGGGCGTGAGGTGGCCGGCCGTGGCGTGCCGTACCAGCGCCAGGTGGTGAGGCGCGGGCGGCCGGGCAGTTCGCCGCGGCCGGTGGCCCAGAGCAGGGTCGGCCAGCGGTCGGTGTCCGTCGGCGCGTCGGGGAAGAGGCGGGCCAGGACGCGGTCGCAGAGGTCGGCGGGCGGGGCCCAGGCGAGGCCGAGGCCGCCGGCGAGGTCGTGCGTGTGCACCAGGGTCTCCACGACGCCCATGGCGGCGAAGCCCTCCGGGTCGGCCGCGCCGAAGCCGTGGTGGGCGCGGACCTCCGGCGGCGTCGTGCGCACCATCGCCACCAGCAGGGCGCCGCTGGCCTCCAGCACCTGCAGCAGCCCGGCGGGGCCGGCACTGCGATCTGCGAAGATCACGTTCGCGGGGCCGCCCGGCCGCTCGCGCACCCACCGGAACGGCACCTCGCCGTCCATCGGAGGCTTCTCGGGGCCCAGCTGGGCCGCGTAGGCGAACAGGTCGTCGCTGAGGTGCTCGACGGTCTCCCAGCAGTCCCAGTCCAGCGAACCCGCTCTCGCGCTCCAGTCCGCCCCGACCGCTCCCCGCAGGGCGGCGACCGCCAGCCGGACGGCGAGTTCGACATCGGCCGCGGTGACGGGGCCGCTCAGGGAGTCATGCGCTTCGGACATGGCGCGACGGTATCAGCGATCACCGACGGCCGACGGTGCCGCCGAGGTCACGCGCCTGCCGGGGCCGTACGGCTGATGATCCCGACCGCTTCGGCGATCTGAGCATCGGTCAGGTCGCCACGGGCCGTCAGCCGCAGGCGGGAGACACCGTCCGGCACGGACGGCGGGCGGAAACAGCCGACGGCGAGGCCGGCGGTGCGGCAGTCCGCCGCCCACCGGACGGCAGCCTCGGGGCCCGGGGCCCGGACGGAGACCACGGCCGCGTCCGGGGTGCTCGCGTGCAGACCGGAGGCGGTGAGCTGGGCCGACAGCGTACGGGCCACCTCGCGGGCCCGCTCGGCGCGGTGCGGCTCGGCGCGCAGCAGGCGCAGGGCGCCGAGCGCCGCTCCGGCGGCGGCGGGGGCCAGACCGGTGTCGAAGATGAAGGTGCGGGCCGTCTCGATGAGGTGCCGGATCACCCGCCGCGGGCCGAGCACCGCGCCGCCCTGCGAACCGAGGGACTTGGAGAGCGTGACCGTGGCCACCGTGTCGGGCTCCCCCGCCAGGCCCGCCGCGGCCAGGGCGCCGCTGCCGCCGGGGCCGAGGACGCCGAGACCGTGCGCGTCGTCCACCAGCAGGGCCGCGCCGTGGGCGCGGGCGGCGGCCGAGAGCTCGGCCAGCCGGGCGGCGTTGCCGTCGACGGAGAAGACCGAGTCGCTGACCACCAGGGCCCGGCGGTGGGTACGGGCCGCCAGTGCGTCCCCGACGGCCGCCGGGTCGTTGTGGGGGGCCCGGTGGACGTCGCTGCGGGAGAGGCGGCAGCCGTCGATCAGGGAGGCGTGGTTGTACGCGTCCGAGACGATCAGGGTGTCCGGGTCGGTGAGGGCGGTGAGGGCGGCGAGGTTGGCCGCGTACCCGGAGGAGAAGACCAGGGCGGCCTCGGCTCCGCAGAACTCGGCCAGCTCCGTCTCGAGCTCGGTGTGCAGGGCGGTGGTGCCGGTCACCAGGCGGGAGCCGGTGGCGCCGCCGCCCCACCGCAGCGCGGCCTCGGCGGCGGCCCGGGTCACGGCGGGGTGGTGGACCAGGCCGAGGTAGTCGTTGCTCGCCAGGTCCAGGACGGGATCGTCGGCCGGGCGGCTGCGCAGGGTCCTGGTGAGCCCGGCCCGGGCGCGGAGCTCGGCCGCCTCGTCGAGCCAGTCGAAGACGGCGGCGGGAGCGAGGGCCTGCTCGGTCGAGGGCGAGGAGGAGTGGACCATGGTCGCACTCTGTCACCTGGGGTGCGGACCGGGCAATGTGCGTCTGGGCACACCCGCAGCACCCGGGACGGGCCCGTCGGCGGCTGCCCGCTCTGAACGGCCGTCAAGAGGCACCGCCGGAAGGTGGGCAACCGATGCCTCACGTACAGGTTGATGCTCCACGACGCCGGTAATACCGCGCGGAACGGGCATAGACTCCGTCGATCATCGAAGGGGAGGTCAGGTGACCGACGAGACACCCCCCACGGCCGCCCGGCTGACCGTACGGGACGTGCTGGCGCTGGAGCTGGTGGCGCAGTGGGACGCCGAGGTGGTGGCCTGCGCCGGGAAGCTGGACCGGCCGGTGCGGTGGCTGCACGTCGCGGAGGCGCTCGACGTGGGGGTGATGCTGTCCGGCGGCGAGATGGTGCTGACCACCGGGCTGCTGCTGGCCGGCGACGAGCGGGCGCAGGTGGAGTACGTCGAGGCGATGCAGCGGGCGGACGCCGCCGCCGTGGTGATCGGGCTCGGCCGGGCGTTCCGGACCACGCCCGAGGCGATGCGGCGGGCCGCCGAGCGCTGCGGGGTGCCGCTGATCGTGCTGCACCGGCCGGCGCCGTTCGCCCGGCTCACCGAGGAGGTGCACGCGCGGCTGGTGCACGGCCGGTTCGCCGCACTCGACCTCTCCGAGCGGATGCGCACCTCGCTCACCGCGCTCAACCTCTCCGGCGTCCCGCTGCAGCGGCTGCTGGACGAGATCGCCTCCTACAGCAGCGGCCCGGCGGTGGTGGTCAACCTGGCCCACCGGGTGCTGGCGACCTCCGGTGACCGGGCGGCGCTCGACGATCTGCTGCGGGACTGGGACCGGGTCTCCCGGCAGGTCGCGGGCCTGGTGGGCAACGGTCCGGTGACGGTCGGGCCGGACGGCTGGGTGGTGGCGCGGTTGGAGGCCCGGGGCAGCCAGTGGGGGCACCTGGTGCTGTTCGGCCACCCGGGCCCGGCGGAGGCCGGGCAGGTGCTGGCGCAGCGGGCGGCCGAGGCACTGGCGATGCACCGGCTGCTCGGCGACCGCGACCGGGGCTGGGAGGACCAGGCGGCCGAGGCACTGCTGACCGAACTGGCCTCCGGTACGGCCCGGCCCGAGCAGCTGCTCCCCCGGGTCCGGGCGGCCGGTCTGCCCGCCAACCGGCGCATCTTCGTGCCGGTGGTGTTCCGGGCGGCCGGGGATGATCTCCGGGAACTGATCGAGCGGGTCCTGGAGGAGGAGTCGCTGGCCGGTCTGGTGGCACGGATCGGCCCGGACGCGACGGCGGTGCTGCTCAGCGTCCCGTACGAGGGGAACGCCGACGCGGAGGTCTGCCGCCTCGCGGAGCGGGTGCACGAGCGGCTGGCGGCGCGCGGCGTGACGGCGGTGGCGGGCGCGGGGTTCGGCTGCCCGGTGCTGGACGAGGTGCGCCGCTCGTTCGTGGAGGCGGTGCACGTCGCGGACGCGGCCATGGCAGGCCCACCGGCGGGACCGGTGGCCCGGCTGCGCGACGTACGGCTGCGCGGGCTGGTGCGGCTGCTGCGGGACGAGCCGGAGCTGCAGGGGTTCATCGAACGCGAGCTGGGCCCGCTGCTCGGCCGGCCCGTGCTTCTGGACGTGCTGCGGACGTATCTGCGCACCGGCCGGAACAAGTCCCTGGCCGCGCAGGAGCACCATGTCAGCCGGCCCGCGCTCTACCGGCGGCTGCAGAGCATCGAGGAGCTGCTCGGGGTGGACCTGGACGACCTGGAGCAGCTGACCTCGCTGTACGTCGCGCTGCTGGCACACGACGCGCAGCGAGGTCCCTGAGCCGAGGAGCTACCGGAACGCGGCCTGACCGGTGAGGGCCTGACCGATGACCAGGGTGTGCATCTCGGGCGTGCCCTCGTACGTCAGCACCGACTCCAGGTTGTTCATGTGCCGGATCACCGGGAACTCCAGCGAGATGCCGTTGGCGCCCAGGATCGTGCGCGCGGTGCGGCAGATCTCCAGGGCTTTGTTCACGTTGTTGAGCTTGCCGAGGCTCACCTGCTCCGGGCGGAGCCCCACGGTGTCCTTGCGGCGGCCCAGGTGCAGGGCCAGCAGGGTGCCGTTGGTCAACTCCACGGCCATGTCCGCGAGTTTGGCCTGGGTCAGCTGGAAGCCGCTGATCGGGCGGCCGAACTGCGTGCGGTCCCCGGCGTAGGCCAGCGCGGTCCGGAAGCAGCTGCGGGCGGCCCCCAGGGCGCCCCAGAGGATCCCGTAGCGGGCCTCGTTGAGGCAGGAGAGCGGGCCGCCGAGGCCGCGCACCTCCGGGAAGGCGGCCTCGGCGGGCAGCCGTACGCCGTCCAGGACCAACTCGCTGGTCACCGAGGCCCGCAGGGACATCTTGTGCTTGATGGTGACGGCGGAGAACCCGGGGGTGCCGGTCGGGACGACGAAGCCGCGTACGCCCTCCTCGGTCTGCGCCCAGACCACGGCGACGTCCGCCACCGAACCGTTGGTGATCCACATCTTGGTGCCGTCCAGCACCCAGTCGGAGCCGTCGTGCCGGGCCCGGGTACGCATGCCGCCCGGGTCGGAGCCGTGGTCGGGCTCGGTCAGGCCGAAGCAGCCGATCGCCTCGCCGGCCGCCATCCGGGGCAGCCACTCCCGCCTCTGCTCCTCGGTGCCGTGCCGCCGGATCGCGTACATCGCCAGTGACCCCTGCACGCTCACCAGGGAGCGGATGCCCGAGTCGGTGGCCTCCAGCTCGAGGCAGGCGAGGCCGTAGTCGACCGCGCTCATGCCCGCGCAGCCGTAGCCCTCCAGGTGCATGCCGAGCAGTCCGAGGCTGCCCAGCTCCTTGGCCAGCTCGCGGACCACGGGCAGCTCGCCGTCCTCGTACCACCGGGCGATGTACGGCTCGATCGAGACGTCGCAGACCTGGCGGACGGCGGCCCGTACCGCCTTCTCCTCCGGGCTCAGGAGGTCGTCGGTACCGGCCAGGTCGAGTGGGTCGGTCATGAGGAGGCCTTTCGGAGCGGGGGACATGCCGGGTCGGAGAGCCAGCCGCGGACGAGGGCGTCGTCGGCGCCGAGCGCGGGTGGCGGTGCGGGCGGCTGGACCAGGCCGGTGGAGTACGTCGCGGCGTGCCTGGGGGTGGGCGGGCCGCCGGTCGGCGGGGTGACGGTGGGGGCGAGCCCGAGGCTCTCGGCGAGGGCGAAGCCGTCCGCGACCGTGCCCACCATGCCCGCCGGGACGCCGGCCGCGGTGAGGCGCTCCTGCCAGACGGCGGAGTCGGCTTCCGCGAGCAGCTTCTCCAGGGCGGCGACCAGCTCCTCGCGGTGGCCCACCCGGGCCGCGTTGGTGGCGAAGCGCTCGTCCTCGGCCAGCAGCGGCGCCCCGAGGGTGGCCGCCAGACGGGCGAACTGGCCGTCGTTCCCGCAGGCCACCGCGAGCAGCCCGTCGCGACAGCGCAGGGTCTCGTACGGCGCGATCGAGGGGTGACGGTTGCCGAGGCGACCCGGCGGCCGGCCGGTCTCCAGGTAGCTCTGCGCCTGGTTGACCAGGGAGCCCAGCAGGCTGGAGAGCAGGTTGACCTCGACCCGGCAGCCGCGCCCCGTCCGCGCCCGCTCGGCCAGCGCGGCGAGCACGCCGATCGCGGCGTCCTTGCCGGTGAGGACGTCGACCAGGGCGACGCCGGCCTTGGTGGGCCCGCCGTCGGCGTCGCCGGTGATGCTCATCAGCCCGCCGAGCGCCTGGACGACGAAGTCGTAGCCCGGCCGGTCGGCACCGGCCCCGCTGCCGAACCCGGTGACGGAGCAGTAGACGATGCCCGGGTTTCCGGCGGCGACCTGGTCGTGGCCGAGGCCGAGGCGGTCGAGGGTGCCGGGCTTGAAGTTCTCCACCAGGACGTCGGCGCGACGGGCCAGTTCCCGCGCCATCGCGCGGTCCCCGTCGTCCGCGAGGTCGAGCGTGACGCTCAGCTTGGACCGGTTGACGCTCTCGAAGTACGTGGTGCCGGTGGCCGACCACGGCGGACCCCAGGCGCGGGTGTCGTCACCGGAGCCGGGCCGCTCCACCTTGACGACGGTCGCCCCGAGGTCCGCCAGGGTCATGGTGCAGAGCGGCCCGGCAAGCACCCGGCTGAAGTCGGCGACCAGTACGCCCGCCAGAGGCCCACCGCTCGCGACCGGTTCGAAGAGATCCATGGTCAGCCAACCTAGGGCCCGCAGGGCTGGAACTCTCTGGATGTTCCGACCCACAATCTGTGGTACCGGTGCAGAATGCACCGGATCCCGAAGGAGGGACCGATGCCCACCCTCGACGTCCTCGCCCGCGTGCTGGGCGCCGACCTGGCGCCCGTGACGCCTTCGAGCCCGCCACCGCGCGAGGTCACCGGGGTCCACGTCAGCGAGCTGACCGACCCCACGCCCTACCTGACCGGCGGCGAGCTGCTGCTCACCACCGGAATGGGCCTCACCGGCCAGACCGCCCAGGCGCGCGCGTACGTGGCCCGGGTGGCCGGCCACGGGATCGCCGGGCTGGGGATCGGCCTGGGCCCCGTCCACGACACCGTGCCCGACACGCTCGTCCAAGCCTGCGAGGCCGAAGGGCTGCCGCTGCTGGTGGTGCCCGCGCCGACACCGTTCCTGGTGGTCGCCCGCCGGTACTGGTCGCTGCTCGCCGCAGCCGGGCGCGCGGAACTCCACGCGGCGCTCGGCGCCCATCGCGAGCTGGTACGGGCAGCGGCCGGCCCCGATCCCGTCCCCGCCGTGGTCCGCACCCTGGCGAGCGCCGTCGAGGGGTGGGCCGCGCAGTTGAGCCCGGACGGCGAGGTCATGGAGGTCTGGCCGAGGAACCGCCGCGCCACCGCCCGCCAGGTCGTCGCGGAGGTGGCACGGCTGCGGGTGGCCGGGCCGCACGCCTCCGCGACCTTCCCGGTGGGCGGCGAGGACGTCGTCCTGCAGCCGCTGACCAGCCGTGGGCGGCTCAGCGGCTTCGTCGCCACCGGCAGCCCCCGGCCCATGAAGGGGCCCGACCGGCAACTGGTGCTGACCGCCTGCGCCCTGCTCGCGCTGCAGAGCGAGCAGCGCTGGCGCGGGGTCGCCGCCGCGCGGGCCTCGCGGGACTGCGTCGCCCGGCTGCTGATGACCGGGCACATCGACGCGGCCCGGTCACTGGCGGCGGACCTCGGCCTGCCCGCCGTCCCGCCGCGCCTACGGGTGCTCGCGGTCGCCGGGCCGGCCGTCGACGACGTACTCGACGTCCTCGAGCCCTCGCCCGCACCGGACCGACGGCTTCTGCCCGCCGTCGGGGAGACGGACGCGGTCTGGGCGCTGCTCCCGCCCGGGGACGCCGAGGCGGTCCTGAGGGTCATCGCCGAACGGTTCCCCGAGGCCGGGGCCCTGCTCGGCCCCGAAACCGGCCCGGCCGAACTGCACCGGCAGCTGCCGGCGCTGCGCCGCAGCCTGGCGGCCCTCCCGGCGGGCACCGCCCGCGACCTGGCCGACGTACCGGCGGCTCCCTCGCTGGAGCCGCTGCTCGCGTACCGGCGCTCCGACCTGGTGGCCACCGTGGCCGCCTACCTACGGCACCAGGGCCAGTGGGAACGGGCGGCCGCCGAGCTCGGCATCCACCGGAACACCCTGAGGCACCGGATAGCCACCGCGACCCGCCTGCTCGGCGCGGACCTCGACGACCCGGATGTGGCCGCCCACACCTGGCTGACCCTCAGATCGAACGGTCTGGCTTAAGGATTTGGGCAATCGGGTACCCAGGGGCGCGGGGAACTGCACGAAAACCGGAAGGGCACAGGTCGTCGCCTTCCGATCTCGCGCACGCAGTTCATCAAGCAGGGCCCCGCGCCCCTGTGGTCACCCCTCAGCGCCGGGAGCCGGTGCCTGCGCGGCCAGCACCTGGCCGGTGCGTGTCCCGCCGGTCGTATTCGCCGCGGCCGGCCACTCCGCCGCCGTCATGAAGAGGGTCCGGCCGTCCGGGCCGCCGAGCGCGCAGGAGAAACACCCGCGGTCGAGGGCGATCGTCTGCAGCACCTCCCCGCCCTCGCGCACCCGCACACAGCACTTGTTGGGGACATCCGCGTACCAGACCGCACCTTCGACATCGAGGCAGATGCCGTCGGGGGCAGCGCCCTCGAGCTCGGCCCACACCCGGCGGTTCGTCAGTCCGCCGTCAGCCTCGATGTCGAACGCCGTGAGCCGGCTCCGGTAGGACTCGGCCAGGATCAGCGTCGAGCCGTCCGGTGTCACCGCCATGCCGTTGGGGAACGCGACCTTCTCCGCCACCCGGCGTGCCGAACCCTCGGGGGCGACCAGGGCGAGGACTCCGTCGGCGGCCTCCTCACCGGCCATCATGTCGAAGCCGATGCAGTTGACGTAGGCGTTCCCCCGTCCGTCCACGACGACCTCGTTCCAGGGGCGGTCGCAGAGGCCCGCGAGGTCCGCGTGGGGCACCAGCGACCCGTCGGGCTCCCTGCGCAGCAGCCGCCGGTCACTGCCGGCCACGACGAGCAGGCGGCCGTCCGGCAGCCAGTCGATGCAGAACGGGAACGACGACACCCGGAGGACGACTTCACGGTGGCCGTCCAGGTCGAGGGCGATGACTTCGTGCGCTCCCCAGTCGCAGACCCACAGCCGGCCGTCGTGCCAGCGAGGCGACTCGCCGAGCACCAGACCGGTCATCAGGATGCGGGGTTCGGGCACGGGGAGCTCCTCGGTGGGCGGCGACGGCGGCGCTTCCCCCATTGGACGACACCGCCGGCCGAACTCACCTCCGAACACACCGGCCGCGCCGCTAGTGTGGTTCCACCGAGCTGGAGACAGAGGGACTCACCGATGGCCGACTCTCCGTCCGGCACCTTCGTGGAGCTCAACGGCGAGTCGATGTTCGTCGATCCGGGGGATCAGCGAGGACGGGCCCTGCTCGCCGCAGGCGGCGCGCTGCGGAAGTCCATAAGCCGGTTGGCCAGCTGATCGCGGTGGCCGTGGACCTCGGTGAACTCGCTCTCGTCGTCAGGTTCCCGCTTCATCCGATCCATCGGATCGACCTCTCGCGAGTGCGCCCGCCCCGCCCGATTCTCGTCGACACTCCGGGCGTCGGGCTCACGTTTCGCGGAATAACCGGTGGCGTGCCACCTCTCCTCGCGGGCAGGATGATCCGCATGTTCCAGTACGCCATCGCCGAATTCCCCGCAGCCGCGGGCGCGATGGCTGCTGCCCCGGCAGTCGCAGCCGCATTCGACGGCGCACGAAGCTGACCTTCTCCGGGACGTCCCGGGACCTCGGACGGGGAAGGTCGGCCCGTCGAAGAGGTCCCGTCGTCACGACTCCCAGGAAGATCATCACCATGGCCAAGCAGGCCTTCGTGCGGACCAAGCCGCACCTCAACATCGGCACCATGGGTCACGTCGACCACGGCAAGACCACCCTCACCGCCGCCATCACCAAGGTCCTCGCCGAGCGCGGCGGCGGCGCGTACGTTCCCTTCGACCGGATCGACCGCGCTCCGGAGGAGGCCGCCCGCGGGATCACCATCAACATCGCCCACGTCGAGTACGAGACGGCGACCCGCCACTACGCCCACGTGGACATGCCCGGCCACGCCGACTTCGTGAAGAACATGATCACGGGCGCCGCCCAGCTGGACGGCGCGATCCTGGTCGTCTCCGCGCAGGACGGTGTGATGCCGCAGACCGCCGAGCACGTCCTGCTGGCCCGTCAGGTCGGCGTCGAGCACGTCGTCGTCGCGCTCAACAAGGCCGACGCCGGCGACCCCGAGCTGCTCGAGCTGGTCGAGCTGGAGGTCCGCGACCTGCTGACCACGCACGGCTACGACGGCGCGGCGCTGCCCGTCGTCCGGGTGTCCGGGCTGCGGGCGTTGGAGGGCGACCCGCAGTGGTCGGCGGCGCTGCTGGAGCTGCTGGACGCGGTGGACGCCTATGTCCCCACGCCCGTGCGGTACACCGACGCGCCGTTCCTGCTGCCGGTCGAGAACGTGCTCACCATCACCGGGCGCGGCACGGTGGTGACCGGCGCGGTCGAGCGCGGGCGCGTGCAGATGGGCGACCGGGTGGAGGTCCTCGGCTACGGCGCGGACGTGGTGTCCGTCGTCACGGGTGTCGAGACCTTCGGCCGGACGATGGAGTCCGCGGAAGCGGGCGACAACGTCGCGCTGCTGCTGCGCGGTGTGCAGCGCGGGCAGGTCCGCCGCGGGCAGGTCGTCGCCGCGGTCGGCAGCACCTCGGTGCGTACGCGCTTCACCGCGCGGCTGCACCTGCTGTCGACGGCGGAGGGCGGCCGCCGCACGCCGATCACCAGCGGCTACCGTCCGCAGTTCTACCTGCGGACGGGCGACGTGGTCGGTGACGTCGAGCTGCCCGAGGGCAGCGGGCCGGTGCTGCCGGGCGAGACCGTCGACGTGACGGTGACGCTCGGTCAGCCCGTCCCGATCGAGCCCGGCCTCGGCTTCGCCGTCCGCGAGGGCGGCCGGACCGTGGCGGCCGGCACGGTGGAGACCGTCGGCGAATGACCGTTGGAAGGGCCGGAGGCACTCGCCTCCGGCCCTTCCGGCCTGCCGGTCGGGGCTGCAGCAGCGGCCCGTCAGGCCTGCAGCGACTGCGCGGCGGTGGCCGGAGTGTCATGGATCGCGAAGACCTTGGTCAGTCCGCAGCAGCGAAGGAATTCCAGGACCGGCGACTCCGCCAGCGCGACCCCCATGGCCCCGCCCGCGTTCCTGAGCCGCTTGAGCCCGCCGACCAGCACGCCCAGGCCCACGCTGTCCAACCGGCTCACGCCGACCAGGTCTGCGACGAGCAGCCGTTGACCCTGGTCGACCAGGGTGACGAACTCTCCACGAAGCTCCGGCGCGGAGTGGGTGTCGAGCCAGCCGCCCAGGGTGAGGACGGTCACCTGGCCCGACCCCGCGTCGCGGTCGATCGTCAATCCCGGGCATCCCTCCTGCCCGTGCTGTGGCGCTGCCGCTGCCAGTTTCGCCTGCAGGCCCCGCGTCGCGTCCATCGTGCCGTCCGTCGCTCCCGCCACCGCCGCCCAGCGCCGGATCCTGCCGATCTCGGCACCGAGCACGGACCACAGCTCCAGTTCCTCCGCGGCCTGCGGGACGGAGCTGAACACGGGGAACACCTTGCTGAGTCCGGTGATGCGCAAGTCCTTCCGGATGTGGCGGGAGGGGCTCACCAGGGCCACGTCGCCCTCGCGGGCCCGGCAACGCTTCAGCACCCCGACGAGGACGCCGAAGCCGGTACTGTCGAGGAACTCGACTCCCTTGAGATCGAAGATCAGCCGGCTCCCTCCCCGGTCGAGGATCTCGACCGCCGCGGCGCGGAGGATCGGGCTGAGGTAGACGTCGAGGTCCCCCACCACCGTCACGACTGTGGTCATGTCGGATATGTGCTCATAGCTGATGGTGAGGCTCGCGGTCGACGAGTAGATCAGTTCCACGGACTGTCCGTTCGCTGGCTGCGGGTGTGAAGATTCTACGCTGGGCGCCGGGCCGCCCGGCCCCCGGCCGTCATCGGCAGAGAGCGGCTCCAGTCGGCGAGTTGACGCACCATCCGCAGGGCCCGGTCGCTTCCGCCCGGAAGGAACGGCAGCACCGCCACCGCCGGCAGGCAGGCCACGACGACGAGGAGGAACGGCGGCATCAGCAGCGCCACAATGGCGACGGAGCGGAGGGTGTCGCACACCCGACCGGTCAGCGGTACGGGAAGGAGGGGCATCGTGGCCTCCGGAGCTGTGGTGGCGGACGACTGAACCGCCGCCCGGTCGTTCCACCATGGGGCCGCCCGAAGAGCCGTCGACGGACGGCGACGAGTAGCGACGGAAGGCGTCGGCACCACGACCGGCGCGCAGCGAGCACGGGGGGACGAGCGATGAGTGGCGACGAGAAGCGCAGCGGTCCGCGCAAGGCGCGGCCCGTCCCACAGGCACAGGTGCCGCCCGGGCCGCTGCGCACGTTCAAGAAGTACCTCTACCGCCTGTATCTGGACGCCGGGGCACCCGCCCTGGAGGTCATCGCCCACTTGGTGGCAGAGGCTGAGGAACTGCCCGGCGCCCCGGGGAAGGACACGATCTCGCGCCTGTTGAGCACCGAGCGCCTGCCGAGCCAGGAGGACGCGGTATCCGTCGCCGCGGTCCTCGCCGAGCGCGCGGGGAAGCCCGCGGCCGAAGCCATGGCCTCGGCACGGGAGTTGTGGACCGAGGCGTGCGACGCGCCGCCGTCCCCCGTACGCACGGTCCGCCAGTGGGACCCGTTGCGCCTGGGGGTGCACCGGGCCGTTTCCACCGACGGCGCGGACCCGGGGCTGCTCAATGAGTACGTCGTCCGCCGGCACGACCGGATCCTGCGGGACCGCCTGCGGTCGGCCGACTCGGAACGAGGCTCGGATTTCGCGCTGCTGGTGGGCAGTTCCTCCACCGGCAAGACCAGGGCCGCCTTCGAAGCCGTCCTGGACGTCCTGCCCGACTGGCACCTGGTGTCCCCCTCCGGGGGCGCACCGGAGCTGCTCGCCCTCGTGGCCGACGAGAGCCTCGGACCTCGAACGGTGGTCTGGCTCGACCACGCCCAGCGGTTCCTCGCCGGCGAGCAGGGCGAGGAGGTCGCCTCTGCACTGACCGCACTGCTCGAACGGGTCACCCCGCTCGTGGTGTTGGGCACACTGCGGACGGACCACCTGCAACGCCTGACGGCCCGCCCGAACGCCGAGGAGGCGGAGAGCGACCGTTTCCACGTCCGGGCGCTGCTGGCCGCGAACAACGCGGAGATCGACGTACCGGCCACCATGGCGGGGCATCTTCCGGAGTTGGTGGAGAAGGCCGCCCGCGATCCGCGTCTGGCCGACGCCCTACGGGCCTCCGCAGCGGACGGGCGAGTCCTGCAACATCTGACCGGCGGGCCGGAGTTGGTCCGGCGCTACGAGTGCGGCCCGGGCAGGTTCTTCACCGTGATCGAGTACGCGCTGCTCACCGCCGCCGTGGACGCCCGCCGGCTCGGCCACGCCGGTGCCCTGCCGGGGAAGCTGCTCGCCGAGGCGGTCGTGGGCTACCTGCCCACCTCCGCGCGCGTGACCGACGACGGCTGGTTCGCCACCGCCGCCGGCTCGCTCTGCCACCACCTCGACGAACACGGTCGGGGCGAACTCGCCGCCCTCATCGCCGAGCGGGTCGCACCGGGATTCGGCGAGGCGGACGGCTACCGTCCGGACGACTACCTCGACCAGCACCTGCGGCGAAAGCGTGCCCACCTCGCGCCGCCGCGCTCGCTCTGGGAGGCCGCCGCACGTCACGCGCACACGCCCGCCGACCTGTACGCGTTGGGCAGGGCGGCGCAGGACCGCCGCCGCCTGGGGCACGCCGTTCAGCTGTACCGGCGGGCCATGGAGCTGGGGGGCGGACCGGCAAGGGCCGCCCTGGCCGCCCTGCTGGAGGAGACCGGGGAGAGCGCAGCGGCGGAGCGCGCGGTGGCGGGCAGTGCGCGCGCCTGGATCCTGCTCGCCGCCGCCAGGGAGGCGACGCACGATGACTCCGGTGCGGAGCGGGCCTACCGCGAGGCGGCGAACGCAGGGGAACCGCTGGCCTGGGTGGCGCTGGCGCGGAAGCGTGAGCAGACGGGAGATCAGCGCGGAGCGGAGGAGCTCGCCTCCCGGGCGCTGCTCGCGGGCAGCTCACAGGCCTGGCTGGCGCTGGCGCGACTGCGTGAGTCCTCCGCCGACCACGAAGGTGCGATGCGGGCCTTCAAGGAGGCCGCTTGGGCCGGCGAGCTCTGGGCCTGGACAGGACTCGCACGACTGCACGAGCGTAGCGGGGACCGCAGCGCCGCAGAACTCGCCTACCTGGAGGCTGCTTCGGTCGGTGCCTCGGCGTGGACGGACCTGGTCCGGCTGCGTTGGACGGGCGGGGACACCGAGGGCGCCGAGGCCGCCGCGGAGCACGCCGCCGAGGCGGGGGACGGCGAAGGCTGGAGCCTCCTGGCACGCATGCGGGAGATCGCCGGTGACGGGGCCGGGGCGGAGACCGCCTACCTCCGGGCGGCCCGGGTGGGGGTGACGGCCGCATGGGTTCGGACGGCCGGGCTCCGCGAGGCGGCCGGGGACCCGATCGGCGGCAACGCGGCGGCCGAACAAGCCGCCAGACGCGGAGACCCGGGCGCCTGGGCCCTGCTCGCCCGACTCAGACAGCAGACAGGAGATCCCTCGGCGGCCGACGTCGCCGCGGCGCAGGCAGCCCGCGCCGGCGATGCCGAGACCTGGACCGTGCTGGCCCGGATGCGGCAGTTGGCGGGTGACACGCCGGGTGCGGAGCGCGCGGCGACGGAGGCGGCCGAGAACGGCGACCCCCAGGCATGGGCGGTCCTCGCACGGACGCGGGAACGGGCCGGCGACACGCAGGGCGCGGAGCTGGCGGCCGCGCGGGCCGTCGACGTCGGCGGTATCGGTGCGTGGACGGCGCTCGGGCGGGTGCGCGAGCAACTCAAGGACGTGGACGGCGCGGAGCGGGCGTACCGGCGGGCCACGGAGCTCGGCGACGCGGACGCGTGGGGTGCCCTCGGCGGCCTCTACGAGGAGGACTGCTACCGGGCGGGAGCGGAACGCGCCTACCGCGTCGCCGTGGACGCGGGCGACGTCACGGCCTGGGAGGGCCTGGTGCGCGTCCTGCGCAACGGCGACCAGGAGCACGCGAGGTACGGGCTGGAGGCCGACGGAATTCCGGCCGGCCCGTTGGCCCGCTGACCGGGTGCTCGGGATGGCCGCCGGGGTGGTTGATGCTCGCCCGGCGGGGCGGGCCTGGTTGTTACTCGAAGTCGTCGAATGCGTCGCGCAGGTGCGATTCCTCATGGTTGTACGTCGCGCCGTCTTTCCAGAACAGAAGGGTCAAGTGATTCAGCGGGTACACGAAGTCTTCGTCCTGGAAGTGCAGTTGGGTCAGGTACGGCGTGTCGAGCTCGTCGTCCGCTCCCGGGGCGAACATCCGGATCGAGGCCGATGGTCCCCGACGCGTACACCTCGGCGAACAGGGACGGAAGGGGTTCGCCGGCGAATGCGAACGGCTCGTACTTCCACACCACCCCGGTGGCTCGGCACGCCACTTCCCCCAAGTACCAGACGGCGCCCTGGATGAACGCTCCGCGCCGCTGCTCGTCGATGTCCTCCTCGCCGGTGAGGGTCTGCCGCAGGAGGTCTTCGAGCACGTCCAGGGAGGCGGGGCTGAAGTCCCAGCGCTCGGGGGTTCCGGTGGCCTGGGCCCAGTTCTCGAAGCCGGAGGATCGCTCGGACAGCCACATCAGCAGCTCCGGGTGACGCTGGGGGTCCGGGGCGTCGTCTGTACGGTCGGTCATGAGGGTCACCGTAGCGAAGCGGAGGGACAGTGCGGCGAACTGACCGGTGTCGTGAATGAGTTGGGGCTGGCTCAGCCATGGCCGGAATGCCGGCGCAGTCGGACCGGCCACTTGAGCACCGGAGCCTTTTCGGCGGCAGGTGGGGTGTTGTCGGCGGTTGCGGCTGCCCAGAGTGCGATCGTGATGAAGACCATCTGCTCGGGGACCCTGAACCAGAGGGGCGTGGCAGGCTCGCCGTTGAGCGGCACGTCGTCGATGGCGGCGTAGATGTTGGCCGGGAGCATCAGCACGAAGAGCGCGGCAAGGCCGATCCCGGCCGTCGAACGAGTCGCGGCCACGACGAGTCCCAGGGCGCCGAGGAGTTCCAGCACGCCGGTCGCGTAGACCATCGCATGAGGAAACGGCACGAACGGCGGGACCATCGCCACCAGGCCGGCGTGACTGGGCATCACCGTGACGCTCGCGGGGGCGAAGTGCGCGGAGCCCGTGGCCACGAGCATGGCCGCCAGTCCGTGTGCGGCGCCGGCTCGCCAGGTGGCGAACCTCCCGATTCCGAGCGCGCCGAGCAGCCGAAATCCCAGCCAGGGGACCGCGAGAAGCATGAGGGTTCCGAACATGACCATCCTCCAGAGGTGGTGAAAGCGTTAACGCGTACGCGGACACACGCCGAACGAGGCGTACGTGCGCTCCAGCCCGTCGAGGTCGCGGGTCACGACCTGCTGCTTCTGCACGCGCTCCAGCTCGACGGACGGGCCCCGTTCAGCAAGATCGCTGACGTTCTCGGCGTCTCCGACCGTACGGTGGCTCGGCGCTTCGGGCGGCTCAGTGCCACGGGTACGGCCCGCGTGGCCGGTGTGGCCAACAGCCACCGAACCGGCCACGCGCAATGGCTGGTGCGCCTGCGCGTCAATCCTTCCGGCACCGCCGTTCTCGCCCGCGCGCTGGCTCGGCGCCCCGACACCGCCTGGGTGACCGCGGTGTCGAGCGGCACCGAGATCGTCTGTGTCTTCCATGTCGCCGACGGAGGCTCGGCGCCCCTGGCGGCACTGGCCCGTCATCCACAGATCCTCCAGGTGGACGCGCAACGGCTGCTGCGCCACCTGATGGACCGCCGTTGGCTCGGCCGGACCTCGGCGCTGACGGCCGAGCAGATCGCCGCACTGCGTTCACCGGACCTGCACGATGCCGCGCCGGTCCGCCTGACCGACCTCGACCGCCGCCTGCTCCCCGCCCTCGCGGCCGACGGCCGCGCCGCCTACCCGGACCTCGCCCGGAAGTTCGGCTGGTCCGAGTCCGCCGTCCGGCGCCGCCTGGAGGAACTGCGCCGTTCCTGCGTGCTCCAACTCGATGTCGAGGTCGATCCGGCACTGTTCGGCTTCTCCGTCCAGTGCCTGGTCTGGCTGACCGTCAGCCCCCGTCAGCTCGCCGCCGTCGCCCGCACCCTGGCTGCGGACCCCGAAGCGGCGTTCGTCGGCGCGACGACGGGCGCGCACAACCTGATCGTCATCGCCGTCTGCCGAGACGTGGACGCCCTGCACACCTACGTCACCGACCGCATCGGCTCCCTGAGCGGCGTCGATCGAATGGAAACGGCCCTGGTCGCCTCCTACGTCAAACGCGCCGCCCCAACTGCCTGACCGACATAGGGTGGTTCAGGCTGTTCAGGGTCTCCTGGAAGCTGCGGATCAGTGCGGCGAGGCCGGTTTCGAAGGCCTGCGCGCGGAAGTCGGGCGGAGCGTTCAGCAGTGGTTCGAGTCCGGGCGGAATCGCCTCGGCCGGCAGGACCGCGTGGCGCGGGCGTTCGAGGTGAAGGGCCGAGCCGATCAGGAGGTACTCGATGGACTGCACGATGGGCAGTAGGTGCTCCTCCGGCCAGCCGGCGGTGCGGAGTACGGCGAACGCGTTGGCGTAGCCCTGCAGGGCTGCGATGGACCGGGTCGGCCGGGCGGCCAGCAGCGGCACCGTGTTCGGGTGGGCGGCGAGGGCGGCGCGGTACGAGCGGGCCCAGGTGTCCAGGGCGGCCGTCCATGGCTGGACGGCCGGGTTGAGCTCCATCTCGGCGACGATCAGGTCGCAGATTCCGTCGATGATCTCGCCGCGTCCGGAGACGTAGTTGTAGAGCGACGGGCCCTTGACGCCCAGGCGGGCCGCGATCCGGGTGGTCGAGAGAGCGGCGGCGCCCTCCTCGTCGACCAGTGCGAGGGCGGCGTGCATGATCCTTTCCCGGGTCAGCAGTGGCCGTGACGGCCTGCCCATCTGTTCGTCCTCTCGCCTGCCGATTGTTACCCCCCGGTACTGGGCTGCAGATGCTGACCAGTGTACGTTCTGGCCCAGGCAAAACTACTGGCTCTAGTTTTAGGGGGGTGCCCGGTGGATTGCGCCTCCCGTGCGGTCTCCAGCGACTCGCCGAAGCCACCCGGGTTCTTCTGGTGGGGGCCTTGCCGACCTGACGTCTGGCATGGGCCTGACAGTCCGCCGATCGGCGCGCCGACGGCTTCCTCGCCTGCCGCCCTCAGCGCGGGCACCTGCGCAGATGGGGGCCGGCTGCTCAAGATCCGCCGCAAGCCCGAGTATCACACCACCGACCAATTAGCTGACCATCCATCAGATGAAAGGCCGACTTCCAGATATGAGCATCAAGGCAAAGCTTGCCGCCACCGCGGCCCTGACGGCCGTGATCACCGCCGGCCTCGCCACCCCCGCGGTCGCGGCCCCGGCGCACCCGATCGCCGTCGCCCCCGCCGTCGCGGCGAGCAGCAGCACGGTCACCGAGGCGCAGTGGCTGGCCGACGTGAGCTCCGCGATCGCGCCGGCCCGCGCGTACGTCGAGCAGCGCACGGCCGAACCCACTGGCGAGAATCTCGCGATCGTGTTCGACATCGACAACACCACCCTCGCGACGCACTTCCACCCGTTCGCGATGTCGGGCATCGCGCCGGTCGTGCAGCTGGCGCAGTACGCCGAGTCGCGCGGGGTCTCGCTGATCTTCGTCACCGCGCGGCCGGACTTCATAGACCTGGCCACTCGGATCAGCCTGGGCAGGGCCGGCTACACCGTGGACGGACTGCACGGGCGTGACCTGGACGATCTCTTCGAGCCGGTCCAGCAGTTCAAGACGGATCAGCGGATCAAGGTGGAGAATCAGGGCTACACGATCATCGCCAACATCGGCAACAACTGGACCGACCTCAACGGCGGCCACGCCGAGCGGACCTTCAAGCTGCCGGACTACAACGGCCTGCTCTCCTGACCTGCCGACCGGGGCGAGCTTCCCCGCCCCGGGGCCCGGCACACCGGCCGGACCCCGGGGCGGGGTCGGGCAGAGCCCGAGCGTCGGAGCCGGGTTGGGGGCACGATCAGGCCGAGGCCCGACAGGTTCTGGTTCGTCGTCATGCCTGCTCGGAAGCGGCAGCCTGCAGCCCCGGCGGGCGACTCCCCTACACCCGCATGCCCTGGACGTGTCGGGGCTCGATCACCAGCCCGTAGATCACGAGGACCGACATGCCCATGGTGGCCAGCGACCAGAAGGGGAGCGTCGAGAGGAACATCAGCTGGCCCACCAGGCAGAGCGACGCCAGCACGATGCCGGTGATCCGTGCCCCCCTGACCCCCAGGAACACGCCGAGGCTGGCCAGGATCTGTGCGATCCCGGTGACGACCCAGATCCAGCCCCAGGCGGTGTAGTTGAAAATGAGCAGACGGTTGCCGTGATTGGCGGTCGTCTCGTAGTAACCGTGGTTCAGGATCGCGACGAACCCGTTGATGATGTCGAACAGTCCGCTCAGCATCAGGATGATCCCGGCGAAGGCCACCCAGTGGGAACGCTCGAGCGGCGGCACGTTGGCATCGGAAGTCGAGGGCTCTGGCTGCATGAATCCATCAGAACCAGTCGGGTGAGGACGCGCACAGGCTGGTGAGCCGTCAGTGTTCAAGCGTCGGCGCGGTCAACAATGGGGCATGGCATCAAGCCCGGGCCCGAATGAGGGATGCCGCCGCCTGCGTCATCATCAGCAGCTTGGCCCACCGTGGTGACAACCCGGAGCCAGACCTTCTGCCGTGGGCGCCCTGGTGATCGCCCGCGCCATCAACATCCTGCAGTAAAGGAAGCGCGTGGCACGCGTCGTCACTGCCGGGCACCCGCAACGGCTTTCCGGACCGCTCCGCGTGGTACGGCAAGGACGTGACCCTACCGGCCGGCGGGCGACCGGAGATCGGGTGCCGCACCGAGCATACGGAGCACGAGGTCGGCGTACTGCCGCCCCAGGACCGACGGCGAGGTGCGGCTGCGGTCGTCGTACCAGCGCGCGACGTCGATGCCGAGCGACAGCACGGCACGGACGGCGGCCCTGACGTCCCCGACCTGGAAGACGCCGGCCTCGATCCCCTCGCTGACCAGGCCCTGCACGAGTTGCTCGATCCGGCGCCGGATCTTGACAACGACGCGGTACTCCTCCTCGGGCAGGGACTGCAACTCGTACGCCACGACCCGCGCCACGGCGTGCCGGCGGGCGTGCCATGCGGTGAACTCCTCGACCAGGCCGCGCATCCGCTCGACCGGGTCACCGTTCCCGGCGACCGCCCCTTCGACCAGCGCGAGGGTCTGCTCGTGCCCGCTCCGGCCGATCTCGAACAGCAGGGCGACCTTGGACGGGAAGTACACGTACAGCGCCCCCGAGCTCATTCCGGCAGCGGCCGCGATGTCCCGCGTGGTGGTCGCGTGATACCCACGTCGGGCAAAGCACTCCAGACCCGCGTGCATGAGGCGCCGTGCGGTCTCCGGTTGGACGTCCGGCCACAGGTCGTCCGGCAGTGAGGAAGTCATGGCACAGATCCTGCCTCACCCCTACGTAGCCCGCGGACGTACCGCCGTGGTCGGCGGCAGGCGACCGGCTGAAGGCGGAAGTCGGGGGCACTACACCCGCGGCGGGACGGCGGTGGCCGCCAGGTCCGGGATCAGGGCCGCGAGCTGCTGCCGCGTACGGGACGGGTCGGTGTGGAGCACGGTCTGCAGGCCCAGGGCGGCGGCCGCCGCCTCGTTGGGCTCGGCGTCGTCGATGAACACCGCGTCCCCCGCCTCCACTCCGGCCTTGTCCAGGGCGAGACGGTAGATGCGCGGATCCGGCTTGCGCAGCCCGACCTCGCCCGAGATGACGACAGCGTCGAAGAGTTCGGCGAGGAGCGCGCGCGGATAGGTGTTGCCCCAGCTGTTGGACAGCAGCACCGTGCGCAGACCGAGCGCGCGCACGTCCCGCACCAGGGCGAGCATGCGCGGCTCCGGGTCCATCCCGGCGAACAGGCGGGCGAGCAGCCCGTTGGCAGCCACCGGGGAACCGTCGTACGTGACCAGCTCGGCGGCCATCAGGCCTTCGAACTCGGCGACCGCCATCGCGCCCGTCTCCAGCCGGTGGACGGGCGTACCGTCCGCTGCCGAGCGGGACATCCACGCCTTGAGCGTGCGCGAGAACGACTCGGGGCGGATGCCGTCCCGGTGAAGCCAGGCGTCGATGCTGTCGTGTACGGGGGTGGTCAGCACGCCTCCGTAGTCGAACAGCACGGCTTCGGCCTTGGGCAGGTCTGTCATGCGGGGCCTCTCTCCTCATGCTGCCGGCTTCATGCCGCCGGCTGGTCAACGGAACCGTCGCACATCCGAGCCCTCGAACCGGGCCCTCGGTATCCACCGGCACAGCGGGCCCGGGGACGATCCCAGGACCGTACGGTCAGTTCTGGGAGCGCAGTTCGCGGCGCAGGATCTTGCCGCTGACGGTCTTGGGCAGCTCGTCGAGGACCTCGATCTCCCGCGGGTACTTGTAGGCCGCCATGCGCTCCTTGCAGTACGCGAGGAGTTCCTGCGGATCCGGGTCGGTGCCAGGCCGGAGGCTGACGTACGCCTTCACCGTCTCGCCCCGGTAGGTGTCCGGGACGCCGACGACCGCGGCCTCCCGGACGGCGGGGTGGGTGTAGAGGACGTCCTCGACCTCGCGCGGCCAGACCTTGAAGCCCGAGGCGTTGATCATGTCCTTCTTGCGGTCCACCACGTACACCCAGCCGTCGGCGTCCATGAAGCCGATGTCGCCGGTCAGCAGCCGGCCACCGGGCAGGGCGGCGTCCGTCTCCTCCGGCCTGTTCCAGTACCCCGGGACCACCATCGGCCCCTGGACGGCGATCTCCCCTGCCTCACCGAAGGGCAGTTCCCCGCCGTCCTCGCCGAGGATCCACACGGTGGCGCCGGGGATCGGGACGCCGATGGACATGGTGCCGGTGGCGGGGTCGATCGGCGCCTCCAGGGTGGAGGGCACCACGACGCATCCCGCGCTGGTCTCCGTCAGGCCGTAGCCGTTGCGGATGTAGTGGCCGAACCGCTCCCGGAATCCCTCCACCACCGCCGGGGGCAGCGGCGCGCCACCGGAGTAGAGCAGCGCGAACGAGGCGAAGTGGTCCCGGGTGACGTCCGGGCGGGCCGACAGCGCCATGTACGCCGTGGACGGGCCGACCATGTAGGCAGGCCGGTGCTCAAGAAGGGCGTCGAGCACCACGCCGGGCTCGAACCGGTAGGCGAGCGCGAGGGTGCCGCCCAGGTCCATCGCGGTGACCACCTGGCAGACCATGCCGGTGATGTGGAAGAGCGGGGCGAGCGCGAAGATCGTCCCGTGCGCGGGCAGTGCGGTCCCGCCGCCCAGCCCGGCCGCGTTGACTGCGAGGTTCGCCTGCGTGTTGGTTGCGCCCTTCGGGACGCCACTGGTGCCGGAGGTGTAGCTGATCAGCGCGAGGTCATCCCCCGTCAGGCCGGGGTCCTCGACCGGGTCGGTCGTGCTGCGGGCCACCTCGAGGAGGTCGGGGACGGCTTCGTCGCGGCACCGCTCCACGCGCCCCAGGACCCGCTCGTCGTCGCGGGTCTGCAGGTCGAGCTCGCAGGTCGTGAGCACGGTGCGCACCCCGCTGCCGGGCACCACCGCGGACACCGTCTGCCGCCACGAGCGCTCGGAGCAGACCAGCGCCACCGCGCCGCTGTCGGCCAGCACATGGGCGAGTTCGCGCTCGCGGTACATCGGGTTGACCGGCACCACGGCGCCGCCGGCCTTCCACGCCCCCAGCAGCGCGAGCACGAACTGCGGGATGTTCTGCAGCACGATCGCCAGTCGGTCACCCCGGCCGAAGCCCTGGGACTTCAGGTGGGCGGCGATCCCGTCGGAGAGCCGGTCGACCTCCCGGTAGCTGAGCCTGCCGTCGAAGTAGGCGATCGCGGTCGAGTCCGGGACCTCCTCCACCGCGGCTCGGAAGATCTGCAGGACGGTCGACCTCTCAGGCGCGCGCCAGGCCCGCATGGGCTCGTCGTACCGGGCCAGCCAGGGCTTGGACTCATACCTGCTCATGACGGGCGACCTCCTGGATAGTCGTGGCGTGGCGCAACTCAGCGCGGGTCGGAGGCAGCGCGGCGCCCGTAGTGGGTCTCGGGCAGCACGGTGCCGCGGGCCGAGCTGGATCGAAAGGGCAGAGCGTGGTGGCCACCCCGCTGTCCGAAGCTGCGAATGCGGCGTGGAACGGGACCGGGCGGGAGTGTGGGACAGGCGGCTGGACGGCCGAAGTGGACTGATGTGGCCCGGACTTCGCCAACGCGGCTCTCATCGGTACCGCGACCATAGGCGCGGCTCGGAAGCCAGGTCAATGCCTCGACGCGAACTTACCAACCGCTCAGTATCCCGACATGTCCGGGTCTTGACGCAGGCCGCCCGGCTCGATATGACTAAGCAAGCGCTTAGTAACCAGGCTCCTCGGGCGCTGCAACCGGTGTGTCCGCCTGGCTTCCCTGCCGCGCCTGCACGACCGCGCACGCCCCGCGCCGATCACCGACACGCCTTCAGCCCGACGCGTCGGCCCCCCACCCCACTCGCTCAGGCCCCTTCACCGTCTGGAGACCAAGGATGTCCGAGACCCCTTCCCGCGTGGCGATCGTCACCGGAGCCGCGCGCGGCATCGGCGCGGCGGTCGCCCGCCGTCTGGCCGCCGACGGGTTCGCCGTCGGCGTGCTCGACCTCGATGCGGCCGCCTGCGCGGACACTGTTGCCGCGATCGAGAAGGACGGCGGCCGGGCCGTCGCCGCAGGCGCGGACGTCAGCAACGCGGCTCAGGCCGAGGCGGCGGTCGCCCGCATCGCGGACGAGCTGGGCGCCCCCACCGTGCTGGTGAACAACGCCGGTATCACCCGCGACAACCTGCTGTTCAAAATGACCGAGCAGGACTGGGACGCGGTGATCGGCGTACACCTGCGCGGCTCGTTCCTGATGAGCCGCGCCGTGCAGAAGCACATGACCGCGCAGGGCTGGGGCCGGATCGTCAACCTCTCCAGCGTGTCCGCACTCGGCGCCCGCGGCCAGGCCAACTACGCCGCCGCCAAGGCGGGCCTCCAGGGCTTCACCAAGACCCTGGCGATCGAGCTCGGGAAGTTCGGCGTGACCGTGAACGCCATCGCCCCCGGCTTCATCGTCACCGAGATGACCGCCGCGACCGCGACCCGCCTGGGCCTGGGTTTCGAGGACTTCCAGGCCATGGCGGTCGCCGAGATCCCGGTCGGCCGGGTCGGCCGACCGGAGGACATCGCCGCGACGGCGTCGTTCCTGGTCCGCGACGAGGCCTCCTTCGTCTCCGGCCAGGTCATCTACGTCGCCGGCGGACCGCGCGACTGAGTCCCGGCGAACCACCGGAGAAGGAGCAGCACCATGAGGGAAGCAGTCGTCGTCTCCACCGCACGCACGCCGATCGCGAAGGCGTACCGCGGGGCCTTCAACGACACCCAGCCGCAGGAGCTGGCCGCGCACGCCCTGGCCACCGCGATCCGGCGGGCCGGTCTGGAGGGAGGCGAGGTCGAGGACGTGATCCTGGGCTGCGCGCAGCCCGAGGGCGCGTCGGGGTTCAACATCGCCCGCCAGGCCGTACTACGGGCCGGTCTGCCCGACACCGTGCCCGGCATGGTGGTGGACCGCCAGTGCTCGTCCGGGCTGATGGCGATCGCGATCGCGGCCAAGCAGATCATCGCCGACGGTATGGACATCGCCGTCGGCGGTGGCGTGGAGTCCATCTCGCTGGTGCAGAACGAGCACGCGAACTCGCACCGCCGGCTGGACCCGTGGCTGGTCGAACATCGGCCGGACGCCTACCTGCCGATGCTGCGCACCGCCGAGATCGTGGCCGAGCGGTACGGCGTCAGCCGTGACCGCCAGGACGAGTTCGCCCTGCTCTCGCAGCAGCGCACCGCCGCCGCTCAGGAAGCCGGGCGCTTCGACCGGGAGATCGCTCCGCTGACCACCACCAAGCTCGTCCTCGACCGTGCATCCGGCGAGGTCCGCTCGGAGTCGGTGACACTGACCCGGGACGAGGGCAACCGGCCCTCGACCACCCTCGAAGCCCTCCAGGGCCTGCGTCCCGTACTCGCGGACGGCGAGGTCACCGCCCGTGCGAGCGTCACCGCGGGCAATTCCTCCCAACTCTCGGACGGCGCATCGGCGTCCGTGCTGATGGAGGCCCGCGAGGCCCAGCGCCGCGGCCTGGAGCCGCTCGGCGTGTACCGCGGTATCGCCGTGGCCGGCTGCGCGCCGGACGAGATGGGCATCGGCCCGGTGTTCGCGATTCCCAAGCTGCTCAAGCAGCACGGCCTCACGATCGACGACATCGGCCTGTGGGAGCTGAACGAGGCGTTCGCCTCGCAGGCGGTCCACTGCCGCGACGAGCTCGGGATCGACCCGGACCGCTTCAACGTCAACGGCGGAGCCGTCGCCGTCGGCCACCCGTACGGGATGAGCGGCGCGCGCCTCGTCGGCCACGCGCTGATCGAGGGCAAGCGGCTGGGCGTGCGCCACGTCGTCGTCAGCATGTGCATCGGTGGCGGCATGGGCGCCGCGGGACTGTTCGAAGTTGCCTGATTTTCCTGACCAACCGTCAACTCACCTACCAGGAGCAGATATGCGCGTCTTCCCGGACCTCGACGCGTTCGCCGCCGCAAAGGGCGAACGCCTCGGCCTCAGCGCATGGCACACCGTCACCCAGGAGCAGGTCGACCTCTTCGCCGACGCGACGGGCGACCACCAGTGGATCCACATCGACCCCGCGCAGGCGGCGGCCGGGCCCTTCGGCGGCACCATCGCCCACGGCTACCTCACCCTCTCGATGATCCCGGCGCTCAGCGCGGAGATCTTCCGGGTCGAGGGCGTGTCCATGGGAATCAACTACGGCAGCGAGAAGGTCCGCTTCCCCTCCCCCGTGCGGGTCGGCTCCCGGATCCGGTCGAGTGCCGAGCTCATCGACCTCCGTGACGTGCCGCAGGGCAGGCAGGCCGTCGTGAGGCACACCGTCCAGATCGAGGGCGGAGCGAAGCCTGCCTGCGTCGCGGAGACCGTGTCCCTGCTGGTGCCCTGACCAGCTGAGCGAAGTTCGCCCCGACAGCTTGACAGGGGTCCCCGAGCCACCCATTCTGAGCGAGCGCTTAGTAACCGAGAACGGCGGGCCCGCACAAGGGCCTTGGAGCAGAAGCCCGTCAAGAGGCCGGGGGGCCGACGGCGTTGGCTCGCGCACCGACACGGTTCCGTCCTTGACCAGACCGACGACAGCGCAGACACCCGGCAGCAGCAGTCCACGAGCACCCGGCCCGGACCGGCGGCGGAACCCGCCCACGGCCACTCACCGACTGCGCAGCTGCCGGACGCACCTCTCACCACATCACAGGCACTTCTGTGCCCCCCGGAGGAGGCCGCATGTCCGTATCCCCGTCCTCAGTGGACGACAGCGTCAGACCCGACGACCCCGCCAAAGCGTCCACCATCGCCACCCGCCTGTTCCACCGCGAACTGTCGCACTACCCCGAGGCCGCACACCGCTACGCCTACCTGGCGATCGTGGTGGCGACCACCGTCGTCCTGTACTACGAGCTGTACATCCAGTACGGCGTCGCCACCTCGATCATCACGCACTTTCACATGACCTTCGGCTACTTCGTGTGGGTGTCGGTGATCGGCAACGCCGTCGGAGCGTTCGCCTCCCTGGTCGCCGGACTCGCCGACCGCTGGGGCCGGGCGAACCTGGTGGTGTACGGGCTGCTGATCGCCGCACTGCTGCTGCTCTTCGGGCTGCCCCTCGCGTCGGACAAGAACAGCTACCTGGTCCTGTTCGCCGCGGTCAGCTTCGTCGAGGGCGTGGTACTCGTGGCCACCCCGGCACTCATCCGGGACTTCTCCCCCCAGATCGGCCGGGCCGCCGCGATGGGCTACTGGACCATGGGCCCGGTGATCGGCAGCCTGGTCGTCACCGGAGTCACCAGCGCCACCCTCACCTCCTCCACCTGGCAGGACGAACTCCGCTACTCCGGGATCGCCGGCCTGGCCGTCTTCGCCGTCGCCCTCGTCGGCCTGCGTGAGCTGTCCCCCCGGCTCCGCGACCAGCTCATGGTCAGCATGAACGACCGGGCGCTGATCGAGGCGAGGGCCGCAGGAGCCTCGACCGAGCAGCAGCCCAAGGGCCACTGGCGGCAGATGCTCCGCCTGGACGTCATCGGCTCGGCCTTCGCGATCAGCGTCTTCCTGCTGCTCTACTTCGCGGCGGTCGGCAACTTCGTCGTCTACTTCGCCACCACCTTCGGCTACAGCGAGCAGCGCGCCAACGCATTGGCCAACTGGTACTGGGCACCCAACGCCGTCACCCTGGTGGCGGTCGGGCTGCTCTCGGACCGGCTGCGGGTGCGCAAGCCCTTCATGGTCGTCGGCGCCGTCGGCTCGGCCGTCGTCACCGCGGTCTTCGCCGTACTCGCCACGCACCCGGAGACCACCTACTCCACGTTCGCCTGGTTGTGTCTCGGCATCGGCGTCTTCAGCGGGATCGCCTACGCACCGTGGATGGCGAGCTTCACCGAGACCGTGGAGCGGCGCAACCCTGCCGCCACCGCCACGGGTCTTGCGGTCTGGGGATGGATCATCCGGATCGTGGTGGCCGTCTCGGCGGCCTGCGTCCCGATCGTGGTCAGCTCGGTGACCCCGCTGGTGGAACACGGCGCCGAGGTGAAGGCCGCCGCAACGCAGGCGGGTCCGGCGCTGGCCGTCGTCAAGGCACACCCGCAGCTCTTCGCCGAACTGGCCAAGTACCCGGCCGGCGGCGTCCCGCCGCAACTGGCCGCCCAGGCCGTGCAGGAGGTGGGTGCGGCAGACCTGGCCGTGGTCACCAAGGCGCAGCCCCAACTCCAGGTGCTCCAGAAGTACGGTCCCCAGGTCAAGCAGGCAGCAGAGCACAACCCCGGCCAGTGGCAGACCTGGTGGTGGATCTGCGTGGCCGGCCAGGTGGTCTTCCTGCCGTTCGTCTTCGTGATGGCCGGAAGGTGGAGCCCCAAGCGCGCCCGCGAGGACGCCGAAGCACACCAGCAGGCCGTCGAACGGGAGTTGGCGGAGCTCGCCGCCGCACAGGTGTAGCCCTTGGGCCGGAGGCGGCGAACTCAGCGACGCCGCCGAGCACATCACCGCAGTCGCCCCGGCTGTAGGACGGGGCGACTGCGGTGATGTGAGAGCTCAGCGCCGGGTGCGGGCGTTGAGGCTGAGGAGGGTGTACAGGAGGAGGGCGGAGGCGAGCCCGACGGCCCAGCCGTAGTCGGCGAGGGGCTTGAGGAAGGGGATGACGCCATCGGCGGGGAAGGGGCCCTGCTTGGTGCCGTCGGCGCCGACGGTCGAGTACGAGCCGCCGATGGCGAGGAGGCCGCCGACGAGAAGGGCGAGGACTGCGCGAAGGTTCCAGCCGGCCGTGTACCAGTAGCGGCCGGTGGGGCTGTAGAGCTCGTCGAGTGCGAGTTCGGTGCGGCGGACGATCCAGTAGTCGGCGATGAGGATGCCCGCGACTGTGCCGAGCAGGCCGCCGACGACGCCGAGCCAGGTGAAGATGTAGACGTGCGGGTTGGCGATCAGCTTCCACGGCATGATGGCGATCCCCACCACGCCCGTGATCAGCGCCCCGGTACGGAAGTTGATGAACCGTGGCACCAGGTGCGACAGGTCGTACGCCGGGCTGACCACGTTGGCGGCGATGTTCACTGACAGGGTGGCGACCAGGACCACCAGCAGGGCGAAGAGCGTCCCCGCGACGCTGTCCATCTTCGCGGCGAGCGCGATCGGGTCCCAGATCGGGACGCCGTACACCGCCTGCGAGCCCGAGGTGACCAGCACCGACAGCAGCGCGAACAGCGTCATCGTGGTCGGCAGGCCCAGCGCCTGGCCGCGCATCTGCGCCCGCTGGCTGCCGCCGAAGCGGGTGAAGTCCGGGATGTTCAGGGACAGCGTGGACCAGAAGCCGATCATGCCCATCAGTGCGGGGAAGAACACCTTCCAGAAGCCGCTCCCCCACCCGAGGGCCGAAGGCTGCGAGAGCAGCGGACCGAAGCCGCCCGCCTTCACCGCGATCCACACCAGCAGCGCCAGCGCGCCCACGATCACGAACGGCGCCGCCCAGTTCTCGAACCGCCGCAGTGTCTCCATGCCACGCGCGATCACCGCGATCTCGATCAGCCAGAACAGACCGAACGACAGCCACAGCGTCCAAGGCTGCCCGGCGACCTGACCGGCGGTCTGCCAGCCACTGCCGAAGAGCTTCCCGGCCAGCAGGAAGATCCCCTCGCCGCCGATCCAGGTCTGGATCCCGAACCAGGCGCAGGCCACGGCGGCGCGCAGCAGCGCCGGCAGGTTGGCACCGCGCAGCCCGAACGACGCCCGCGCGAACACCGGGAACGGGATCCCGTACTTCGTTCCCGCATGCCCCGTGAGCAGCATCGGCACGAGCACGATGAGGTTGCCCAGGGCGATGGTGAGGACGGCCTGCTTCCAGTCCATGCCGAGCGCGACCAGCCCGGAGGCCAGCGTCCAGGAGGGGATGTTGTGGGCCATGCCGACCCAGAGCGCCAGATAGTTGTAGGTGCCCCAGGTGCGTCTCTCGACGGGCACGGGCACCAAGTCGTCGTTGGCGAAGCGGGGGTCGGTGAGAGCCTCGGCCGGTTCTATCCGGCCGTCGGTTCTGGTGTCGGACATGTACGGCCTCCCGGGCAGGTGGGGGGCCGGCGGCCGCGTGGGCACGGCCGCCGGGTGACGCGGATTCAGCCTGACGCAGGTTCAGTCTGACGAAGGTTCAGCTGAGCGCGGGGATGACGCTCTTTCCGTACGCGTCGATGGTCGCCTCGACGGCGTCGTGCATGGCGTAGACGGCGAAGTGGTCGACGCCCAGGGACCGCAGGTGTTCCAGCTTGGCGAGCTGGGCCTCCGGCGGGCCGATCAGGCAGAAGCGGTCGACGATCTCGTCCGGGACGAAGGCGGTGTCGGGGTTGTCCACCCGGCCGTGGTGACTGTAGTCGTAGCCGTGCCGGTCCTTGATGTACGCGGTGAGCGCCCTCGGGACCATCGAGGAGTGCTCGCCGTAGCGGGAGACGAGGTCGGCCACGTGGTTGCCGACCATGCCGCCGAACCAGCGGCACTGCTCACGGGCGTGGGCCAGCGCCTCGGGCGAGTCGTCCTCGGTGACGTACGCGGGGGCGGCGACGCAGATCTTGACGGCGGCCGGGTCGCGCCCGGCCTCCGCCGCCGCGTCGCGGACGGCCTTGACCATCCACTCCGTCAGGTACGGGTCGGCCAGCTGCAGGATGAAGCCGTCCGCCTGCTGCCCCGTCAGGGCGAGCGCCTTGGGCCCGTACGCGCCCATCCAGATCGGCAGGGAGGCGCCGGGCTTGACCCACGGGATGTGCATGGCGGTGCCGTCGACCTCGGTCTCCCGGCCCTCGGCGAGCTCCTTGATGGCGTGCATGGCGGCGGAGAGCCTGGCCAGGGTGGCGGGGCTGCGGCCCGCGACGCGCATCGCGGAGTCGCCGCGGCCGATGCCGCAGACGGTGCGGTTGCCGAACATGTCGTTGAGGGTGGCGAACAGGGAGGCGGTGACCTCCCAGGTGCGGGTGGCGGGGTTGGTGACCATCGGGCCGACGATCAGGCGTTCGGTCTGCGCGAGGATCTGGCTGTAGATGACGAAGGGCTCCTGCCAGAGCACCACCGAGTCGAAGGTCCACCCGTGGGTGAACCCGGCGGCCTCGGCGCGCTTCATGCGCTCCACGAGCAGCTGGGCCGGCGGGTCGGTCTGGAGCACAAGGCCGATGTCCACGGCGTGCGCCTCTCTTTCGAAGGATCAGACGAGGTACTGACAGGTGGCACGCGGCTGGAAGCGGCCGTGGCCGGCCCGGCCCAGGTAGCGGTCGCCGTCGACCACGACGGTGCCCCGGGAGAGCACGGTGCGGGCCTTGCCGGTGAGCTGCCTGCCCTCGTACGCGGAGTAGTCGACGTTCATGTGGTGGGTGGCGGCCGAGACCGTCTGCACGGCGGCCGGGTCGTAGACGACGATGTCGGCGTCGGCGCCGGGGGCGATGGTGCCCTTGCGCGGGTAGAGGCCGAACATCCGGGCCGGGGTGGCGCAGGCGATCTCGATCCAGCGCCGGCGCGAGATGTGCCCGTCCACCACGGCCTGGTGCAGCAGGTCCATCCGGTTCTCGACACCCGGCAGGCCGTTGGGGATCTTGGAGAAGTCGCCCCGGCCGAGTTCCTTCTGGCCGACGAAGCAGAACGGGCAGTGGTCGGTGGAGACGACCTGCAGGTCGTTGGTGCGCAGTCCCTTCCAGAGCTCGGCCTGGTGCTCCTTCGGTCGCAGCGGCGTCGAGCAGACGTACTTGGCGCCCTCGAAGCCGGGCTCGGCGAGGTTGTCGGTGGAGAGGAACAGGTACTGCGGGCAGGTCTCGCCGAAGACGTTGAGCCCCTGGCGCCGCGCGGCCGCCAGCTCGGCGACCGCCGATGCCGCCGAGACGTGGACCACGTACAGCGGCGCGCCCGCGACCTGGGCGAGCTTGATGGCGCGGTGGGTCGCCTCGGCCTCCAGGAGTTCGTGCCGGACCTCGCCGTGGTAGCGCGGGTCGGTCTTGCCGGCGGCCAGGGCCTGTTCGACCAGGACGTCGATCGCGATGCCGTTCTCGGCGTGCATCATGATCAGGCCGCCGTTGTCGGCGCCGCGCTGCATGGCCCGGAGGATCTTGCCGTCATCGCTGTAGAAGACGCCGGGGTAGGCCATGAACAGCTTGAAGGAGGTCACGCCCTCCCCCACCAGGAGGTCCATCTCCTTGAGGCTGCCCTCGGTGACGTCGCCGAGGATCATGTGGAAGGCGTAGTCGATCGCGCAGTTGCCCTCGGCCTTGGCGTGCCAGGCGTCCAGGCCCTCGCGCAGCGTCCCGCCGACGGACTGGACCGCGAAGTCGACGATGGTGGTGGTGCCGCCCCAGGCGGCGGCGCGGGTGCCGGTCTCGAAGGTGTCGGACGCCGAGGTGCCGCCGAACGGCAGCTCCATGTGGGTGTGCGCGTCGACGCCACCGGGGATGACGTACTGCCCGGTGGCGTCGATGACGTGCTCGGCCGTCCAGCCCTCGGCGACGCTGCTGCCGGACGAGGCGAGGGCGACGACCTGCTCCCCCTCGATCAGTACGTCGGCCGCCAGCTCCTCGGCTGCCGTGATCACCAGACCGCCGCGGATCACCGTACGGGTCACATTGCCTCCTCTTTCAGGTGTTTGGGCCCATCAGGCTTCCGGTCGGGCATCAGGCTTCGGTGAGCGGACCGTACGCGTCCGGGCGGCGGTCCCGGTAGAAGGCCCACTGCTGGCGGACGGTGTCGATCAGGTCCATGTCCAGGTCGCGGACCACCAGCTCCTCGTCCTTGTCCGAGGCCACGTCACCGACGAACTGGCCGCGCGGGTCGACGAAGTAGGAGGTGCCGTAGAAGTCGTTGTCGCCGTACTCCTCGGTGCCGACCCGGTTGATCGCGGCGATGAAGTACTCGTTGGCGACCGCGGCGGACGGCTGCTCCAGCTGCCAGAGGTACGCCGACAGGCCCCGGCTGGTGGCCGAGGGGTTGTAGACGATCTCGGCGCCGCCGAGGCCGAGCGCCCGCCAGCCCTCGGGGAAGTGCCGGTCGTAGCAGATGTAGACGCCGACCTTGCCGACGGCGGTGTCGAAGACCGGCCAGCCGAGGTTGCCGGGCTTGAAGTAGTACTTCTCCCAGAAGCCCTTCACCTGCGGGATGTGGTGCTTGCGGTATTTGCCGAGGTACGAACCGTCGGCGTCGATCACGGCGGCGGTGTTGTAGTAGAAGCCGGACTGCTCGACCTCGTACACCGGGACGACGATCACCAGCCCGAGCTCCCGGGCCAGCGCCTGCATCCGGACCACGGTCGGGCCGTCCGGGACGGGCTCGGCCCAGCGGTAGTGCTCCGGCTCCTGCACCTGGCAGAAGTACGGGGCGTTGAAGACCTCCTGGAAGCCGATGATCTGCGCGCCCTGCGCCGCAGCGTCCCGGGCGGCCTTCTCATGGGCCGCGATCATCGACTCCGTGTCCCCTGTCCAGGTGGTCTGGAAGAGGGCAGCTCGCACCACTCGGCTCATCGGTCATCTCCTCGCGGAAGGCTCTGTAGACCGCTGAGATTAGGAGTTCCTGGCCGCCAGTTGTAGTGCCACGCTGTAACGCTCTCAGGTTCTTTCCGTTCCGCCACGACAACATCAGAAATTGATTTCCGATAAACATCACAATTAGGGGTTCGAAGCGTTACTTCGGAGTTTCTGTTGGGGCCGGAGTGTTTCGGGCGCAGCAGCCGGGCAGGTGGGGCCTTTGCCCGAGGTGATCCGGAGCAGGCAAGATAGCCGGGTGACCCTCCTGGACCTGATGCCGAAGCCCGCCACCCCCGATGCGCTGTACGAGACCTTCGCCGAGTGGGCGCAGGAGCGCGGCATCACGCTGTACCCCGCCCAGGAGGAGGCGCTGATCGAGCTGGTCTCGGGCAACAACGTCATCCTCGCCACGCCGACCGGCTCCGGGAAGAGCCTGGTCGCGGCCGGTGCGCACTTCGCCGCGCTGGCCGAGGGCAAGCGCACCTTCTACACCGCGCCGATCAAGGCCCTGGTCTCGGAGAAGTTCTTCGACCTGTGCAAGATCTTCGGCACCGAGCAGGTCGGCATGATGACCGGCGACGCCAGCGTCAACCCGACCGCGCCGATCATCTGCTGCACCGCCGAGGTGCTCGCCAACATCGCCCTGCGCGACGGCGCCCAGGCCGACATCGGCCAGGTCGTCATGGACGAGTTCCACTTCTACGCCGAGCCGGACCGCGGCTGGGCCTGGCAGATCCCGCTCCTGGAGCTGCCGCACGTGCAGTTCCTGCTGATGTCGGCCACCCTCGGCGACGTCCGCCGCTTCGAGGAGGACCTGACCCGGCGCACCGACCGGCCCACCAGCGTGGTCCGCTCGGCCACCCGCCCGGTGCCGCTGTACTACGAGTACCGGCGCACCACCATGCACGACACCCTGGAGGAGCTGCTGAAGACCGGTCAGGCGCCGGTCTACGTGGTGCACTTCACCCAGAAGGAGGCGGTGGAGCGGGCGCAGTCGCTGATGAGCATCAACATGTGCTCGAAGGCGGAGAAGGACGCCATCGCCGACCTGATCGGCAACTTCCGCTTCACCACCAAGTTCGGCCGCAACCTCTCCCGCTACGTCCGGCACGGCATCGGCGTGCACCACGCGGGCATGCTGCCCAAGTACCGCCGCCTGGTCGAGCGGCTGGCGCAGGCGGGTCTGCTCAAGGTCATCTGCGGCACGGACACCCTGGGCGTCGGCGTCAACGTGCCGATCCGCACGGTGCTCTTCACCGCGCTGTCCAAGTACGACGGCATCCGGGTGCGCACCCTGCGGGCCCGCGAGTTCCACCAGATCGCCGGCCGCGCGGGCCGGGCCGGCTTCGACACCGTCGGCCAGGTGGTCGCCCAGGCGCCCGAACACGTCATCGAGAACGAGAAGGCCGTCGCCAAGGCGGGCGACGACCCCAAGAAGAAGCGCAAGGTGGTCCGGAAGAAGGCGCCGGAAGGTTTCGTCGGCTGGACGGAGGAGGGCTTCGAGAAGCTCATCGCCGCCGACCCCGAGCCGCTGGTCTCCCGCTTCAATGTCAGCCACGCGATGCTGCTCTCGGTGATCGGCCGCCCCGGCAACGCCTTCGAGGCCATGCGCAAGCTGCTGACCGACAACCACGAGGAGCGCTCGGCCCAGCGCCGCCACATCCGCTCCGCGATCGCCATCTACCGCTCACTGGTGGCCGGCGGCGTGGTCGAGCGGCTGCCGGAGCCGGACGCCGAGGGCCGGATCGTCCGCCTCACCGTCGACCTGCAGGAGAACTTCGCCCTCAACCAGCCGCTCTCCATGTTCGCGCTGGCCGCCTTCGAGCTGCTCGACCCGGCCTCGCCGAGCTACGCCATGGACGTGGTCTCGG